>JBEIPU010000190.1:0-6080 GCA_040376925.1 Caenimonas sp. | reverse complement strand
GGGCACGGGCCTGGGCATGACCGAATCGTCGCCGTTTGCGATCTTCATCACCAACCCCAATGTCAAGGCCGGCTACCTGGGCGTGCCCACGCCGGGGCTGGAGCTGAAACTGGTGCCGGCCGAGGGCAAGACCGAGGTCCGCTACAAGGGCCCCAACATCACGCCCGGCTACTGGCGCGCACCCGACGCCACCGCAGAAGCGTTTGACGACGAAGGCTTCTTCTGCACCGGCGACGCCGTGCTGTGGATCGACGACAACGACGCACACCAGGGTCTGAAATTTGACGGCCGCATTGCCGAAGACTTCAAGCTCGCCACCGGCACCTTTGTGAGCGTGGGGCCGCTGCGCGCCAAGGTCATTGCCGCGGGCGCACCCTATGTGCAGGACGCTGTGCTGACCGGCATCAACCTCAAGGAAGTGGGCGCGCTGGTGTTCCCCACCAACGCTGTGCGTCAGCTGGCGGGCCTGGATGCCAGCGCCTCCATGAAAGACGTGGTGCAAAGCGCACCCGTACAGGCGCACTTCCAGAAAGTGCTCAACGAGCTCAACCGCAGCGGCACCGGCAGCGCCAACCGCATCGCGCGCCTGCATGTGATGCACGAGCCGCCGTCCATCGACAAGGGCGAAGTCACCGACAAGGGCTCGATCAACCAGCGCGCCGTGCTCAAGCACCGCGACGATCTGGTGCAGGCGCTGCATGGCGGCAGCCTGCCCTTCACCCTCTTGCCACAGGAAACCAAACCATGAACATTCAAGGACAAGCCGCCCTCGTCACCGGCGGTGCATCGGGTCTGGGCGAGGCCACCGCGCGCGAGCTGGCCCGCCTGGGCGCCAAGGTCGCGGTGCTGGACGTGAACATGGCGCTGGCCGAAAAGGTGGCCGCCGACATCAACGGCGTGGCCTGCCAGTGCGACATCACCAGCACGGACAGCGTGGTGGCTGCGCTGGACAAGGCCGCCGCCGCCCACGGCCCGGCCCGCATCCTCATGAACATCGCCGGCATCGGCACGGCCAGGCGCATTGTCGGCAAGGACGGCAACGCTGCACCGCTGGAAGACTTTGCCAAGGTCATCAACGTGAACCTGATCGGCAGCTACAACATCAGCCGCCTGTTTGCCGCAGCCTGTGTCAAGCTGGCCCCGCTGGACGACGGCGAGCGCGGCGTGATGATGTTCACCGCATCGGTCGCCGCCTTTGACGGCCAGGTGGGCCAGCAGGCCTACAGCGCCAGCAAGGGCGGCCTGGTCGGCATGACGCTGCCCATGGCGCGCGACCTGGCCCAGCACGGCATCCGCGTGTGCACGGTCGCACCGGGCCTGTTTGCCACGCCGCTCATGAAGCAGCTGCCCGAGCCTGTGCAGGCGTCGCTGGCTGCATCCATTCCGTTCCCTTCACGCCTGGGCAAGCCCGAAGAGTTTGCCCAGCTGGCCGCGCACATCGTGACCAACGGCCATCTGAACGGCGAAGTCATCCGGCTCGATGGCGCACTGCGCATGGCACCTAGATAACAATTTTTCAGGAGACAACATGAGCAATCGACGCACTTTCATCACCCAGACTGCGGCCTTGGCCGCCGGCGCGGGCCTGCCCCTTTGTGCCATGGCACAGGCCAACCTGGAGCTGGCCAGGATCATCTGCGGCTTTCCGCCCGGCGGCACCAGCGATGCCATATCGCGCCGCATTGCCGACAAGCTGCGCGGCGGCTATGCGACCAACGTGGTGGTGGACAACAAGCCCGGCGCCGGAGGACAGATCGGCGTGACGACGCTGCGCGACAGCCCCGCTGACGGCAGCGCCATGCTGCTCACGCCTTCGTCCATGCTGTCGATCTACCCGTTTGTGTACAAGTCGCTGCCGTACAAGCCGCTGGAGGATGTGCAGCCGGTCTCGCTGGCCTGCTATTTCAACCATGCGTTCGGCGTGGGCCCGGCCGTGCCCGAGAGTGTGAAGAACATCAAGGATTTCCTGGCCTGGGCCCAGGCCAACCCGACCAAGGCCAACTACGGCTCGCCTGGCGCCGGCTCCATGCCCCACCTGATCGTGGGCCTGCTCAACAAGCTGACCGGCAGCGACCTCAAGCACATCCCCTACCGCGGCTCAGCCCCCGGCATCCAGGACCTGCTGGGCGGGCAGATCTCGGCCATGTCGTCACCCGTGGGCGACTATTTGCCCTACATCAAGACGGGCCGCCTGCGCATCCTGGCCATCTCCGGCATCAACCGCAGCCCGTTTGTGCCCGACGTGGCCACCTACCGCCAGCAGGGCTTTCCCATCACTGTGCGCGAGTGGTATGGCATGTTCCTGCCCGGCAAGGCCAATGCGCAGACCGTGCGTCGCGCCGCCGCCTACCTGCAGCCAGCCCTGGCCCAGCCTGACCTGATCAGCAGCATGGCCCAGGTTGGCATGGAGGTGCAGTCGTCGTCGCCTCAGGTGCTGGGTGATTTGCTGCGCGCCGACGCCGAGGAATGGCGCCGCCTGATCAAGCAAATCGGTTTCACTGCAGAAAGCTAAGCCCACCCCCGAAGCGTCTGCGGCGCGCCCCCCTCAAGGGGGCGCCCCCTGCGGCCCGGCAAAGCCGGTTGCGCGGGCGCACTGGAACTGAATTGGCACGGAAAACTTCACTCAAAGGAGACAAACCATGAGCAATCGTCGTCACTTCGTTCAGTCGGCCGGCGCGCTGGCTGCCATCGGTGCGCTGGCGCCGCTGGTGGCGCGCGCGCAGGGGCTGGAGCAGGTCAAGATCGTCAATGGCTTCCCGGCCGGGGGCACGGCGGACGCCACCAGCCGCCGCGTGGGTGAGCACATGCGCGGCAGCGCGTTCAGCAAGAACGCCGCCGTGGTCGAGAACAAGCCCGGCGCGGGCGGGCGCATTGCCTGCGAAACGGTGAAGAACGCCGCGCCCGACGGCAGCACGCTGCTGCTCACGCCCTATTCGTG
Source organism: Caenimonas sp. (assembly GCA_040376925.1). Taxonomy (GTDB): domain Bacteria; phylum Pseudomonadota; class Gammaproteobacteria; order Burkholderiales; family Burkholderiaceae_C; genus RAM1. The sequence continues at coordinate 3,142 of JBEIPU010000190.1, read as the reverse complement.
CACGGCCGTGTACCCGCACATCTACACCAGGCTCAGCTACGACCCGTTCAAGGACCTGATGCCCGTGAGCATCGCCGCCGTGATGCACCACGGCCTGGCCGTGGGTCCGATGGTGCCGGCCACGGTGAAGACGGTGCGCGACTACGTGGCCTGGTGCAAGGCCAACCCCGACAAGGCCAGCTACGGCTCGCCGGCCGCGGGCTCGCTGCCGCACTTCCTGGGTGCGCTGCTGAGCAGCTACACCGGCGTGCCGCTGACGCACGTGCCCTACCGCGGCTCGGTGCCCGGCGTGGCCGACCTGATCGGCGGCCAGCTGGCGTCCATGTTCACGCCCAGCGGCGACTTCCTGGCCAACCACAAGGCCGGCAAGATCCGCATGATCGCCACGTCCGGCCCCACGCGCTCGAAGTTCTCGCCTGAGGTGGCGACCTTTGCCGAGCAGGGCTTTGCCGACCTGACCACCGAGGAATGGTTTGGCTTCTATGCGCCGGCCAACACGCCGGGCAATGTGATTGACAACGCCAACGCCGCGATCAATGCCGCGCTCAAGCAGCCCGCCGTGGTCAACAGCCTGGGCACCTTCGGGCTGGTCGCCACCGGCTCGACCGTGCGCGAGATGGACCGCAGCCAGCGCGACGCCCACTTCCGCTGGGGGCCGCTGGTGCGCCACATCGGCTTCACCGGCATGTCCTGATCCATCCCCTTTCATTCACCGGGAACCTTCATGAACCTCCTGTCCACCAGGCTGCTGGGTGCAGCCTGCGCCGCCGCATCGCTGGCCGCCTGCAGCACCGGCCCCCAGACCAGCGCCACCGCGCCGCTGAAAGCCGCCACACCGGCAACGCTTGCGCAGTGCGAGGCACTGGCCGGCGCCTTCCGCCATGACAACACCACGCTGGACTCGGCCGCCACCGTCAGCGCAGGCACGCTCAAGCTGGCCGGCCAGAACGTGCCCGCGCACTGCCTGGTCAAGGGCGCGATGCACAAACGCAAGGGCAGCGACGGACGCGACTACGCCATTGCGTTTGAAATGCGCCTGCCGCAAAACTGGAACGGGCGCTTTTACTACCAGGGCAACGGCGGGCTGGACGGCGCGGTGCGCCCGGCCGAAGGCGCCCTGGGCGGCGGGCCGCTGACCGGCGCGCTGATGCAGGGCTTTGCCGTCATCAGCTCCGACGCCGGGCACACCGGCGCGCAGACGCCCTACTTCGGCGCCGAGCCGCAGGCCCGGCTGGACTACGGCTGGCAGGCCGTGGCCAAGCTCACGCCCATGGCCAAGGGGCTGATCGCCACCGCCTACGGCAAGGGCCCCGACCGCTCGTATATCGGCGGCTGCTCCAATGGCGGGCGCCACGCCATGGTGGCCGCCGCGCGCATCGGCGACCAGTACGACGGCTACCTGGTGGGCGCACCGGGCTACCGCCTGCCCAACGCCGCCATGGCCCAGCTGTGGGGCGTGCAGCAGTGGGCGCCGCTGGCCACGCCGGGCGCGACGGTCAAGCACCCGCTGGTGCCCAATGTGAACATCGCCGACCTGGGCAGCGCGCTGACCGCCGCCGAACGCCAGACGGTGGCCGGCGCGCTGCTGGACAAATGCGACGCGCTGGACGGCCTGCGTGACGGCATGGTGCAGGCCACACAGGCCTGCCAGGCCGCGTTTGACATCCGCCGCGATGTACCCGCCTGCGCGGCCACAGCGGGTGGTGCCGGCCGCACCGGCGCCTGCCTGACGCCCGCGCAAAAAGACGTGCTGGCCGCGTCGTTTGCCGGCGCCACCACGCGCGGCGGCCGTGCGCTGTACAGCGCCTTTCCCATGGACGCGGGCCTGGCCGGCGCCAACTGGGCGCAATGGAAATTCGTGAATGCGCTGGCGCTGGACCCGCTGTCGGTGGGCACGGTGTTCAGCTCGCCGCCCAAACCCGTGGACGCCATGAAGGAAGACCTGGACGCCCGCATGACCCTGCTGGCAGCAACCAACGCCACCTACCGTGAATCGGGCATCTCGCTGATGTCGCCACCGGGCCACGAGCGCGCCGCCGGCATGGCCGCACTGCAGGCACGCGGCGCGCGCATGGTGCTGTACCACGGCGTGAGCGACGCCATCTTCTCGGCCGAGGACACCCGGCAGTGGATGCTGCGCATGGACCAGGCGCTGGGCGGCAAGGGCGCGGACTTCGCCCGCTACTTCCCGGTGCCCGGCATGAACCATTGCAGCGCCGGCCCGGCGGCCGACCAGTTCGACCTGCTGACGCCGCTGGTGCAGTGGGTGGAGCAAGGCGTGGCGCCCAACGCCGTGACGGCCAGCGTGCGCGGCGCCGGCAACCCCGGCGGCGCCAACGCCGAGCTGCCCGCGGGCTGGTCCGCCAGCCGCACCCGGCCGCTGTGCGCCTGGCCCACCGTGGCCCGCTACAACGGCAGCGGCGACGTGGAAAAAGCCTCCAGCTTCAGCTGCAAACCCTGAGCCACCCCCAGAAGATCCGACCCCGCACCATGGATTACCGACCCCACGCCGATGACGCCCGATTCCTGCTGATGGAGGTGCTGGACGCGCCGGCCCAACTGGCCGCCCTGCCCGCCATGGCCGACGCTGACCCGGCGCTGATGGCCCAGGTGCTGGACGAGGCGGGCAAGTTCGTGGGCGAGGTGGTGGCGCCGCTGAACGCGGCGGGCGACGCGCCGGGCTGCACGTTCAATGCCGGCAGCGTGACCACGCCGCCGGGCTTTCGCGATGCCTACCAGGCGTTCTGGCAGGCCGGCTGGCCGGCGCTGGCCTGCGCGCCGCAGGACGGCGGCCAGGGCCTGCCCTGGGTGCTGGAGGGCGTGCTGTACGAATGGCTGAGCGCGGCCAACCACGGCTGGACCATGGCGCCGGGGCTGCTGCACGGCGCCTATGAGTGCCTGAGGCACCACGGCAGCGCCGAACTCAAGGAACGCTACCTGGCAAAGATCGCCAGCGGCGAATGGCTGGCCACCATGTGCCTGACCGAGCCCCATGCGGGCAGCGACCTGGGCCTGGTGCGCACGCGCGCCGTGCCGCAGGCCGATGGCTCCGTGCGCGTCAGCGGGGGCAAGATCTTCATCTCCGGCGGTGAACACGACCTCACGGACAACATCGTGCACCTGGTGCTGTGCCGCCTGCCCG
>JBEIPU010000061.1:0-21594 GCA_040376925.1 Caenimonas sp. | reverse complement strand
GCTGGTGTGTGCAGAACGGGCTACAGAAAAGAATAGAAGCATCGGAAGGGTATCTTCCGGTCCGCCCAGTAATCCGCGGTGTCGCGGAAGATGTCCAGCAGCTGTTCGCGCGCCTCTTTGTCGAATTTGGCATTGGCAGGGATCTGCTCCAGCACCACGACAAAGCCGGGCTGCGGGCCCGACTTGTGCAGCGGGTCGGTCATGCAGTCGTACAGCGCGTCAAAGTTCTTGCCGAAGTGCGACGGGAACGTGAACTGTTGGGCGATCATGTCCAGCACGTCCTGCTTGCTCTGGGCGTTGGCCAGGTTGGCGTACAGGAAGTGCTGGCCGAGCGACTGCGCGGCCTCGTGCAGGTCCTGCACCCGGAAGGCGCGGATCGACTGCACGATGTTGGTTCTCACGGTACGAAGTGGTGTATCCATCTCCGCTTCTCTTTCCATAGTCAAAAACAAATCCCGCTTCATCTGCTACTCCACAATCCTGCGAAAGCTCGCGTAATGGTCGGCGGTATAAAAACAAGCATCCGGCACCCGCTTGGGGCCACCGCACACAATGCGCCGGGCTCCCCGGTCGCGTGAACCTGGCGTCTTGACGGTGTATTCGCGGTAGTACCCGCGCTTTTCGGCCGGCAGCAAACGCTCCCGGTTACCGAACACCGTGCCATCCTTGTCATACGGGAACGGTCCGCCCTGGCGGATCAGTTCGTAAGTCTCCTGGCCTTGCCTGGGCAGCTCTGCCAGGCGGACCGTGGCCGAACGGCTGTCTGCCAGCCCGTTTGCCGGGCCCTTGGCTTGCACCACAGTGGGGACGGTGAATACCGCCGCCAACAATAGGCTAGTAAGTGCAAACTTGACAGCAGCGACGCGCGCCATGGCGAAAGTTTTGGGGGACCTGTTGTTCTAGGGACGCCTTCGAAAACTCCGGGTAAACCCGGAAATTCAAGTGCGCTAGTGTGACTGATCCGCCCTGAAAACGCAAGCGGCTGCACAAATTTTGAGCAGCCGCCTGGGGGGATTCAGGGCGATTCGCCCTGAAATTTGTGGGTACTAACTTTTGATTTATGCCTTATCGGCTGGCATTTGCGTCTGCCACGGTCAGGGCTGTCATGTTGACGATGCGCCGCACGGTGGTGCTGGCGGTCAGCACATGCACCGGTTTGGCCGCGCCCAGCAGCACCGGGCCCACGGCAATGTTGCCGCCCGCCGCCGTCTTGAGCAGGTTGTAAGAAATATTGGCTGCATCAATGTTGGGCAGCACCAGCAGGTTGGCGTCGCCGGCCAGGGTGCTGTGCGGCATGATGGCCGCGCGCGCGGTGCCGTCCAGGGCCACGTCGCCGTGCATTTCGCCGTCCACTTCCAGCCAGGGGGCCTGCTCGCGCAGCAGCTCCAGCGTGCGGCGCATCTTCACGGCGCTGGGCTGGTTGCTGCTGCCGAAGTTGGAATGGCTGAGCAGCGCCGCCTTGGGCTTGAGGCCAAAGCGCATCATTTCCTCGGCTGCCATGACGGTGATTTCGGTCAGCTCTTCGGGCGTGGGGTCGTAGTTGACGTGCGTGTCTACCAGGAACACCTGGCGGCCCGGCAGCATCAGGCCGTTCATGCAGGCGTAGATCTGCACGTCCTGCGGGGTGCTGGGGCTGCCGCCCACACGCTTGCCGATCACCTGGTCGATGTAGTGCAGGTGCATGGCGGTGGTGCCCCAGGTGCCGCAGATCATGCCGTCCACGTCGCCCTTGTGCAGCAGCATGGCGCCGATCAGCGTCAGGCGCCGGCGCATTTCAATCTTGGCCATCTGGGCCGTGACGCCCTTGCGCTCGGTCATGCGGTGGTAGGTTTGCCAGAAATCGCGGTAGCGGTGGTCCTGCTCGACGTTGACCACGTCGTAGTCCAGCTCTTCCTTCAGGCGCAGGCCGAACTTTTCAATGCGCTGGGCAATGATGGCCGGGCGGCCGATCAGCGTGGGGCGGGCCAGGCCTTCGTCCACCACGATCTGGGCGGCGCGCAGCACGCGTTCTTCTTCGCCCTCGGCATAGGCCACCCGCTTTTTCTGCGCGGCCTTGGCGGCCATGAAGATCGGCTTCATGGTCGTGCCCGACGCATACACAAAGCTTTGCAGGCGGTCGCGGTAGGCGTCCATGTCCTTGATCGGGCGCGCGGCCACGCCGCTGTCGGCCGCAGCCTGTGCCACCGCGGGCGCGATCTTCATCATCAGCCGCGGGTCAAACGGCTTGGGGATCAGGTATTCGGGGCCGAACGCGAGCTTCTGGCCGACATAGGCCGCGGCCACCACTTCGCTCTGCTCGGCCTGGGCCAGCTCGGCAATGGCGTGCACCGCCGCGATTTCCATCTCGTCGGTGATGGTGGTGGCGCCGCTGTCCAGCGCACCGCGGAAGATGTACGGGAAACACAGGACGTTGTTGACCTGGTTGGGGTAGTCGGTGCGGCCCGTGGCCATGACCACGTCGGGGCGCACGGCGTGCGCGTCTTCGGGCGAAATCTCGGGGTTGGGGTTGGCCAGCGCAAAGATCACGGGTTTGGCCGCCATCCTGGCTACCATCGCGGGCTTGAGCACGCCGCCGGCCGACAGGCCCAGGAACACGTCGGCGCCGTCCATCACCTCGGCCAGCGTGCGGGCGCTTGTCTTTTGCGCGTACTGGATCTTGTCCTCGTCCATCAGCTCGGTGCGACCCTCGTACACCAAGCCGGCCAGGTCGGTCACAAAGACGTTTTCCCGCTTCAGGCCCACCTTGAGCAGCAGGTTCAGGCAGGCCAGCGCGGCCGCGCCCGCGCCGGAGGTGACCAGTTTGACCTTGGAAATATCCTTGCCCACAACCTTCAGGCCGTTGAGCATGGCGGCCGCCACGGTGATGGCCGTGCCGTGCTGGTCGTCGTGGAAGACCGGGATCTTCATGCGCTTGCGCAGCTCGCGCTCGACGTAGAAGCAGTCGGGCGCCTTGATGTCTTCCAGGTTGATGGCGCCAAAGGTCGGCTCCAGCGCGGCGATCACCTCCACCAGCCGGGCCGGGTCCTTCTCGGCGATTTCGATGTCAAACACATCGACGCCGGCGAACTTCTTGAACAGCACGCCCTTGCCTTCCATCACCGGCTTGGACGCCAGCGGGCCGATGTCGCCCAGGCCCAGCACGGCGGTGCCGTTGGTGATCACGGCCACCAGGTTGCCGCGGCTGGTGTATTTGAAGGCGTTGGCCGGGTCCTTGACGATCTCTTCGCAGGGCGCGGCCACGCCGGGCGAATAGGCCAGCGACAGGTCGTGCTGGTTGACCAACTGCTTGGTGGCTGCAATGGCCACTTTGCCCGGCGTCGGGAACTCGTGGTATTCCAGCGCCGCGCGGCGCAGCTCGGCGCGCTTGTCACTCTGGTTCTGGGCGTTGGCCGGGGAACTTGCCGGGGGGGTCGTTGCCATGTTGTCGGGTCTCCTGTGCCAACAAGCTTACGCCTTGAAACCGGCGCGCCGTCAGCTTTTGTAAGGGAACGCGATTGTAGACGTGGGCGCGGGAAAACCCTAGTACGGGGTTCTGCGTAAACGGGTGGAGCGGTTTTGACTTTTTGGCAAAGCTGGCACGCTCAGCCGGCCGCGTTGGCACCTGCCGCCCGCCAGAAGCCTTGAGCCGCCGCCGTGGCTGCCGCCGCGTCGCGGTACAGGCGGATGTCCAGCGTGATGTGCCAGGCCGCGCCACCAGCCACCACCAGCCGCCCCGCGTCCAGGTCGTCCTGCACCAGCGTTGCAGGCAGCCACGCAATGCCCCGGCCATCGATCGCCATGGTCTTGAGCACCGTGGCCAGGTGGGCCGTGACGGCGGGGCGTGCGTCCAGCGTCTGCAGCGCCGCGCCGTGCACGGCCTGAACGATGCGGCCAATGCCGGATTCGCGGCTGTATTCCAGCAGGGGCGCGCCGCGCGCGGCCTTGCCGTCCAGCGTGTGCAGGGGCTTGCTGCCGCGGCTGGGCGCGGTGACAGGCAGCAGCGCGTCGGTGCCGACCTTGAGCCAGGCCGTGCCTGCTGCGTCCAGCGCCCCCGGCACGGCTTCATGCGCATGACACAGCAGAAACTGTACCCGGCCCTGCTGCAACAAGGCCTCGCACTGCTGCAGCACGTCGGACACCAGCCGCACCGGGCCCAGCGTGGTGTGCGATTCGAGCCGGCGCAGCCAGCCCGGCAAAAAGGTGAATGACAGCGCATGGGTGGCCGCCAGCCGCAGCGTGGCCGAGGTGGATTCGGCCACGGCCTGGGCGTCGGCCGGGATGCGCGCGGCGCGCGCCAGCAGGTCATGCGCCACGCCCAGGAACCATTCGCCGGTGGCGGTCAGCCGCGCGGGCTGCGAGCTGCGGTCAAACAGCGCCACACCCAGCCAGTCTTCCAGCGCGCGGATGCGCCGGCTGAAGGCGGGCTGCGTCATGTGGCGCGCGTTGGCTGCGCGCGAGAAGTTGCCGGTCTCGGCCAGCGCCAGGAAGTCATGCAGCCAGGACAGGTTCATGGTCGGTGTATGCAGCGGTTATTTCAGGGCATCAAAGCCGAGAAAAAGGGCATTGGCGCGAACGGCGCCACCCCGCCATCATCGCACCCTGACCCTTTGGAGCCCCCCATGAAAATCGTTGAAATCCGCGAAAAGACCTGTGCCATCAGTTCCCCCATCCGCAACGCCTACATCGACTTCAGCAAGATGACGCTGAGCCTGGTGGCGGTGGTGACCGACGTGGTGCGCAACGGCAAGCCGGTGATCGGCTACGGCTTCAACTCCAACGGCCGCTACGGCCAGGGCATGCTGATGCGCGAGCGGTTCATCCCCCGCATCCTGGAGGCCGACCCCGCCAGCCTGCTGGATGAGTCGGGCCGCAACATCGACCCGCACAAGGTCTGGGCCACGATGTTCACCAACGAAAAGCCCGGCGGCCATGGCGAACGCTCGGTGGCCATCGGCACCATCGACATGGCCATCTGGGACGCCGTGGCCAAGATCGAGGGCAGGCCCCTGTACCAGCTGCTGGCCGACCGCTACGGCAACGGCACGGCCAACCGCCGCGTGTTTGTGTATGCCGCCGGCGGCTATTACTACCCGGGCAAGGATGACGCAAGGCTCAAGGACGAGATGCGCAGCTACCTGGACCGTGGCTACAACGTGGTCAAGATGAAGATCGGCGGCGCGAGCCTGAGTGATGACCTGCGCCGCATCGACTCCGTGCTGTCCATCCTGCAGGACGGCCAGCGCCTGGCGGTGGACGCCAACGGCCGCTTTGACCTGGACACCGCCATTGCCTATGCCAAGGCGCTGTCGCAATACAACCTGTTCTGGTACGAAGAAGCCGGCGACCCGCTGGACTATGAGCTGCAGGCCACGCTGCGCAACTATTACGCCAACCCCATGGCCACGGGCGAGAACCTGTTCTCGATGCAGGACGCGCGCAACCTGATCCGCCACGGCGGCATGCGCGCCGACCGCGACTGGCTGCAGTTTGACTGCGCCCTGAGCTATGGCCTGGTGGAGTACCTGCGCACGCTGGACATGCTGCGCCAGCACGGCTGGTCGCCCAGCCGCTGCATCCCGCACGGCGGCCACCAGATGTCGCTGGCCATCGCGGCTGGCCTGGGGCTGGGCGGCAACGAGTCCTACCCCGACCTGTTCCAGCCTTTCGGTGGCTTCCCGGACGGCGTCAAGGTCGAAGGCGGCCATGTGACGCTGCCCGAGCTGCCGGGCATCGGCTTTGAAGGCAAGGCCGACCTGTACCGCGAGATGAGCGCGCTGGCGTCGTAAGCGGCGGTCGGGGGGGCCAAAAGAGGGGGCGCGTTAGACTTTGCGCTCGCCCCCCGCAACCCCCGAATTCCGGAAACACCCCATGGCCGCAGAAGCAGGCACCGAACTCGTCAAGGTCGTCGTCCTGCTGGCCGCGGGCGTCGTTGCGGTGCCGTTGTTCAAGCGGCTGGGCCTGGGCTCGGTGCTGGGTTACCTGGCTGCGGGCCTGGCCATCGGGCCGTTTGGCCTCGCGTTCTTCAGCGAAGCGCAGACGATCCTGCACATCGCCGAGCTGGGCGTGGTGATGTTCCTGTTTGTCATCGGGCTGGAGATGCAGCCCACCAAACTGTGGTCCATGCGCCGCCAGATCTTTGGCCTGGGCCTGCTGCAGGTGGCGGTGTGCACGGCGCTGCTCAGCGGGCTGGGCATGCTGGGCGGTCTGTCGGGCAAGGTGGCATTCATCGCGGCGGCGGGTTTTGTGCTGTCGTCCACCGCCATCGTCATGCAGCTGCTGGACGAGCGCGGCGACACCTCCACGCCGCGCGGCCAGCGCATTGTGTCCATCCTGCTGCTGGAAGACCTGGCCATCGTGCCGCTGCTGGCCATCGTGGCCTTCATGGCACCTGCACCGGCCGAGGCCGGGGTCTCGCGCTGGGTCACGGTGGGTGTGGCGGTGGCGGCCGTGGTGGGGCTGATTGCGGTCAGCCGCTGGCTGCTGAACCCGCTGTTCCGGGTGCTGGCGCATGCCAATGCGCGCGAGGTCATGACGGCCGCTGCGCTGCTGGTGGTGCTGGGCGCGGCGCTGGCCATGCAGTGGGGCGGGTTGTCCATGGCCATGGGCGCTTTTGCGGCGGGCGTGATGCTGTCCGAATCCACCTTTCGCCACCAGCTGGAGGCCGACATCGAGCCGTTTCGCGGCATCCTGCTGGGCCTGTTCTTCATGAGCGTGGGTATGTCGCTGGACATCAAGCTGGTGCTGGCCGACTGGAAACTGCTGCTGGCGGCCGTGCTGGCCTACATGACGCTCAAGGGCGCGGGCATCTATGCCGTGGCGCGCATCACCAAAGCCAGCCACGGCGACGGCCTGCAGCGCGCGGCGCTGATGGCGCAGGGCGGCGAATTTGCGTTTGTACTGTATTCAGCGGCGACCACCGCGGGCATCGTGGACGGCAACGTCAATGCGCTGCTCACGGCCGCCATCATCCTGTCCATGGCGCTCACGCCGCTGGCCGTGCTGGCGCTGCGCTGGGTCATGCCGGCGCCGCCCCCGCCCAGCATGGACGGGATTGAGGACGTGATGGCCGGCGATGCGCATTCGGGCAGCGTGCTGGTGATCGGCTTCGGCCGCTTCGGCCAGATCGCCAGCCAGGCGCTGCTGGCCCGCGGCATTGACGTGGTGATCATCGAAAACGACACCGACATGATCCGCGCGGCGGCGCAGTTCGGCTTCAAGGTATTCTATGGCGACGGCACCCGGCTGGACGTGCTGCACGCCAGCGGCGCGGGCCATGCCAAGGCGATCCTGGTGTGCGTGGACAAAAAGGAAGTGACCAGCCGCATCGTGGAGCTGCTCAAGCACGAATGCCCGCTCACGCCGGTGCTGGCGCGCGCCTATGACCGCCAGCACGCCATCGAGCTGATCCGCCATGGGGTGGATTACCAGCTGCGCGAGACATTCGAGTCCGCCCTGGCCTTTGGCGCCGAGGCGCTGCGCGTGTTCGGCGTGCAGGAGGAGGACATCGCCGAAGTGGCCGGGGATATCCGCCGCCGCGATGCCGAACGCCTGCAACTGCAGATGGCGGGCACGCCCACCAGCGGCCTCAACCTGATGCACGGCAACCGCTGGCAGCCCACGCCGCTGACGCAGCCCCAGCGCGAGGGCCGCGCGCTGAATGAGGAAGCGGCGGACGCGATTGAGCAGGCACCGGGGCCGGCCTCGCCCGCAGCCTGAACCGGTCGGGCGCCTGTACCTTGGTCTGAGGTCGGCATGCCGCCATGGGCCGGCGCTATCATCCGCAAACCTTTCTACTAGCCGGAGGATTCGCCATGGGCCTGATGGACTTCATCAAGAAACAGTTCATTGACATCATCCAGTGGACGGAGGACGGCGACGGCACGCTGGCCTGGCGCTTCCCGATGCGCGACATGGAAATCCAGAACGGCGCCTCGCTCACGGTGCGTGAATCGCAGATGGCCGTGTTCGTGAACGAGGGCAAGGTGGCCGACGTGTTCGGCCCCGGCATCTACAAGCTCACGACCCAGACGCTGCCCGTGCTCACCTACCTGAAGAACTGGGACAAGCTGTTTGAGTCCCCGTTCAAGAGCGACGTGTACTTCTTCAGCACGCGCCAGCAGGTCGACCAGAAGTGGGGCACCTCGCAGCCCGTGACCATCCGCGACAAGGACTTTGGCGCAGTACGCCTGCGCGCGTTTGGCAATTACAGCTTTCGCATCGCCGACCCCAAGCTGTTCCATACCGAAATTTCGGGCACGCGTGAAAGCTACGGCACCGAAGAGCTGGACGGCCAGCTGCGCGGCCTGGTGCTGCAGCACCTGTCGGACGCCATTGCGCAAAGCGGCATCCCGTTCCTGGACCTGGCGGCCAACCAGATCGAGTTTGCCAAAGCGTTGAGCACCGAGCTGTCGCCCGCGTTTGCGGCCATCGGCCTGAAGCTGGACGGCATGACGGTGCAGAACGTGTCGCTGCCCGAAGAGCTGCAGAAGATCCTGGACCAGAAGATCGGCATGGGCATGGTCGGCAACGACATGGGCAAGTTCATGCAGTACCAGACGGCGCAGGCCATCCCCAAATTCGCTGAAGGCGGCGGGGGGGGCGGCAGCGGCATTGCGGGCGACGCCATGGGCCTAGGCGCCGGTGTGGCGCTGGGCCAGGTGCTGGCGCAGAACCTGCAGCAGGGGCTGCAAGGTGGCGCGGGTGCTGCGGGGGCGTCAGCCGGCGCCGCCGTGAAGCCCGAGGACGTGATGGCCACGCTGGAAAAGCTGGGCGAGCTCAAGGCCAAGGGCATCCTGACGGACGAAGAGTTCAGCGCCAAGAAGGCCGAGCTGCTGAAGAAGCTGGTTTAACCGGCCCGACACACCCGGCCCGTGGCTGAGCCCCTTCGCGCCTACCGCGCCGCCTGCCCCGGCTGCGGCGCGCCGGTTGAATTCCGCAGCGCCCAGTCCACGCATGCGGTGTGCGGCTATTGCAGAAGCACCGTGGTGCGTGACGGCGACGTGCTCACGCGCGTGGGCAAGATGGCCGAGCTGTTTGACGACCACAGTCCGCTGCAGCTGCAGGCCAATGGCCACTGGCAGGGCCGCGCCTTCACGCTGGTGGGCCGGCTGCAGTACAAATCGCCCGCGGGCACCTGGACCGAATGGGAGGCGCTGCTGGACGACGGCAGCATGGCGTCGCTGGCTGAAGACAACGGCGCGTATGTGTTCAGCGTGCCCGCGAAGATGCAGCGCGAATTGCCCGCCGCGGACAAGTTCCGCGTGGGCGCCACCACCGCAGTCGCCGGCAAGCCGTTCAGCATTGCCAGCAACGACCAGGCCGCACTGGTGGCCGCGCAGGGCGAGTTGCCACGCCTGCCGCCGCTGGGCCAGCCGTTTGCGTTTGTGGAGTTGCGCAGCGCCGAGGGCGAGGTGCTCAGCATCGACTACAGCGCGCAGCCGCCATCGGTGTCGCGTGGCCGTGCAGTACTGCTGGAGGAACTGAAACTCAGCGGGCTGCGCGACGAACTGGTCAAGGAAGAGCGCGGGCGGCAGTTCGCCTGCCCCAACTGCGGAGCGCCGGTAGAGGTGACGCTGGCCAACAGCAAGGCCATCACCTGCCGGTCCTGCAACAGCCTGATCGACCTGGACTCCGGCATGGGCGCACAACTGCGTCATGCGATACAGGGTGAGCCTGTGCAGCCGCTGATCCCGCTGGGCAGCACCGGGCAACTGCAGGGCGTGCAGTGGCAGGTGGTGGGCTTCCAGCACCGGCTGGGCCATGACCCGCAGGAAGAGGATGCCGAACACTTTGGCTGGGACGAGTACCTGCTGTACCACCCCAAGCGCGGCTTCAGCTTCCTGGTGGACAGCGAAGAGGGCTGGAGCATGGTCAAGCCCACCACGGGCGCGCCGCAACTGTCCGGCAATGGTCAAAGTGCGAGCTACCTGGGCAGCAGCTACAAGCTGGCGTACAGCTACGAGGCCGAGACCACCTATGTGGCCGGCGAGTTTTACTGGCAGGTCGCGCGTGGGCAGAAAACATTCAACCGCGACTTCGCCAAGGGCAAGGCCCTGCTGTCGATGGAGCAGACACCGGCCGAGATCACCTGGTCCAGCGGCAGCCGCATCGAGGCTGACGCGGTCATCAAGGCCTTTGGCCTGCAGGACAAGGCGGGCTTGCTCAGACGCACCGACGCCGCCCCGGTCAGCGCATCATCGGGTGTGGGCTGCATGACCATCGTGGTCATGTTTGTCATCCTTCTCATCTTTCTGGCGATGCTTCGCGGGTGCATGCAGTCATGCGATCCGCAGCGCGAGAACTGCAGCAGCTCGGGCAGCACCTGGCGCTCGGGCGGCGGCTCCTACGGCGGCTATTCCAGTGGCGGCAGCCACAAGTAGCCCACAGTTCATGTTCATGTATTCAACCGGAGGTCATCATGGGTTTTGAATGGCTGAAAGCAGGGGCCTTCTTCGGCTCCATCGTTTACGCACTGGTCGGCGTGGTGGTGTTCTGGCTGAGCTTCGTCATCATCGACAAGATCACGCCCTACAACCTCTGGGAAGAGATCGTGGAGAAGCAGAACGTTGCTTTGGGGATCGTTGTGGGCGCGATGAGCTTGGGGATTTCGATCATTGTCGCGGCGGCGGTGCACGGTTGAGCGTCGCTTGCTGCACCTCGCGGCAAAGCCACCTTTGGGGGCGCACCGGCCTGGGGGCTTCACTAAAGCGGTCGCCTGCGGCGACTGCCCTGCGCTGCTCGGGGTTCGGTCGCGCCGAAGAACTCGCTACGCGCTACGCGCTGCGCTCAAACAGCTTCGGCGAGTCAGAGCACGAAGCGCGCTTGCGCGCGCCGACACTCACCCCTGCGCTGCTCGGCGCTTTAGAGGCGCCCCCAGGCCGGTGCGCCCCCAAAGGTGACTTTGCAGTGACGTTGTTGGCGTGCCACCGGTGGCGTGCAGGTGTCCGGGGTTCGTGGCGGGCGGTGTGCGGCGGGGCGATTTCTGCGGTGGCGAGAAGCACAGGGGGGCGTGTTGGCGCGCGAAGCGCGCAACGTGCACATGCTCGCCGCGGCTGTCTGAGCGGAATGGAGCGAAGCGCAATGCAGCGAGTTCCGCGGCGCAACCGACCCCCGAGCATCGCAGCGGAGTTTTCGCGAAGCGAAAACCACCGCAGTATGAGCCCCGCCGCACACCGCCCGCCGCGAACCCCGCGAGTGCTACGGCGAACTCAAACGTGAGCACACAACCACCACCCCGCCCCGTCGAGGTGGCGCTGCTCGCCAGCGTCTTCGTCGTAGCCGCCTGCGGCCTCGTCTACGAGCTGGCAGCCGCAGCACTCGCGTCCTATGTGCTGGGCGACTCTGTGCTGCAGTTCTCCACCATCATTGGTGCGTACCTGTTCGCCATGGGCGTGGGCTCGTACCTGTCCAGGTTTTTTGATCGGCAGTTGCCCGCGCACTTCCTGCGCATTGAATTGCTGGTGGCGCTGATCGGCGGCGCGCTGCCGGCCATTCTGTTCATCGCCAATGCCTGGGCACCCGGTGCCTTCCGGCTGCTGCTGTACGGGCTGGTGCTGGTGGTGGGCACGCTGGTGGGGCTGGAGATTCCGCTGGTCATGCGCATCCTCAAGCGCAACGTGGCGCTGCGCGACCTGGTGTCGCAGGTGCTCACATTCGACTACCTGGGGGCGCTGGCCGTGTCGGTCGCCTTCCCCCTGGTGCTGGTGCCGCAGCTGGGGCTGATCCGCACCGGGCTGCTGTTCGGCCTGATGAACGCGGCCGTGGCGCTGTGGGCGCTGTGGCTGTTCCGCCACGAGCTGCGCCAGTGGCGCGCCCACGCCGCCGCGTGCGCAGGCGTGCTGGCCGTGCTGGGTGCGGGCTTTGCGGGGGCTGACCACATCACCACGCTGGCCGAAGACCGCTTCTACCAGGACCGCATCGTCGCCAGTGAGCGGTCCCCCTGGCAGCGCATCGTGGTGACGCAGGGCCGCACCGGCCACCGCCTGTTCCTCAACGGCAACCTGCAGTTTGCCGAGCGCGATGAGTACCGTTATCACGAGGCGCTGGTTCACCCCGCCATGGCCGCCCATGGCGCACCGAAGAAGGTGGCCGTGCTGGGCGGCGGCGACGGCATGGCGGTGCGCGAGGTGCTGAAGTACCCGGCGGTCGAGAGCGTCACGCTGGTGGAGCTGGACCCGGCCATGACGCGGCTGTTTGCGCAGCAGCCCGCGCTGGTGCGGCTGAACGCCCATGCACTGGCTTCACCCAAGCTGCGCATTGTCAACACCGATGCCTTCAAGTGGCTGGAGCAGGATGCAGGCAGCTACGACGTGATCGTGGTGGACTTCCCCGACCCGACCAACTTTGCCATCGGCAAGCTGTACACCAACTCGTTCTACGCCCTGCTGGACCAGCGGCTGGCCGCGGGCGGCTATGCCGTGGTGCAGACCACGTCGCCGCTGGTGGCGCGCAAGAGCTTCTGGACGGTGGTGAGCACGATTGAATCGGTGGGCCTGCGCGCCGCACCGTACCACGCGCATGTGCCCAGCTTTGGTGAATGGGGCTTTGTCATCGCCAGCCGCAGGCCCTGGCGCATGCCCGATGCGCTGCCTGCGGGCCTGCGCTTTCTGGACCTGCCGGCGCTCGCGCCGATGTTTGATTTTCCGCGCGACATGGCGCGGGTGCCGGCGGACGTCAACCGCCTGTCCAACCAGGCGCTGGTGACCACCTACGAACGCGAATGGGGCAAGGTGCACGAATGATCACCCGGCGCAGCACTCTGGTTGCCATGGGTGCAGGCGCCGCGCTGCCGATGGCGGGCTGTCGGCAGGCGGCAGACATTGCGGGCGGCTTCACCGGCATCAGCCACGAGCGCGGCCACCTGCTGCGCGAGCCGCCGCGCGGCATGGCGCCGGGCGTGACGCGCCGGGTGCACACGCTCATTGCCGGTGGCGGCGTGGCGGGTCTGGCCGCCGCCCGCGCGCTGCGGCTGCAGGGGCGGGATGACTTTGCGCTGCTGGAGCTGGAAGACACCGCCGGCGGCAACAGCCGCGCGGGCAGCGTGCAGGGCATCGCCTGCCCGCTGGGCGCGCATTACCTGCCGGTGCCGGGCAACGATGCGCATGAGGTGCAGGACCTGCTGGAAGAGCTGGGCCTGCGCCGGCGCGTCGCGGGGCGCTGGCAATACGATGAACGCCACCTGTGCCACAGCCCGCAGGAGCGCCTGTTTTTCAACGGTGAATGGCAGGACGGCCTGCTGCCCGTGCAGGGCGTGGGCGCGGCCACGCTGGCGCAGTACGCACGGTTTGCGCGGCGCATCGCGCAGCTGCAGCGCTCCGCGCGTTTTGCCTTGCCGTCGTATCAAGCGCCCTTCACGCCGCAGCACGCTGCGCTGGACGGCGTCACGTTTGCCCGCTGGCTGGACGAACAAGGGCTGGACGACGAGCACCTGCGCTGGTACCTGGACTACTGCTGCCGCGACGACTACGGCGCCGGCATCGCCACCGTGTCGGCCTGGGCGGGCGTGCACTACTTTGCCAGCCGCCACGGCTTTCAGGCGCCGGGCGGTGACGACGCGCAGCGCGAGGCTGTGCTGACCTGGCCCGAAGGCAATGGCTGGCTCACGCGGCAGCTGGCCGCGCCGCTGGGTGAGCGGCTGCGGCCGGCACGCACGGTGCTGCGCGTTGCCGAAACGCGCCAGGGCGTCGAGGTGGACGCGCTTGACCACGCCACGCGCACGCTGGAGCGCTGGCAGGCGCGCCAGTGCATCGTGGCGCTGCCGGTGCTGGTGGCCGCGCGCGTGGTGCACAACCCGCCGCCGGCACTGCAGGCCGCCGCGGCGCGCACACGTTACGCCCCCTGGCTGGTGGCCAACATCCACCTGCGCGCACCACTGCAGGACCGCCCCGGCGCAGCCCCGAGCTGGGACAACGTGCCGTACGGCGCCACCGGCCTGGGCTATGTGGATGCGCGCCACCAGCTGCTGGACCCGCGCCCTGGCCCCACGGTGCTGACCTGGTACCACGCGGCGGGTCTGGCGCCCCAGGCCCGTGCACAGCTGCTGGATGCCCCCTGGGCGCATTGGCGCGACCGGGTGCTGGCGGAGCTGGCGCACGCCCATCCCGACCTGCCGGAGGTGGCCACGCAGATCGACATCACGCGCTACGGCCACGCGATGGCGGTACCACTGCCCGGCACACGTGGCGCGGCGCCCGCCGCGCCCGTGGTGCGATCGCCCGGCGGGCTGCTGCGGTTCGCGCACAGCGACTGGTCCGGTTACTCTGTTTTTGAAGAAGCTTTCACCCGTGGCCACCACGCGGGCATGGCGCGTTATGGCGCATAATGCGCCAAAAAGGAGGACGCCGTGGCCGAGAATCCCGCATTCGTTTCCGTCAAGCTGCCGGCAGAGCTGGTCAACCAGGCCCGTGAAGCGTCGCAGACCATGCGCCGATCCGTGGCCAGCCAGATCGAATACTGGGCCACGCTGGGCAAGGCGCTGGAGCACGCCGGCCTGACCACCAGCGACAGCCAGGCGCTGATCGCCCGCCAGGAGCGCGCCCCTTACACCCTGTCGCCGCCCGCCAGCGGCCTGTCGCCCGACCTGGACGACCTGCAAGGCCATGTGGTGGCGCTGGCCAAGTCCGGCGCGCTGGCAGACCGCACCCAGCAGGCCGTGGCCAGCAACCGGGCCAAGCGCGGCAAGGACCCCAAAGCAGCCTGACGGCGCATGCCGGTTCTGCACCTGATCGCCGGGCCCAATGGCGCCGGCAAGTCCACGCTTTACCGCTGCCTGCTGGCGCCGCGGTATCCGGCGCTGCCGTTCGTCAACGCGCAGGCTTACGAACAGGAACACCTGCAGCACCTGCCCACGCCCGAGGCGCGTGCGCTGGCCGCGCGCGAATGGGCCGACGCCCAGCGCCAGGCGTTGCTGCGGGCGGGCCGCCCGTTCATCACGCACACGGTGTTGTCCCACCCGTCGCGCCTGGCGCTCATCGCACAGGCGCGCGCGCAGGGTTACGAAGTGGTGCTGTACGCCCTGTGCGTGGACGAGCCGCGCCGCCTGCTGCAGCGCGTGAGCCAGCGCCAGCGCGAAGGCGGCCACGGCGTGCCGTCGCACAAGGTGCTGGAGCGCTACCCGCGCTGCGTGGACAACCTGCGCCGCGCCGTGCACATGGCCGACCTGGCGCTGCTGATGGATGCCAGTGACGCAAGCCAGGGCGGCCCGCGCCTGATCGCCACCATTGCCGCAGGCCAGATGCAGCTGCACGCGGTGCTGCGCCCGCGCTGGGCCGAGAAGGTGCTGGGGTTTGCCGAGGGCTGACGAAGCAGGGTGCGCGCTCAGGCGCGCATCAGCGCTTCGATCTCGTCCGCCTTCACCGGCACCCCGCGCGAAATCAGCTCGCAGCCCGAGGGCGTCACGATCGCGTCGTCTTCAATGCGGATGCCGATGTTGTGAAACTGCTCGGGCACGCCCTCGCCGGGGCGCACATAGATGCCGGGCTCGATGGTCAGCACCATGCCGGGCTGCAGCACGCGGCTGGGGCGGTTCTTGATGAGCTCGTTGCTCAGCGGGTCGCGCCGCTCGCTCACCTCGCCCACCTGGCCGGGCTCCACATAGCTGCCGCAGTCGTGCACGTCCATGCCCAGCCAGTGACCGGTGCGGTGCATGTAGAACCTGAAGTACGCGCGGCTGTCGATCACGTCGTCCACCGTGCCCACCTTGTTCCTGTCCAGCAGGCCCACATCCAGCATGCCCTGCGACAGCACACGCACCGTGGCGTCGTGCGGGTCGGTAAAGCGGTTGCCGGGCTTTGTGGCTGCCACAGCCGCGTCTTGTGAAGCCAGCACCAGGTCGTACAGCACGCGCTGCGGCCCGGTGAACTGGCCGTTGGCCGGGAAGGTGCGGGTGATGTCGCTGGCATAGCCGTCCAGCTCGCAGCCCGCGTCGATCAGCACCAGCTCGCCGGTGCGCACCGGCGCGGCGTCGGCGCGGTAATGCAGCACGCAGGCGTTGGCGCCCGCCGCCACGATGGAGCCGTACGCCGGGTACTGCGAGCCGCCCAGGCGGAACTCATGCAGCAGCTCGGCGTCCAGGTGGTATTCGCGCACGTCCTTGCCCTCGCGCAGCATGCGCGCGCTCAGCTGCATGGCACGGATGTGGGCGCGCGCGCTGATGGCCGCGGCGCGGCGCATCACGTCCTGTTCATGCGCGTCCTTGATCAGGCGCATCTCGTCCAGCACGCCGCACAGGTCGCGCTGCTGCTCGGGGCACAGCGCACCAAACCGCACGCGCGCGCGCACCTGGTTCAGCCAGCCGCCCACGCGCGCCTCAAGCCCCGGGTGGATGGCAAACGGGTACCAGACGGCGTCACGGTTTTCCATGAGTTTGGGCAGCTGGGCATCCAGCTCGCCCACGGCATGGGCGGCGTTCACGCCCAGTGCGGCGGGCGCGGCGTCCGGGCCCAGGCGAAAGCCGTCCCAGATCTCGCGCTCCAGGTCCTTGGGCTGGCAAAACAGCGTGCTGCGCCCGTCACCGGTGATCACCAGGCAGGCGTTGGGCTCGGTAAAGCCCGTCAGGTAATAAAAGTAGCTGTCATGGCGGAACAGGAAGTCGCTGTCGCGATTGCGCGGGTGTTCCGCCGCGGTGGGGATGATGGCAATGTCGTCGCGGCCCAGGTCGGCGGCCACGCGGGCGCGGCGCTGGGCGTATAGGGATGCTTGATTCATTGCAGGCCTCCCCGCGCCTTGCGGAGCAACTCGATGCCACGTTCTACGCGGTTGGCGCCGCGCTGGGCCCGCACCATGAAATGGGTCTCGGCGTCGAACTCCACCAACGCCTGAGTGGTCAGTTCGTCCAGCAGCCGGGCAAGGCTTACGCCGCGCTGTTCAGCCATGGCTTTCAGGCGCTCGTGCTTGTGGTCGGGCAATCGCAGGGTCAATGCACTCATGTTGTCAGCTCCTTCAGCATTTGGGGTGGGGTGGCCAGCTTCAACAACGGAAAGCGAAGCTCCATCGGGGAAAAATCGCGGACGTTCCAGGTGACGATGTGCGACGCGCTACAGGCGACCGCCAACTCCACCACATGGTTATCCGCCTCATCGCGGACGTTGGGGCGCCACAAATAATATGTTTTTGTCCATCGAGCGCTGGCAAGAAAAATGTCCAGCAACTCGTCTCGCTCACTGGCTGTCAGGTGGCTGCCTTCAAAAAGGCTTTCGCGCGAAAGCACGTCTTCGTATTCGCTCAACAGGGCGGGTCCTACGGCTGGCGTCCATATGCCGCGCAGACAGTTTTCGACAACTGCAGCCGACGCGCCAACGCCCAAGCAGGCGCCAACAAGTACGTTGGTATCCACGACAATCATTTCAAAATGATACCGCTAACGGTATCATTTAGGGGTATCTTTTGATGTCAATTTTCGTTGATCTGGGCCAGCCGCTCGGGCGTGCCTACATCGGTCCAGGGGCCGGTGTACAGCTCGGCGGTGATGTGCCCATTGTCCATCGCAGCACGCAGCAACGGGGCCAGCGGGGCTTTGATGCCCGCGGGGTTGCCGGCGGGGATGGTGCACCAAGGCGGCTCAAACAGCGCGCGCCGGTACAGGCCGATGGTGGAAAAGGTGTATTTCACCTGCGCCTGGTTCAGCGCCAGGCCTTCAGGCGATAGGCCAAAATCGCCCTTGGGATTGTGTGCGGGGTTGGGCACCAGCCAGATGTGGCCCAGTTTGCCGCTGGCGGCGAAGCGTTCCACCGCTGCCTGCGTGAACGCAAAGCCCGGCACGAACACGTCACCCGCCAGCACCCAGAACACCTCGTCCAGCTGTGGCAGCGCGCGCACAATGCCGCCCGCTGTTTCCAGCGCGCCGCCAAAGTCGCGGCCTTCGTGGGAACAGGTCAGCCGATCGCCGTAGCGCTGCTCGATCTGCTCGCCCAGCCAGGCGGTGTTGGCCAGCTGGCGGGTGAAGCCGCCCGCAGCAAGGGCCTCCATGGGCCATTGCATCAGCGGCTTGCCCCGCACTTCCAGCAGCGGTTTGGGCGTGCTGTCGGTCAAGGGTCGCATGCGTTCGCCACGACCGGCGGCCAAAATCATGGCCTGCGCCGTCATGCAGCGTCACCCCGGTCCAGCGAACGTTGCTCGGTCCACTCGGGCGCAAACCGGGCCACCAGCGCGTCCATCAGCGCCCGTGCCTTGGCCGAGTGGTCAGCGCCAAAGTTGCACACGTACACGTCCAGCGTCACCGCGCGCTCCTCGGGCCAGGTGTGCACGCACAGGTGCGATTCGGCCAGCAGCACCGTGGCTGTCACGCCGCCGGGCCCGCGCGGCGTGGCGGGAAAGGTGTGAAACAGCTGGTTCACCGGCTGCAGGCCGGCGGCCTGCACCGCCTGCGCGCACCAGGGGCCCAGCCGGGCCGCGTCGGTCAGCCAGGCCGGGTCGCAGCGGCACTGGTAGAGGTCGGCGGTCAAATGGAGGCCTTGCATGGGCTTCACTGTAGAGCATCGGCCGCCTGTAACCCGGACAACCCGGGGCCGCGGCACAGCCCGGTAAAATGCCGGGTTTCCCCCAAGTCTTTCCCTCCCGGAGCCCCCCTGATGGCCAATACCCCAATGATGGCAAACGCGATCCGCGCGTTGGCCATGGACGCCGTGCAACAAGCCAACTCCGGGCACCCCGGCGCCCCCATGGGCATGGCCGACATGGCCGTTGCCCTGTGGGGCCGGCACCTGCGCCACAACCCCACCAACCCCCAATGGGCTGACCGCGACCGCTTTGTACTGTCCAACGGCCACGGCTCGATGCTGATTTACGCGCTGCTGCACCTCACGGGCTACAAGCTGCCGATCGGCGAGCTGAAAAACTTCCGCCAGCTGCACAGCAAGACGGCCGGCCACCCCGAATTTGGCATCACCCCCGGCGTGGAAACCACCACCGGCCCGCTGGGCCAGGGCATCACCAACGCCGTGGGCATGGCACTGGCTGAAAAGCTGATGGCCCGCGAATTCAACCGTGATGACCATGCCATCGTGGACCACCATACCTATGTGTTCATGGGCGACGGCTGCCTGATGGAAGGCATCAGCCACGAAGCCTGCGCCCTGGCCGGCGCCTGGAAGCTCAACAAGCTGATCGCGCTGTACGACGACAACGGCATCTCCATCGACGGCCAGGTCCAGCCCTGGTTCATCGACAACACCGCCGTGCGCTTTGCCGCCTACGGCTGGAACGTGATCGGCCCGATCGACGGCCACGACGTGGACGCTGTGGACCGCGCCATTGCCGACGCCAAAAACAAGGCCGACGCCCCCACGCTGATCATCTGCAAAACGCATATCGGCAAGGGCAGCCCCAACCGTGCCAACACAGCCAAGGCCCACGGCGAGCCGCTGGGCGCGGAGGAAATCAAGCTCACGCGCGAAGCGCTGGGCTGGGGCCATGCCCCGTTTGAAGTGCCTGCCAGTGTGTACGCCGACTGGGACGCCAAGGCCGCCGGCCAGAAGGCTGAAGCCGCATGGGATGCGAAATTTGCCGCCTACAAGGCCGCCCACCCCGAGCTGGCCGCTGAATTCGTGCGCCGCATGAAGGGTGACCTGCCCAAGACCTTCGCCCAGGTGGCGGTGGACGCGGCTGTGGGCGCGCATGCCAAGGCAGAAACGGTGGCCTCGCGCAAGGCATCGCAACTGGCGCTGGAATCCTTCACGGCCGCGCTGCCCGAAATGCTGGGCGGCAGCGCCGACCTGACCGGCTCCAACCTTACCAACACCAAGGCCACGCCGGCCTTGCGCGTGGACCTGGCCGGTGAAGTCAAGCTCAGCGAAGACGGGAAAATCGGCCGTCACATCAACTACGGCGTGCGCGAATTCGGCATGGCCGCCATCATGAACGGCGTGGCGCTGCACGGCGGCTACATCCCCTATGGCGGCACCTTCCTGACCTTCAGCGACTACAGCCGCAACGCGATCCGCATGGCCGCGCTCATGAAGCTGCGCGTGGTGCATGTGTTCACCCACGACTCCATTGGCCTGGGCGAAGACGGCCCCACACACCAGTCCATCGAACATGCCGCCAGCCTGCGCCTGATCCCCAACCTGGACGTGTGGCGCCCCGGTGACACGGCTGAAACGGCCGTGGCTTGGGCCGTGGCCCTGCAGAACAAGGCCAAGCCCACCGCACTGCTGCTCAGCCGCCAGAACCTGCCCTATGCGCCCAAGCGCGACCTGGGCGACATCAGCCGCGGCGCCTATGTGCTGTCCGAGCCGGCCGACCTGGGCCTGAAGAAGAAAACCCAGGCCGTGATCATTGCCACCGGCTCCGAAGTGCAGCTGGCACTGAAGGCGCAAGAGCTGCTGGCCGCGCAGAAGATCGCGGTGCGCGTTGTGTCCATGCCGTCCACCACCACGTTTGACAAGCAGACCGTGGCCTACAAGACCAGTGTGCTGCCCGCAGGCGTGCCGCGTGTGGCGGTCGAGATGGGCAGCACCGACGGCTGGTGGAAGTATGGCTGCGCCGCAGTCGTCGGCATCGACACCTACGGCGAATCGGCGCCCGCGCCGGTGCTGTTCAAGCACTTTGGCTTCACGCCCGAGAACGTGGCCGACACCGTGCGCGCGGCGCTGCGCAAATAAAGACCAGTTTCATCATCCCCCGGAGAACACAACCATGGCGATCAAGGTAGGCATCAACGGCTTCGGCCGTATCGGCCGCAACGTGCTGCGCTCGGCAGTCCAGAACTTCCCCGACATTGAAATCGTGGGCATCAACGACCTGCTGGAGCCCGACTACCTGGCCTACATGCTGCAGTACGACAGCGTGCACGGCCGCTTCAAGGGTGAAGTCAGCGTCGAAGGCAACACCCTGATCGTCAACGGCAAGAAGATCCGCCTGACGCAGGAGCGTGACCCCGCCAACCTGAAATGGGGCGACGTGGGCGCCGACGTGGTGATCGAATCCACCGGCCTGTTCCTGGACAAGGTCACGGCGCAAAAGCACCTGGACGCCGGCGCCAAAAAGGTCATCCTGTCGGCCCCGTCGAAAGACGACACACCCATGTTCGTCTTTGGCGTGAATGACAAGACCTACAAGGGCGAGGCCATCATCTCCAACGCGTCATGCACCACCAACTGCCTGGCCCCGCTGGCCAAGGTGCTCAACGACAAATGGGGTATCAAGCGCGGCCTGATGACCACCGTGCACGCGGCCACCGCCACGCAGAAAACCGTGGACGGCCCGAGCAACAAGGACTGGCGCGGCGGCCGCGGCATCCTGGAAAACATCATCCCCAGCAGCACGGGCGCGGCCAAGGCCGTGGGCGTGGTGATCCCCGAGCTGAACAAGAAGCTCACGGGCATGAGCTTTCGCGTGCCCACCAGTGATGTGTCGGTGGTGGACCTGACGGTGGAACTGCTCAAGGAAGCCACCTACAAGGACATCTGCGCTGAATTCAAGGCGCAATCCGAAGGTGCCCTGAAGGGCGTGCTGGGCTACACCGAGGACAAGGTGGTGGCCACCGACTTCCGCGGCGACACCCGCACCAGCATCTTTGACGCCGACGCCGGCATCGCGCTGGACGGCACCTTCGTCAAGCTGGTGAGCTGGTACGACAACGAATGGGGCTACTCCAACAAGTGCCTGGAGATGGTGCGC
>JBEIPU010000017.1:0-36738 GCA_040376925.1 Caenimonas sp. | reverse complement strand
CCGCGTCCACCATCGCGCCGATGGCGATCGCGATGCCGCCCAGGGACATGATGTTGGCGTTGACACCCTGGTGGTACATGACGATGAAGGCCGCCAGGATGCCCAGCGGCAGCGAGATGATGGCCACGAAAGCCGAGCGCAAATGGAACAGGAAGATGAAGCACACCACGGCGACGACCAGGAACTCCTCAAGCAGTTTGAAGGAGAGATTTTCCACGGCTCGTTCGATCAGGCTGGAGCGGTCGTAGACCGGAACGATCTCGACGCCCTTGGGCAAGCTCGCCTGCAAGGATTTGAGCTTGGTCTTGACCGCCTCGATGGTCGCCAGTGCGTTCTTGCCGGAGCGCATGACAATCACGCCGCCGGCTGCCTCCCCCTCGCCGTCCAGTTCGCCGATGCCGCGCCGCATTTCCGGGCCCAACTGGATGCGGGCAACGTCGCCGAGGCGCACCGGCACACCCGCCGCCGAAGTCACGATCGGAATCTGGCGGAAGTCGTCAAGCGACTGCAGGTAACCCGAGGCGCGCACCATGTATTCGGCTTCACCTAGTTCCAGGACGGAACCACCGCTTTCCTGGTTGGCTTTGCCTACCGCCTCGATCACCTTCGTGTGGGGTATGGCATATGCGGCCAGTTTGTCGGGATCGAGCACGATCTGGTACTGGCGCACCATGCCGCCGACGGAAGCCACTTCGGCAACGTTCGCAACGCTCTTGAGTTCGTACTTCAGGAACCAGTCCTGCAAGGCACGCAGCTGTCCAGCGTCCTGGCTTCCCGTGCGATCGATCAGCGCATACTGGTAAATCCAGCCCACGCCGGTCGCGTCCGGGCCCAGCGTGGCCTTGGCGCCCGCAGGCAGGCGGGACTGGACCTGATTCAGATACTCAAGAACCCGGGAACGGGCCCAATACAGGTCCGTGCCATCGTCGAACAACACATACACGAACGAATCCCCAAAAAACGAGTAGCCACGCACGGTCTTCGCGCCTGGCACGGAAAGCATCGTTGTTGTCAGCGGGTACGTGATCTGGTTCTCGACGATACGGGGCGCCTGGCCAGGGTAGGAGGTGCGGATGATCACCTGCACGTCGGACAGGTCCGGCAGCGCGTCCAACGGGGTCTTGAGCAGCGAGAAGACGCCCCAGCCCGAAATCATGATCGTGGCCAAAAGGACCAGGAAGCGGTTGCTGATGGACCATCGTATGAGCCGGGCGATCATTTTCTGGCCCCTTGGGCTTGCTGCTGCGCCGGCATAGGGGACACGCGCGTGAGCTGCGGAGGACCCTCGGTTCCCATGTAAAACTCGAAGGTGATCCGGTCTCCGACATCCAGGTTGCGCGGCAATGCGTCTGGCGGCGGCCGCTTGAAGTCCATGGTCATCGAGCCCCATTTGAGGGAGGGAATGGGGCCGTGCGATAGCGTGAGGGTGTCGGGCCCAATCGCCTCGATCTTTGCCTCCCCATCATGGCGCGGCGCCGTGTTGGCGGCGGTGGGTTTGGGCGCTTCGTTCAACCTTGCCTCGACCCCCTTCAGGCTGGCTTCCGAATCGATCAGGAACTGCGACGAGACAACCACTTTTTGGCCGGGCTGCAAGCCGCGCTTGATTTCGGTCTGCCCGCCCGATTCGATCCCCGCTTGAACCTCCACGGGCCTGAATTTGCCGTTTTCCTCCGCGACCATCACTACCGTGCGCTTGCCGGTCTGGATGACAGCCTCTGTCGGGATCAGCAACACGTTGTCTCCGCGTGTGTCCATGAACTGCATGGACACGAACATGCCCGGCACGAGTCGCGATCCAGGGTTGTTCAGTTCGAGGCGGGCTTTGAGCGTACGCGTTGCGGCGTTGACCTCCGGCAAGATTGCCTGCACCCGGCCTTCGAATGACACGCCCGGCGCCGCTGGGCTTTGGGCGCGCACCATCGCGCCTGGTCGCACCAACGCGGCCTGGCTCTCCGGGACTTCGGCGTTCGCCCACACCGTGGAAAGGCCGTTGATCTTGAACAGTGGCGCACCAGCCATCACGGTCATTCCTTCGCGCACCGACAGCTCGACGACCACGCCGCCAATGGGAGCGGAGATGGTCGTGCGCGCCTGCGTCTTGCCGGTACGCTCCACCAGGCCAATCTGCTCTTCGCTCATGCCGGCTTGCCGCATGCGCTGGCGCGCGCCATCGATCAAGGCTGCCACGTCATCGCTCTGCATCCGCTTGAGCGAAAGGAACTCCTCCTGCGCGGCCACCCAATCAGGCACATACAGATCAACCAGTGGCTGGCCCTTGCCGACCCGATCCAGCGTTGCGCGTACGTACAAGCGTTCCACGTAGCCCGCAGCACGCGCCTGCACAACAACCTGGTCGCGTTCGTTGAATGAAATGCTGCCCACCGCCGCAACTTGCGGCGTGAGCTTGCCTTGTGTGACCACCGCCGTGCGCACCCCCAGGTTCTGCTGGATGCGCGGGCTGACGGTCACCTTTCCCTGGTCGGTGTCGCCATCTGCATAAACGGGTACCAGCATCATGTCCATGAACGGTGACTTGGCAGGCTTGTCGAACTTGTTGCCTGGCACCATGGGGTCGTGGTAGTAAAGGATTTTGCGGCCGTTGGCCGGGTCCATATCCCCAGCCTTGACACCTTCGGCCATATGCCGCCGCGTTGCCTCCTCGCCCTCAGCGATGCTTTGCGGCACGGCGCCTGCGGACTGAAGCAAAGGCCCAGCGCTGGGCATGGCGGCCATGCTGCTACCCCGGCGCAGGCCTATCTCGTAGATTCCGTAGCCGCCGGCGGTGATCACAGCGACCAATACGGCGGCCGCTAAAACATAGCTCTTGTTCATGGTTGCTCCTGGGTCAGCGTGCCGGGGACGTACTCGGGGATGATGAAGTTCTGCCGGGCCCAGGCGCGGGCAGTGTCCATTTCCACGGCAAGTGCCTGCATCCGGGTATCGACTTCATCGCGGCGCGCCAATAACGTAGCGGCGAGATCACCCTTGCCGGTGCGATAGGCCGTGAGGGCGGCGTCGGACCGATGCGTGGCCAAAGGGACTAACTCGTCGAGATAACGCGCGACACGGCGCTTGCCTGTACGCCAGTCGTTGAGCAGGTTTCTCAGCTCCGCGTCATATTGACGCAGCATTTCTTCGTATCTGGCGCGGGCCTCGTCGGCCAGGGCCAGCTTGGCGGCGACTTCGCGATCCTGGCGGCTCTTCTGGTCCCATTGCAGGGGCACCGAAACACCGAATGAAACCATGTCGGAGTAAGCCGAGCCGCGCTGACTGTAGGTGGCTTCCACACTCCAGTCGGCGTTTTTGTTGGCCTCTGCCAGGCGCGCCTCGGTCAGTGCCGCCTCCAAACGGGCGCGCAGCAAGATCAGGTCGGGGTGATGCTGTAGATGTGCCTCCAGCGCCACGCCGTCCAGCCAGCTGGTCTGCCACGGCGGAGGGGTGGTGGCAAATGTCCGGTTCGCGTCTGGGCCAATCCAGCGCGCGAGCGTCAACTCGGCGTTTCTGGCTTGTCTGTCGATCTCGCTCAGCCGATCTTCGAGCATGACCAGCGTTGCGCGAGCAGCGAAGACATCCGCCTGGCTGTTGCGCCCGGTTCCGTACCCCGACTGCGCGGTCTGCACTTGAAGTTCAGTCTCCCGGATCTGGCGCAGCACGAGATGGCGCATCTCATCGGTGTAGTAGCGCTCGATCCATGCGATGGCGGTGTCACGCATGATGTTGGCGACATTCAACTTTTTCTCTGCACGAGTGCGGTCGGCTTCACGCTCAACGCGTTCGGCACGCAGCTGACGCTTCTGCGCGCGAGGCAGCTCTTGGGACAGGCCGATGCGGCGCATCGTCATGAAGTCGCGCGAGAGGCTTAGGCGACCAGGGCCAGTGAGTGGGAGGTTTTCGACGCCGAACTTGAGAATGGGGTCGGGCAACTGGCCTGCAGCGGCGGCCATCTCTCGCGAGGCAGTGATGGACGCATTGTTGGCCGCGAGCAGCTGTGAGCGAGCAACCGCAAGCGCCTGCGCTTCAGCCAGGCTCAAAGGCTCTGCGGCCCACACGGGCATGCTGAGAACAGCGGCAATGAAGGCCACGGCGTACGGACGCCTTGAATGGAAAAATAGCATGACAACTCCAGACGATTGAGAACACTCTGCCCGTGCACAAGAGCGCAGGCAGCGGTTAAACGCTCTGGAATTTCAGATTCGGAAGCAGCAGTTGCGAACTGCGATCGGCGGCGCCCTGCTTCGCAACAAGAATGAAACTTGCGCTGGCTGACGCGCGGGGAAGGATCGAAGTGGCTCGATCGTGTAGGAGAAGCCCGTCGCGATAACTCCCGAAAGCGTCAGCGCCTGACCCTTGTCGACAGTTTGTTGAGCAGAGTCGCAGTGCGCGTGGCACAGACCGGGCTGCTCGGCATCGACTTTGGCCATTTCGCCAGCGCAAGGCATCCCTGCTTCAGCCATTGCGACGATTTCGCCGACCTTGTAATCGACTGGGCAAACATAGCCAGCCACTGCCTGTTGCATGGACAGCAGGCTGAGCAGCGCGAAGAGCACTGTGAGCAGGCGTTGACGGCGGCGAACACACATGACGAAGATTGTAGGAGGGCTTTGATTTTTGAGAGCTATTTCTACAGATGATTTGTGCGCTCGAAAGTTCACTCCAATGATTTCGAGAACATGAGATATGCGAGACGGACGGAAGGTGATTCGGGATCAATACGAGGGTTTACCCGGGCAATCAACCGGAGCGTTGTGCACGTAAACCGAGATCACCCCTGTTCGCGCCAATACGCCCAGAGTGCATCATGCGCCGCATCTACGGTCTCGGAGGCGCTTTCGGTCGCAGCCAGTTGCGCGTCGCTGGGTCCCGTACCGCGACCGTGCGCGCAATCTGCGAATGCGGCAATCTCTTCGGCTCGCGCCCGCTTCTGAACATCCAGGGCGCCGATCCAGACGCCTTGGAGCCGCTCGAGCTCGCTGTGATGTTCCGCAGACGGCATGGACCCTCCTTCATCTGCCTACACTATGCCCCAATCCAGCGCGATTGCACAACCGCATTCCACTTGTGTTTGAGCGCTCGTCAGACTGCCCAAGCCAAACTCGATGCACCCCTGCGCCCTCTACGCCTTGAGCTAGGTCGTCACTGGTCACGCCTTCTGGTCATCGCCCATTACCGTTTCACCTTCGCGGAATTCGGCCGTTATAGTTCTCCCGATGTGCAACCTATACCAGTCCACCCCGCGCGACAAGATCAACCCGCGCCACCTGGTGACGCTGCCCGAGCTGCCCTACCCCGCCGTAATCGCGCCGCTGTCGGCAGCGCCGATCATAATGGCCCGCGGCGCCAGCGCGATTGCACAGTGGGGCATGATCCCGCCGTCATCGAAGACACGCACGCCGATGACATCACAGGGTCGGCGGATGTCCACCAACAATGCCCGGCGCGAGACCGTGGGCAAGACCTGGACATACCGCTTTCCCTGGGCCCGAGGCCAGCGCTGCCTGATCCCAGCCGACAGCTATGACGAACCGTACTGGGGCACCGGCAAAAATATCTGGTGGCGCTTCTGGCGCGCGGATTGTGAGCCTTGGGCTCTGGCCGGGATCTGGAACGAATGGACCGACCCGGCCACCGGTGAGGTGGTGCCCAACTTCACCATGCTGACCCAGAACTGCGACGGCCACCCGCTGCTGCAGCTGATGCACAAGCCCGATGGCGCCGTCCCGCCGGATAAACGCGCAGTCGTACCCATAGAGCCTTCCGACTGGGACACCTGGCTGCATGGTAGCCAGGAGCAGGCCGAGGCGCTGATCCGCGTGCCGCCCGTTGAAGCCTTCCGCCACGGGGCCGCAGACCCCGCCAAGCAAGTGGATCTGCCCATCGGCTGACCACGCTGCAGGGCTGGCAAGTAAACGCCACGCAAAACCTGAATGAATACTGTATGTGCGTCCATTTTTGTGGGTCCCATGTCCCGTTGTGTCTTCAAATCGCTGGATGCGCGATTGCTGCGCGCTATCGACCCCTGCCAAGCTGCATTTGAGTAGCCTGCCAGCGCAGCACCGTTTTGCGCCGTCGGCAACCCGTCCAATCTCACGAATGATTGCCCCCGGCCGGACTCGCCAGAGCTGCAATCGCCAGCGCCGACCCCCACGCTGTAGAGCAAATTCCCACTGCGGGATCCCATTGGCAAAAAGCTCACCCCACAAGGCGTGCTGTACGGCGCAAAGGCTGGAATGCTCCAGCTGTGGCGTCACCCGCAGAACGCGTACATGGTCGATCCCAGCGGGTACCCGACTATGGCTGCCATGAACGATAGGCAGATCGCCCGCATGGACCGCAGCGGCTGCATGCTGCAGTACGCCACCCATCTGATTACGACCCCACGCTGCGTGGACACGGTGCGGCAAGCTTGGTGGTGCATGGTGCCCATGCGTGCGCCCGATAAAATTCTACCGCCTCCGACCACCGATACCATGATGGTATGGCCTACACAGACAGGTAAATTGGAGGGCTCAATGCAGATGCGTGTAAGACGTCGAACATTTCCCAAGCGCGGCGGCCGTCGGGCAGCAGGTTTCATAACGCTATTCAGGCAAGACATTCCGCGCGACAGGTTTTCTGCGCTCACGGACGCTGATCGATACTGCATGATGCTGCTGGGTCACATACATGACGAGCTTTCATGGCTACAACGGATGGCATTTATCACGTCACGTTCAGGCCCGAATCGCGAGCCGGTAAAGCAGTCGGCCGACATGATGCAGGTGTTGTTTATCACGCGGATGTTTCTAGGCAAGCTTAACGAACTGAACGTGATCCTGGACGGGCAAGCCGTGCTCCGCAATTTCATCGTGACCAACCACCCGGGCGACACTGGTGCAACAGTCTTGGCAGAGCTGCTGGCGATGTACACGGAAAACGCCTGGTTGCGCAAAGCGCGGAACCAGAGCTTTCTTCACTATCCAACGATGGCTCAGCTTCTGCCAACCTTGAACGACCCCAACGTCGAATGGGATATTCAAATCTATCACGGGAAGAAAACTGCGAATACGTTTTACCCCGCGGCCGATGTCGCGGCAAATCTGCATTGGTTCAGGTTGGCCAACTCGACGAACGTGTTCGACGGCCTGACTGAAGCGCTGGGTGCGGCCAAGAGGCTTGCAGCTTTGGCGATGTCCGCTCTTGAGCAGAGCATCGGCAACTTTATTCATCTGCATCTGCGCCCGCTGAACGAAAACACCACCATGCGGCTGCCTGTCCGAGAATCTATTTTCGAAGCGAAGCTGGACTATTTCATGAGCGTCGAACGGCGCGACTGATCGAGGGACCTCGTCTCAGCAGCGTCCAAAATCAGGTTAGCTTGAGATGTTCGAGGCAAAAGGTCAGGGCACTATCCCAGTTAGTCGCTTCGTAGGTGTCGCGGTCGTATGAATGAATGAGCCGTATGATTAGGAACATGTTCCCTGTATTCAGTCCAAAGCGGAGTTAAGTCCGCCGCAATCGGAATTGCAACCTGCCCTGGACGCAGTCGACGTGCGCGGGACACTCCACGACCGTGGTCACTCGCGCATGATCTGAATCGGCTGGGGAGACTTGTAGAGGACAGACGGCCCTACTCGACGCTTGTAGTTCAGCTTCTTTTGGAAGTAGAACTGGAAGGCTTCGACGAGCTCTTTGGGCGCGTGTGGATCCAGCAAGATGTTGTCCACCAGCTTGTGGGGATCGACCTTCACCACAAGTCCAGGCCGAACGCGCTCTCTGTCCGCATCCGGACAGTAGATCGCGGCCCTCCATTCGGTTTCATGGCGAAATGCCTCGCGTTTAAGATAGAGCAGGTTCACAGCCTTCTGAATCTTGAAATCGCGATCAAGTTCCGTCGCGACGGCCTTTGTTCGTTCATTGAGGTCGTATTGGGTGAGGTATTCCACTTCGCGGCAATCCCACCCGTAGCCAAACGGCCGAATGGCTGCCCTTACGAGCGTCGAGAGCTTTTTCGTTGTCGTGGAGATGCGAACACCCATGCCGTTTTGGGAGTAAATGCGCCACATCGCATCCGAGACGCCGATCTGACACCAGCACTGCGCGAAGACTGCGTGGCTGCTTTGGTGCTGCACCCGCTGCTCGAACGGGTCTTCCCAGGCGGTAGGGTGTGAGAAGTAGAGCTCGCCCTTCTCGAACATTTGTACCACTCGGCTGAAGTCCATGATTCGGTAAAGGCGGCCTGCCGATATGCTCGATGCGTTTGACATTCAAACCCCTTTGGGCTGCGCGACGCCGCGCTTCACAGCTGCCGCACCTTGGACCCAAAGTATCGCAGGACCTTAGTGGTTCGGCCGTTGATGATCGGCAGCTCCTCCCGGTTGCGCCACCCGATCAGTTCTTGGACGTTTGCTTGGCCGAACTCGTTGAGCTTCCATCGCGAGTCGTAGATGGCGTTGGCCATCCGCTGCACGATGTCGCCCTCACCGTAGACGATGTAGGCCAGCGTCTCGCGCGTTCGCTTTGGGTCGTTGAACGTCGGGAATTGGGCCTTCCAACCTGCGAGCCCGCCGTCGAAGAAGCGAAATCGGTCATAGAAGGAGTGGAGCGTGCCCAGGGCGTCGAAGAGGTCGGAGTCGTTCGCCGCCAAGATCGCCTCGCGCGAGCCGAGAATACGGTTGAAGCGGGGATACCGCTCGCCGACGATGGTCTCCTCGAAGTGCTTCCAGTAGACGGTCTTCCATTGCGCGATTAGGCTGGCGATGAGCTTTTCCTGCTCGGGCTCGGTCCTGAGCGGCCCCGACTTCCACGATTCGCCAGGCGCGACCTTCTCGCGCACCCAGCTGATGAACGAGTCGATTTCGATGCGCAGTGGAACGTCGGACTCAGACGCCTTGCGGTAGCCGCTCGCCTCGTAGGTTCTGCGGACTACGTTGAAGGCGGAGACAGCCTCCTGGTAGGTCTTGCGGAAAGTCGTCAGGAACAGCGACTGCTTCTTGGGCTTGGCTTGGCCTCGGTCGATGTTGGCGGGCGACTTGTCGCCAAGCTTTTCGAGGACCTTCTTCGCGAGCGCGTCGGACTTCTCCTGGATCTTCTCGTTTTGGTCGTAGAGGTCCTTGTAGATCGCGAGCTGCTCGTCGGTGAGCACCTCCGCGCCGTCCCAGTAGTCCTCGAAGATCGCCATCAGCTCGACGAATCTGGCGTCGTCCGACCCAATGCTCACCATCACCTCCTGGTTGGTGAGCAGGGCGGAGCGGGTGAGGTTGGCCGAACCGACCAAGGCCGTCTCGTCGCCGAAGATGTAGAGCTTGGGATGGAAGGCGTGACCCGTGTAGATGCGCAGCTGGAGGTTCTGGTGCCTCCTGACCTTTTCAATGGCGTAGGGGCTTGTGGGAAAGCCCAGGCGGACCACCATGAGGATCTTGCAGCCCTTCTCCAAGATCCGCTCGACCACGTCGGAATGGGTGAAGAACGCCGATGCGATGTAGACGGAGCACTCGTCGGTCGCCCGGCGCTCCAGCTCGTTGATGACGAAGTCCCGCTTTTCACTGCGGTTGGCGAACACACCCTCCATGGATTCCTCCAGTTTTCCCCAATTGTCGAGCCGGGCGATCGGACTTGAATCGCGGCAAACCCGGTGTGGAGCCTTAGTTGCCGTAATTGCCAGCCATATTGACGAGGGAGCCTAACGCGGTCTTGCCGGCTTTGGCCATCGCGGAATCTTCGCCGTCGTCGAGCCCGAGGACGACGTAGTTGAGCAGCGACAGCGCGCGAAGACTGTTCTCCATGGTGTCATGGTCCAGGGAGACCCCGTGCATGACGGCGTGGCGATTCAAGGCATGGGAACCGGACTGCTCACGCCTCCATATCTGCTCGCGGATGGGGAGTTCGTCGTAGAGCGCGCGCCGCGCTATCCTGGCCATGGGGGGCCCGTCATCCATGCCCCAAGACGATCCGGCCAGCGATTTGCCGGTTTTGCGATCGCGCAGGAAAAAATGGCCGCCGCGCAGCTCCGCGCACGCGCCGTCGGCCTGGGCCATGAAAGCCAAGATGGACAGGTCGTATTCGCCTCTCCGGTGCGCTGAGAATGCCGCTTTGAACTTCGAGGCGCGATGGGGCAAGGCGGCGGACAGCTTGGCCTCGATGCCGTCGAGGCGCGACTCAAAATGCCGAACCATGATGGATTCGGCGGCGGCCACGTCGCCGGCCGCGATGGCTTTGTAGGACTCGACGAGGTCATGCCAGGCAAGCTCGGGATCGAGGAACCATCCTTCGTTGGCGAGTCCCACCACGGTCTGCTGAAACTGGGCTGGCAGCTTGGACACCGCCTCGCCTGCCAGCAGCGCCATCGAGCCCAAAGCTTTCAATGCGGGGGCCAAAGGGGCCAAGGCTTGGCCGACCTTTCGCGACACGGCGACGATCCCGCTGCGCACCTCGGGCTGCTCCAGAAGCTCGCCGATGGTCCTGATCATTTCCGTCAGTTGTTGGACCGTGGCGGCGTTAAGGCGGGGGGCGGCGCCTGGCGTAGATGTTCGAGACGCTGGGGAGAATGGCGTGTTGGTGGCCGAGACCACAACGGAGGCATTTTTGGGGGGCGGCTGTTTTTTGTCCATGCCCAGAATGTATGGCGAAGCCGGAGCCGTAACTCAAGTCCGGCCGGAAGGCGTCTCGAGCTCCGGCCTGCTGCCCAAAAGACCTCGATGATTTCAACGTTGCGACCTCGTGTGTCCGCCGCCTCGAGCCCGGCCAACAGGTATGCAGCGACTTACCAGATCTCGCGGATGTCCACAGGATGCCTGCTGCGATCGAAGATCTCTGCCAACTGCGACGCTTCGTTGCTCATCCGGCTCGTGACCACGGACGCCCTCTGATCTACGACGAAGAACCGGCCAACGCGTTGGGACAAATCGTCTTGGCCGGTGCCATGGCGAAATTTGAAGTAAAGGTAGGCTACTCACAGGAGATCCGATGGTGCCGATCCTTCTTCAAGCCGCGTCTCCCTGCCCGGCGTGCAACCCAGCAGGCGAAAAAGCCAGGCAGGTGGGGGACTTTGCGACGGGTGGCTGGGCATCCTACCTGCCAGCTTCGGGACTACGCGCCTCTCGTTACCATTGCCATGATGGCGGGCCATTCGAATCCCGCAGAAGGAGAGGCTATGTCTGGAGTCGAGGGGCGCCTTGCGCGCGTGCTGGCGAACAAGCAGAGGGTGATCACGCGGGCCGTCTTCTGGAAGATCCCGCACAAGACGCGGCCGAGCGAAGTACATCTGAAGCTCGGACGCTACAACAAACCTCGCGACTTTATGGACGACGAGGTGCCCGAGAGCTTGGAGCCGAAAAGCGAGCTCACGCTAGACGGAACCGAGTTCGAGGCCCTAATCGCGTTCCTCCAGGAGAACTACGAGCCGTTCCGCCACGGCGTGAACGCCTTCATTCCCTTGGACAAGCCCTTCGCACCCGAAAACGCGGATCAGGTGCGGGCACTGTTTTCGGTTCCAGAGACGGCGAACCTGGTGCGATTCATCTTGGAGCACAAGATCATTCCAGAGGAGCTTGCCGAAGGCCTACGGCAAGCCCGGCGCGCGAGAGCCGTGCGCCAGTTCAAGAAGATGCTGAGCGAGGACCTGTTAGAGCAGCGCTGGCAGGCGTGGTTTCAGGCTAACAGCTGGGTGCTCGGTAGCGAATTCGTCCGCATCCTCGACGAGCGCGACATCGACACAGAAAATATTTCCGACTTCCTCATGGAAGCCTACGACGGCTTTTTGGATGTGGTGGAGATAAAGCGGCCTGGCGGCGGGTTGCGATTCTGGGCTTCCGCCTTGGACCACGGCAACCATGTTCCCTCCCAAGACCTCGTCAAGGCAATCACTCAGGCGTCCCGATACATCTTCGAGGTCGAACGGGAGGCCAACAGCATCAAGTTTTTGGACAAGGTCGACGGGGTAAGGACTGTCAAGCCGCGGTGCATCTTGATCTTCGGGCGCTCCAACGATTGGAGCTCCGACGAGGCGGAGGCGTATCGGATCCTTAACGCCAGCTTCCACAACCTCACGATCATGACCTACGACCACGTCTTGACGCGAGCGCAGCGCATCCTGGACCTGGCGGCGGTCTGATTTTCGGCGGGCCAGCAGGACTCGTTCCGAGGTCAGCGGACGGAGACAGCTCTCGCCCCGCCCGATCTACCAATGACGTTGACTCGGTCGATCGCAACATAAGTCGAAGGATCGTCGAGCATCTCTGGAGTGACCCGCCGGAGGGAGGCGTTGTATTGCCATCGCACGAGTTTGTCCATGAGCTCCTTGACCTGGAGCTTGAGCGCAGCAATTTCAGCATCCCTGGATGCAATAGTGCGGCCCGCAGCGGCGCGGCTGTTAGGCAACGGCAACTGCTTGGCGCGTTGCTCCCTAAGCCCGTCCTTGCGTGACCGAAACGCCACTTGTATGGCCGCATGAGAACTGAGTCCGGAGCGACTCGGGGCATAGCCCAAAATGG
The DNA here is from genome assembly GCA_040376925.1 of Caenimonas sp. Classification (GTDB taxonomy): domain Bacteria; phylum Pseudomonadota; class Gammaproteobacteria; order Burkholderiales; family Burkholderiaceae_C; genus RAM1. Next base: position 24,271 of record JBEIPU010000017.1, on the reverse strand, counting down.
GTTTACAGGCATTGCAGACCCTAAGCCAATTGAACTCGGGTGCCGACCATCCATAAATCAGGTGACAAATTTTCTCAACATGCTGAGGTCTGATGTGGGAGTTGCGTGCCATCAGGTCATTCCTTCTTACCGATTCCTGGATCCCGATCTACATCAGGCTGCACGATGTATCCGGTGGCCAAGGGCGTCTTTTGCTCGATGGCCCGCAGCATCTGCTCAATCACATCGTCAGGCGCGTCCCCGTTCTGTAGCGCCTGTGTCGCGATCCCACGCAATGTTCGGTGGAGATGGGTGGGCCGGTTCGCACCCGAGAGTCTGACGCGAGCCCCCTCAGGTACGGCAGGATCACGCAAAATCGCTATGAGCTCGTCAAGCTTGCGAACCCAGGTTTTCTGGACACCGAGCCAGTCTTGCGCGCCCCAATCCCCGGCTGCCACCGCACCCTGAGACTTCTCGACTTCGGCGACGGCATGCTGCCTGAGGCGCTCGATCCGCACCAAGCGATCCATTGCATCCTGACTGGAGCTCTTGATGCAGTCATGCTCGTTGCACTCCAAGCACCCGACGAACCCTTCGCATGGGCTTGACGCGTAGTCGTGGTAGCACTCACCGAACTGAGTCTGCAGCCCTGTCAGCTGCGGTTCAATATCTTCCAGATCGCCGCAGGACCGCAGCTGGTGGGGTACTGCAATAAGCCACGGCCCGTGGCGGCGCGCGGCTACTGCTACGGACTTGTTGTCAGTCTCGGCTGCCGTGGCTGTGACAATGGAGCGTGCATGCTCAACGCGCTCCTGCGTGGGGCGCTGGTCGTAGACCATGTTTTGGCTGATGTTCTTGCGACCGGACCAGCGCGCGATGAGGTCGTCGGGCAACGATGATCGCTGCGCTTCCGTATTTAGCAAGTGCCTAGCTTGATGCGACGTGAATCCGAGCACCTCCCCGCGGGCATCGATATAGTTGTATCGGTCGAATATGGTTCGGCGACGCGCATCAGCCGGGCGAAAGCCGACATCCTGCATGTAGGAACTTAAGGTGGGCATCCATGGCAAAACGCAGCTGGTTGCATTCGCTGCATGTAACTGGTTCGCACGCATGCAGAACAGAGCTTCGCTGTACTTCAGCCCGCCTTTTCTTCCCCGCGCCTTGTCCCGTGCGCTCACATAGGGGAAATGAGGGCACCGTTTCCGCAGTTCCGGTAGTACCCAGTTGTGCCAAAGCTTGCTTAACGTATACGTGCCGAACGTCCTGCGTGCCAAGCCCGCTTTGGCCAGCGCGTCCGCCGCGTCAGTGGTTGTCAGGCCGAGCGCCTCACAGGCCTGCCGCGCTGTCAGCGGCTCGTCCTCCGCAACGTCAGGGCAGTTGGAATGCCGGAAAAACTTGCCACGAGTCATCGGCATTTCAAAGTGGCGAGCGAGTCGCCGCGCCTCCTCTGTGATCGCCGTCACGCGTCCGATTGCAGTCTCTACCGCCGGAACCATGTCCTTGATGATCCACTTGGCGTGCGGCTCGAATCCTTTTGACGCGTCGACACGCAATGCCGTTCGCTCTTTGCCATTGCTGTCATATTCACGGTGCAACGACTGAACCGGCAAGCGCACGATCTGGTTGCCGCGGGTCGGGGCAGCAAAGAGCAAAGCAGTTACGCCCGTCGTAAAGATATCGCGAGCGTGGCGCTCATCGCTTGGGTCTAGCTTCGTGTTGAAAATCTCAGCGAGCGCGTCGATGGCTGCCGGGTTGGGTAACCTCGCCGCGCGAATCGCATCACCGTCACCGCCAACGGCCAAACGCCCCTTCGCAGTCGGGAACGGGTGTTCCCAGCTTTTAACATCAAGCGGGAGAATGCCCTCGCTGTGTAGCACGCGACCGACTTTTTGCAGCGCCGGTCCAATATTCTGGGTGGTCCCGACTGCAAACCTCGATCTCGCCAGTGTGGCAGCTCGGTCCAGCACCTTGCGATCAATCCGAAGCGGATTCGCCGATCCGTGGACGTTCTGCAGAGCGGCTTCAATCAGCCTCAGGGCAGTCAATCGGACGGCGCACTGAGAGTTCGTTTCCGACGGATTTGCGCTCCGGCACTGAACCAGGTACGCCCTCGAAAATTCAATAAACTCCTTATCCAGTAGCTGCGCGGGAGGCTGCCCGCGACGGTGCCGCCCAGGCCCTGTGCTCTGCAAATTCGTGAAAGTACCGAACCCGGGCCAATAACTGGCAGCCCAGGGAACTTCAGACGGAATGAGTTCTTCTCGGGCTTCTCGGATGTATTCCGCCAATTTGGTGGAACGATTGAGTTCCGCCTTTGTGTAAAGCACTGAGACCGCGGGTTGACTTGCGCTATCTGTCATTCCGCTCCCCCGGCACGCGCGTGTCGATCGCGCCATTCCTGACATCGGCGGATTGTGACGATCACCGCAACGATGGTGGTGTCACGCCTACGTGTGACTGAACTCGTCACTCCAAGCACCTTGCCATCTGCGGCTCGCTCGCGCAGCAGATCCGCCAGGACCTCCTCATGCGGCCCGTCAACCCATGGTCGAAAGTTATTGCACGTGTAGCAGGCCAGCGGGATTCCGCCGCCCATGCCGCAACTCTTCTGAATGCCACACTTCAGTACGCGTTTTCCTTTGTAGCGCACTTCAGTGGCACGTCTGACGTCGTCCGACTCGGCGGGATCATCGCATTCGACAAGTGACGGCGTGAATGCGACCGCGACTCCGCGCAACACGCTGGAGTTCTTTAAAGCATCGTCAATCTGTGCCCCGTGTTCAGGGACATTGGCGATATACACCCGCGCGCTTTGCAAAGTGGAGTGATCCATTAGCCAAGCCAGCACATCAAGACCAATGCCAAGTCGCGCCAACTCGGTACCCTTCGTATAGCGAAAGCGGTAGGCGGTGACGTTAAGAGGCTGCCCGGTGCGAGACTTCGTACCGATCGAGGTCACGACTTGCTGCAAGCGCCTCGTGATGTATTGCGAACGTAAGTGCCATACCGGCAGCGTTGCCTGGTTACGCAAACCCGCAACGGCGCGTCCAATCTGGCCACACGCAATCAATCGGCCGGCCTCATCGACACTGGCAGTCACGCTGCTCCACTGGGGGTACAAGGGAATGTTGTCCAGCAGATGTTCCAAATCTTGCTGCTGGAGTTCGATGGGTAGTCCACTCAACAACTCGCGGAACTGCGCCTGAACGCAGCCTTTCTGTGCCTCCATAAGCGCGAAGAACGCATCTTCGGCATGAACACCGCGCAGACTAGCGCGAAAGCCTTCGCCTTTTCCCTTGCTGCGCGGCACGGCAATGATGCGGGAGGCATGTCCCGTACCGCCAAATTCAGGTTCGCCCTGGCGCCTGCGATCAATGTCGCTGCATTTTAGATTGGCGCTTTGTTCTGGCCTTCTTCCTGTGACGACGTGGAATATGAGCAGGCTAGTGTCCTCAATGGACGTGCGCCCGGCGGCCGACGCCCGGTACAGGTCTGCTGTGACGGCCTGCAGTTCTTCCGGCGTGAAGGGACCCACTTCGGGATCCAGCGACGTGACCGCGCGCCCCGACTTCGATGCCTTTAGGCGCATTTCCGCCAACGAGTCGGTGACCTTCCGTTGGATCCCTGGCTGACGCAGGGCGGCCCAAAGCTTCAGAAAGGCACGGATACTGATCAAGTACTCTTCGTGGCTAAACTCATCGGTCAGCTTCCTGCGATACCTTTTGAACTCCACCGAGGTCCATCGTTCGATCTGACTAGGCGCATGCATCGTGCGATGGTAGTGCCTTAGGCTCCTCTGCAGTTTGTCCACAGTTGCGTGGCTCATCTGGTTCGCCACGCATGCCCTGAGAGTTGCGTTGAGACCTTCCAAGAGCTCCACAGAGACCAACGCTCGAAGGCCCTCAATATTGATTGACCTTCTGCCATCAAGCCGCCACTTAGCTTGCCGCGTATCAACTCTTAGTCCATATTTGCTCCAGACGTACTCTGGTGCGAGATCGTCTGCTTGTTCGCCAAGTTGGGAAGGTTCTGGTGCGGCTCTCTTGCGCCGGGTGCTCATTCGCTAAAACTCCCGTTCACTCGGTGGCCGCCGATGAAGCATCGTCGCTCTCTGGGTCCGCGCCGAAACGTCGGCCGCCTCCTTCTCGATCGCGCGTCGCGTATACACGGCGTCCACCTCCGACTCAGGTCTGCGGCCGGCGAGCCAGTTCCGTGTGCGCCTAGCAGTCTCTCTGCTCTGCGGTGTCTGCGGTCCTTGCTGCTGAACCCGAGCCATCGTGTCACTGTGGAAGTGCCGCAACAGGTGGGGATGGATGCGCCTCAGTGCAGGATCGCATGTCTTCAACACACGAAAGACCTTGCGCATGCCTTCAATGGTCATAGGCTGGCCTTGCGTGGGACCAGCCTGGTGCGTAACCAGCAAGTACGGGTGCTGCCGCGTACCAGGAATCTTGCGCCGCACCCGCATGTACTCCTGGATCAAGTCCTCCAGTTCGGGATACAGAGGAATTGAGTGCTCATTCGTTTTTACGAGCGGTTGCCGCTCACGCGGATCATTTGGATCATCGGCGCGCCGCACAATATCGATACGGTGCGCGGCGAAGTTGATGTCCCCTAGTCGGATGTTCAGGACCTCTCCTCGCCGTTTTCCCAGCGAGCGCAGCAAGTAGACGACGAGCTTGTTTCTAAGTTGAACCGGGCACTTGAAAGGATTCCGGTCAGAACCAGGCTCGATGATTTCATTCAGAACTTCGTTCTGCGCTCGGGTGAAGCGGCCTTTGTCAACGTGCTCGCCACGCTGCAGATCGGGAGGCCGGATCGCGTAAATTTGCTGGCACATCGCCGCGATCTCCAGTGATCGATCGTCCTCGCGGCCGGCGTTCAGTTCGTTAGCCAACCAACCAAGGTACTGAGCGATATAGGTGAGTCGTCCACGTTGAGTTTTCGTCGCGACTGGCGCGGATGGGTACACATGCCCCCTCTTGCCTTTGCCTAGCTCAACGACCTTGGCCAGCGCCTTTGCTTCAGAGCCGAATGACTGCTGGACTGAGCTGCGTAACGCCTCGACCTCCCAGCGGTCAAGAAACTGCCCCTGCCTGAACCGCAGCTGCAGGTCAATGCACTGCTTCTGGCAATGGCGATACAGGATGTTGATCGCATTCAACGTGGCTTGCTGCAAGGCGACCGACTTCCCAGCATTGCGCAGAGTCACCGTTACAAACAACGTGGAGTAGGAATCGGGAACCCCAAGCGAGTCGAGGAGGAATGCACGCGCCTCTCCTGAAGGCAACCGCGTGGTCCAGAGCGTGAGTGGGAGACCTGTACTAAACGTCATTACTTAACGGTACCGTGTGTGGCATTTTCTGTAAAGTAAAGGACATGCTTAACATGGGCCGGCTTCACGCAACGCAATCGCTGTGACCGTCTTCCCACGCTGCAATGCGAGCCGGCCCGCTCCGAGGACTTGACGTGCAATGCCGCGCCGAGGATGGCGCCCTTAGCCTGGATCGAAGCCAGCACACTCGTCGGTGGCTGCTATCTCTCATTACTCTCACTAGAAGAGGAAAATCGCGCAAACCACGATTGCGCGCACCGAAAACGGGTTATCCACCGCGGCGGTCGGTTCGTCGCAAGCGCCGACCGCCGCCGTGGATAACCCTGCACCCGTGAAGCGTCGAGAAACAAACTCCAGCCCCTACATGGGTTGGGTTCATTTCCTTTTACGGACAAACCTCCACTCTGGTCCGCTGAGTTGTCCCACTGGATGACGGAGCGGTCCTTCATGGATGCCTTTTCGATCGGCACCAGCCGCGTTAGCGGCGGCCCCGTCAGCACAAAACCACCCACATGCTGGCTCAGGTGGCGCGGAAAGCCCATGAGAGATTGCGAAAGCAACAGCCACAGTTTCGCCTTGTGCGCATGCAGCGTCACACCTGTCTTTTGCGCCAGCGCCTGAAGACTTTCCCCCGCAAGCTCGTCGTCGAACCAGTGATGCTCTTTGGCGAACGCGTCGATCAGCGGCTCGGGCACGTCCAGCGCCTTGCCCACGTCGCGAATCGCGCTGCGCGTGCGGTAACTGATGACCACCGCGGCAATGGCGGCGCGGTCGCGGCCGTATGTTTCATAGATGTACTGGATGACTTCTTCGCGCCTTTCGTGTTCGAAGTCCACATCGATGTCGGGCGGCTCGTTCTTGCGCTCCTCGCTGATGAAGCGCTCCAGCAGCGGGCGCGACAGCATGGGATCCATGGCTGTCACGCCCAGGCAGTAACAGACCACCGAGTTGGCGGCCGACCCGCGGCCCTGACAGAGGATGCCTTTTTCTTTCCTGGCAAAGCGCACGATGTCGTGCACGGTCAGGAAAAACATTTCGTATTTGCAGCGCTCGATGAGCACCAACTCCTTGCGCAACAGCAATCGCACTTTCAGCGGTACGCCCCGTGGGTAGCGCTCATGCGCGCCTTCATAGGCCAGGCGCCGCAGCGCATGCGCGGGGGACAGCTCCTTCGGAACGATCTTGTCGGGAAAGCTGTACGAAACTTCCCGCAGGTCGAACGCGCAGCGTTGCGCCAGCCGCAGTGTCGCGTCCAGCAGCGCCTGCGGGAACACACCGGCCAGGTGCATGCGCGAGCGCAGATGCCGCTCGGCATTGGCCTGCAGCTCAAAACCGCATTGCGCCACCGGCCGGCCCAGCCGCACGGCCGTGATCACGTCGTGCAGCGGCTTGCGTGAGCGCCGTTCCATCAGCACGCCGCCCGTGGCCACCAGCGGTACACCGGCCTGCGTACCAGCGGCTTCCAGCAACGCAAGCCACAGGTCGTCGTCAGGCAACTGGCGCTGCTCCACGCCCAACCACAGCGCCGAGCCGAAGCGCCCGTGCAGCCAGGCCAGCCGCGTGTGAACGTCGCCCTCGCCGGCCTGTCGATGCGGCACGTAGATGACCTCGCAGCCTTCGGCCAGCAACGACAGGTCGCTCGTGTCCCAGCCCACCTTGTAGTCGCCCTTGGCCGTGCCGTCGTCATTGCGTGCGTGGCTGATGAACTGGCACAGGCCGCCCCAGCCCTTCAGGTCGCGCGCAATGGCCACCAGGCGGCCTTCATCGCCAAAATCGAACACGCTGCCGTACAGCAGCCGGAATGGCCGGCCCCTGCGCTCCTGCGGGTGGCTTTCATCCAGCCGCTGGATGAACGCGCGGTATTCGTCCCAGCCCGACAGCGCCCGCACCACGCCAGCGACCGAGCATTCATCGGTGAGAGCCAAAGCCTCGTAGCCCAGGTCGTAGGCACGACGCACCAGTTCCTGCGGGTGCGCCGCACCGTGCTGGAAGCTGAAGTTGCTCTGGCAGTACAGCTCGGCATAGCGTGGCAGCAGGTCGGGGCCGGCGACCAGAACCGGCGGCCATCCGTCACGTGCTTCGTCCAGCTGTGCGCCGGGTTTGAGGTGGTGTTCAGGCATGGGCGTCAGGCATACCGCCCCTGCAGGTACCAGCGGTCTTTTTTGCCGTCCGTCAGGCGGTCGCGGTAGACCCACACCAGGCCGTGTTCAGGGCTGCGGGCGATGAAGTAATCACGCGCGGTGTGGCCGTCCGCCTCCCACCAGCCGGTGGCGATGCGGCTGGCACGCGTGAGCCGTTGAAGCGGCCCACCGTATTGCGGCACATTGCCCTTCATCTGCAACAGCAGCGGCTGGGGCAGCAGCCAGGGCGGCAGCAGCGCGTCGGGCGCGTCCTGCACCAGTGCCCGTGCAGCGCCGTCGCGCGCGGGCCGCCACTGCTGGCGCCGTTCGGGCCGGTGGTCGGCCTGCGCGTGACACACCACCACGTTGTGCGCGCCCAGGCGCACGCTCAGGCGTTCGATGAACTGGTGCAGCTTTTCGCCGGGCACGTTGTCTTCGGGCAGAAAGCTGCGGCTGGCGCCCACCCACGGCGCGCTGTCCAGCACGCGCAGGCGCAGGTGGTTGGCCGGGGCCGCCAGGGTTTCACGTGCCAGGTGCTCGGACACCAGCCTTCGCAGGTGGGCCATGTCCTGAGCGGGATGGGCGGTGCGCACCACCAGCTGCTGGTGGCTGGGCAGCGCCTTGCCATCCAGGCGTTTGAGGTCCAGCGCCCACTGCAATTCAAGCGCCAGCACGCCGCGGTCACGCGCGCGCAGCCAGGCCTGCAGGTGCGTCAGCAGGCGCTGCGCCGTCCACATGAGCTCGGGCGTGGTGGTGGCCAGCGCGGGCAGCTCCACATTCATGTCAAACACTTCGGGCAGCGCCAGCCAGGAGCAGACCTCGGGCCGCTGGCCGTACGCCATGTCCAGCGCGTCCAGCAGCGCCGCGCCAAAGCGCCGGGCCACGCCGCCACGCGGCAGCGCGCGCAGCTGCCCCCAGGTGCGACAGCCGGTGCGCTCCAGCGTGTCCACCCATGGCAGCGCGGTGGTCAGTGTGGCCAGCGGCAGGCCGCCGGGCAGATCGGCCGGCACGGGCAGCCCGCGCAATTGCAGCCGCAGCAGGGCCAGCGCGACCAGGTACGTGGCGCCTTGCGCATACAGCACCGGCTGCGCGCGGCGGCTGAACAGGCGACGCAGCAGCCGCTCTTGTCCGCCCCACAGGCGCTGCGACGTGGACACTTCCAGCAGCAGCGCTTCGTCCACCTGCGCCACGCGCGGGGTGAACTGCAGCGCGCGCCAGCCCCAGGCGGTGCGCTGGTCTTCAGGCGGTGACAGGGCGATCCAGTGCATGGGCTTGGACGAGGGTGGGCGAACGAGGCTGCAGCGCCGTCGGTGGGGTGGAACGCTGGCGCCGCGACGCCAGCAGCGCGGCCAGCCGCGGCGGATGGGCCGGCAGCTGCACCGGTGTGTCCACCGGCGGGCCGCGGCGTTTGAGGATGCGCACCTGCAGCGCGTCCGTTCCCTGCAGCAGCAGGCGCAGACGCGCAGGCGACGATTCATGCTGCGCCGCCGGAGTGCGAAACACAAACAGCAGCCGATGGCGCTGGCCCTGCTGCGCCGCCAGGTGCAAGCGACGCAGCTGGTCGGCCCGGGCCTGCGGCAGCCAGGCCAGCACAGCCACCACATCGGCACAGCGCAGCGCCTGCTCGGCCGCCCACAGGCGTGCGGCGGGCTTGTCACCGCGTACCCACAGCAGCCGCTCGCCCGGCAGGCCCTGCGCGGACAGCGCCGGGCCCAACGGCTCAAACGGCGCACCCACCAGCACGACCGGGCCGGGCTGCGCCAGCACCGCCTGCGCCAGCGCGGGCAGCACCAGCTGCCACACATGCAGACCGGGCTGCGCCTGCAACACCTCCACCAGGCCGTCCAGCGGCCAGCCGCCGCCGGGCAGGTGGGCGTTGAGTGCGGGGTGGCCGGTGGGCAAAACAGCGTCGCCCATGGCGTGCCCATCCGCCTGCCAGAGATGCGGCGATTCAGACAAGGAAGGGACGACGGACAGGCGGGAAAGGAACACAGATTGCGATCAAAATACTGTTTGTTTGTACAGTATTATTTGCCTATCCGAAAGATGCCGTTTGTCTTACGCGAGATTTTCAGGGGGTACAATAAATGCTGACTGTGGTTGAGACATCACTGTTCCTGCGGTACGCCAGCCAGGTATGGGACGAGGATGAGCGGGAAGAATTCGTCCAATGGATTGCAGGTGCGCCCGATGCAGGGGATGTCATTCCCGGCACGCAGGGCCTGAGGAAAGTGCGGTGGTCAAGAAGCGGAATGGGCAAGCAAGGCGGCAGCCGGGTGATCTACTTCCTGCGCCCCCCCAGGGAGAAATCGTCTTGCTGTTGGTCTACGCCAAAGCAAAGTTCGACAATCTGTCGCCCGACTATCTCAAGCGACTCAAGGAGGTATGTGATGGATCCAGAAATTAAACAGTTCCAGGAGGACTTGCTCGAGTCCATCCGTCAGGCCCAACGCGGCGAATACGCACGCATCCACCCCCCCGAAGAGATCATGGCCCGCGCCGCACGGCGCGGGCGCCCGCCCGGCAGCGTATCCACCACCACCAAGCAAGCCGTCAAGCTGCGCCTGGACCCTGACCTGCTTGCTGCCCTGCGCGCCAGCGGCGCGGGCTGGCAAACACGCGTCAACGCCATCTTGAGGCAAGCCGTCCTCAGCAAATAAGGCACCCCATGCCGGAGCCCTGACTTTTGTTCCGCCTTTTCGAAAAACTCCTCCCCCCTTATCCCGAAGCCGAGCCCGCGCTGCCCCCCAAGGGCTTTTTTGCCTTTGTCTGGGCCTGTACCGCCGGCCTGCGCGGCTACATCGCGTCGCTGGCGGCGCTGAGCGCGATCATTGCGGCCTATGAAGCCTTCCTGTTCGCCATGCTGGGCTACGTGGTGGACTGGCTGGGCCGCGTGCAGCCAGCCAACCTGTGGGCCGAACAGGGCCCCATGCTGTGGCTGCTGGGTGGCGTGCTGCTGGCCAGCACGCTCGTGATCGCGCTGCAGACCATCGTGAAGCACCAGACGCTGGCCATCAATTTCCCGTTGCGCCTGCGCTGGAACTTCCACCGCCTGATGCTGGGCCAGAGCATGGCCTTTTACAGCGACGAATTCGCCGGGCGCATCACCACCAAGGTCATGCAGACCGCGCTGTCGGTGCGCGAGATGATCTTCACCAGCACCGACGTGCTGATCGGCATTGGCGTGTACTTCATCACCATCGTGGCGCTGGCCGGCGGTTTTGACCTTCGCCTGATCTGGCCCTTCATGGGCTGGCTGGTGCTGTATGGCGCCTCGGTTGTTTACTTCGTGCCGCGGCTGGGCCGCATCGGCAAGGCGCAGGCCGACGCGCGCTCCATGATGACCGGGCGCATCACCGACGCGTACACCAACATCTCCACCGTCAAGCTGTTCTCGCACACCCACCGCGAGGCTCACTTCGCCCGCGCCGCCATGCAGGAATTCATGGCCACGGGCTATGCACAGATGCGACTGGTGAGCCTGTTCGAGATCGTCAACCACACACTGGTGGTGGGCCTGATCATGGCCGTGGGCGGCTCGGCCCTGTGGCTGTGGACACAGGGCCAGGTGGGCACGGGCGCGGTAGCCGCGGTGATTGCCATGGCGCTGCGCATCAGCGGCATGTCGCACTGGATCATGTGGGAGATGACCTCGCTGTTTGAAAACATCGGCACCGTGCAGGACGGCATCAGCACGCTGACGCGACCGCGCGCCGTGGTGGATGCCCCGGGTGCCAAGACCTTGGCCGTGCCGCGCGGCGAGGTGCGCTTTGACCATGCCACCTTCAGCTACGGCAAGGGCAAGCCCGTCATCAACGACCTGAGCCTGACCGTGCGCCCCGGCGAAAAGATCGGCCTGATCGGCCGCTCGGGCGCGGGCAAGTCCACGCTGGTGAACCTGCTGCTGCGCTTTCATGACCTGGACGGCGGTCGCATCCTGATCGACGGGCAGGACATCGCCCGGGTGACGCAGGACAGCCTGCGCAGCCACATCGGCATGGTCACGCAAGACACATCGCTGCTGCACCGGTCCATGCGCGACAACATCCTGTACGGCCGCCCCGACGCGGGCGACGATGCGATGATCGCCGCCGCCCGGCGCGCCGAGGCGCACGACTTCATCGGCCACCTGACTGACCTGCAGGGCCGCACCGGCTACGACGCCCACGTGGGCGAGCGCGGCGTCAAGCTATCGGGCGGGCAGCGCCAGCGCATTGCGATTGCGCGCGTCATGCTGAAAGACGCACCCATCCTGCTGCTGGACGAAGCCACCAGCGCGCTCGACTCCGAAGTGGAAGCCGCCATCCAGGCCAGCCTGAACACCCTGATGCAGGGCAAGACGGTGATCGCCATTGCGCACCGGCTGTCCACCATCGCCGCCATGGACCGCCTCATCGTGCTGGACGCCGGCCGCATCGTGGAGCAAGGCGACCACCGCAGCCTGCTGGCCCAGGGCGGGCTGTATGCACGGCTGTGGGCGCACCAGAGCGGCGGCTTCCTGGGCGAGGAAGACGCCGCGCCTGAAGACGCTGCAGCCTGAGCCGCAATGCCCAATGCGGCGTTGGCTGACACGCCGGGCCGCAGCACGCGGCTAAGCTGCCAGGCAGCATGAGTACGGCCTTCAACCTCATCGACCTGCTGCTTGCCGTGATCGTCCTGCTGGGCGTTCTGAACGGTTGGCGCAAGGGCTTTGTCTGGGGCGTGCTGGACCTGCTGGTGCTGGCCGCAAGCCTGCTCGCGGCATTTGTCTGCTACGGCTGGCTTGCGGACCAGCTGGAGCGCCACACATCGCTGAGCGCCACCTGGTCTTTGCCGGTGGCTTTCCTGGCGGTGTGGGTGGTTGTGCAGCTGATCCTGGGCACGTTGGCTGCGGCGTTGGCAGCCGCCCTGCCCGCTGCGGGCCATGCGCACATCATCAACCGCCTGCTGGGCCTGGCGCCGGGCCTGGTGCAGGGCGGTGTGAACGCCGTGATCGTGGCGCTGATCCTGCTGGCCTTGCCCGAGCCCCCGGGGTTGGTCGCTGCGGCACGCGAGAGCGTGGCGGCCTCGTATCTGGCCCGGCCGGCGCAGCGGCTGGTGGACATGCTGGCCCCGGTATTCCAGGGCGCGGTGAGTCAGACGCTGGCACCCACGCCCGCCAGCCCCAGTGCACGCCAGAGCGTCCAGTTGGGCTACACCGTGGCCAACGCGCCCGCCCAGCCGGCGCTGGAGCAGCAGATGCTGGAACTGGTGAACCAGGAGCGCGCCAAGGAGGGCCTGGCGCCCCTGCGCGCGGACCCTGAGCTGACCGAAGTGGCTCGCGCCCATTCGCGGGACATGCTGGCACGGAGGTATTTTTCGCACGGGTCGCCCGAGGGCAAGGACGCTTTCGGCCGCATGCGCGACGCCCGCGTGTCTTACCTGGCCGCGGGGGAAAACCTGGCGCATGCGCCCACACTGGCACAGGCGCACCAGGGGCTCATGAATTCACCCGGCCATCGCGCCAACATCCTGCGCCCGGCGTTCGGCCGCGTGGGCATCGGCATCGTGGACGCGGGCCGGCACGGGCTCATGGCCACGCAGAACTTCCGCAACTGAAGGCTTGGGGCCTGCCCCGCGCCAGTTATTCCGGCTTGACGTTGCGGTCCTTCACGATCTTCTCCCACTTGACCGACTCCTTCTGCATGAAGTCCAGCAGCTCGGCGCGGCTGGTGGGGTGGGCCGACAGGCCGTGCTTGGTCAGCGCGTCGCGCACACCGGGATCGTTCAGCACTTTCACGATCTCCACGTTGTAGCGATCCAGCATGGCCGCGGGCACCTTGCTGGACATCACGAACGCATACCAGTTCAGTGCCTCAAACCCCGGCAGGCCGGACTCGGCCACGGTGGGAATGTTGGGCATGTAGGCCGGGCGCGTCAGGCCGGTGGTGGCCAGCGGGACGAGCTTGCCCGCCTCCACATGCGGCAGCGACGTGGGCGGCGCCGAGAAGTAGCCGGTAAAGCGCCCCGCCAGCAGATCGTTCATGGCCGGCGCGCCGCCGCGATACGGCACATGCAGCATCTCGGTGCCGGTGCGCGCGGCAAACAGCTCGCCCGCCAGGTGCGACGCCGAGCCGTTGCCCGTGGACGCATATGACACGGCGTTGGGCCCCTTTTTGGCGGCGGCCAGAAAGTCCGCCATGTTCTTGATGCCCGCACCCGGGTGCACCACCAGCAGGTTGGGGAAGTTCACGCCACCCGACACGGGCGCCAGATCCTTGAACGGGTCGTAGGCCAGCTTCATCATGTGCGGCGCAATCGTCAGCGGGCCGATGGAGCCCAGCAGCAGCATGGTGCCGTCGGCGGGGCCGGCAGCCACCTGCTGGTGCGCAATGTTGCCGCCCGCGCCGGCCTTGTTTTCCACCAGCACGGTCTGGTTGATGTTCTCGCCCAGCTTCTTGGCAATGAGCCGCGCGGCTGCGTCGGCCGCGCCGCCGGGCGCAAAGCCCACAACCAGGGTGATGGGCTTGGCCGGCGGGAAGGTCTGTGCCTGCGCCAGGCCTGTGCCCATCAGGCCGGTCAGGGCGAGCGCGCTCGCGCACAGCAGGTGTCTTTTGTTCACGGTGTTTGTCTCCAAAGTGCGCGACGAGGTTAGCACCGCAGATGCCCGGCGCGTGTGAGGGTTGTCAGGGGTACGCTAAAGTTCGCCGGTCATCTTCTGGGGCCCTCATGAAACGTTTCGCCCGGCAGACACTGCCGCTGCTGTTCGCCCTGCTGTCCATGCCTGCAGTGGCCCAGGACTGCGACTCGCGCATCGCCAAATCACCGCAGTTCGCGCCCGCCGACTGCACCTTCCAGAACCCGCCCAACCCCAACGCCAAACCGCACCGATCGACCTGGGACATCTGGTCGCGACTGCTGCTGGAGAAGAAAAACGGCACCGTGCCGGTGGACCCGATCCCCGTGCGCATGCTGGACCGCTCGGCGCTGGCCGCGCTGGACGGCACATCCAACCACATCATCCGCCTGGGCCATTCGTCGCATCTGCTCAAGCTGCGCGGCAAATGGTGGCTGATTGACCCAGTATTCGGCCAGCGCGTGTCGCCGGTGTCGTGGGCCGGACCGATGCGCTTTCATGCGCCACCCGTCGCGCTGGCCGACGTGCCGCCCATTGAAGGCCTGGTGCTGTCGCACGACCACTACGACCATCTGGACGTGCCCACCATCGAAGCGCTGAAGGACCGCGTGCAACGCTACTTCGTCCCGCTGGGCGTGGGCCAGCGCCTGCGTGACTGGGGCGTGCCCGCAGACAGGATTGAAGAGATGGACTGGTGGCAGGAACGCCAGTGGGGCGACTTGACGGTGACGGCGGCGCCGGCCCAACACTTCTCGGGCCGCACCCTGTGGGACCGCAACAAGACGCTGTGGGCGTCGTGGGCGCTCAAGAGCGGCAACGAGCGCATCTTCTACAGCGGCGACACGGGCTACTTTCCTGGCTTCAAGGAGATTGCGCAGAAGCTCGGCCCCATCGACATTGCCCTGATGGAAAACGGCGCCTACGACAGCTACTGGCCCACCGTTCACATGAGCCCGGAAGAAACCGTGCAGGCCTTCCAGGACCTGGGCGCACGCACGCTGTACCTGGTGCACAACAGCACCTTCGACCTGGCCTTTCACACCTGGAAAGACCCGCTGGAACGCGTGGCCGCACTGGCCCAGCAACGCGGCATCAACCTGGCCACGCCCGAGATTGGCGAGGTGCTCACGCTGGGCAAGCCACGCGAGAACCGCAAGTGGTGGGAAGGCCTGAAGTAAAGGAGCACAGACCATGAAAACCACCGAACGCAATGCACTGCTGCAAACGCTGAAGACGCGCTTTGACAAGCACATGACGCGGCACAAGGGCGTCGCCTGGGCCGAGGTGCAGGCGCGCATCGAAAGCAACGCAAAAGCGCTGAAAACGCTGCAGGCGATGGAAGACACCGGCGGCGAGCCCGACGTGATCGGGCGAGACAAGGCCACTGGTGAAATCACCTTTGCCGATTGCTCAGCCGAAAGCCCCACGGGCCGGCGCAGCCTGTGCTATGACCGCGCCGCGCTGGACGCGCGCAAAGAAAACAAGCCCGCCGGCGCCGCCGTGGACATGGCCGCAGACATGGGGGTTGAGATGATGGGCGAGGAACAATACCGCGCCCTGCAAACGCTGGGCACCTTCGATGCCAAGACGTCCAGCTGGATCGCCACGCCCAAGGACGTGCGGGCACTGGGCGGCGCACTGTTTTGCGACTGGCGCTATGGCCGCGTGTTCGTCTATCACAACGGTGTGCAGTCGTACTACGCGGCGCGGGGCTTTCGCGGCGTGCTGCGCGTGTAAGGCGGGCTTGCCTGTGCGCCTGATCAAGGTCTGGTTGTTGGTGGTGACCGCCCTGCTGTGCGGGCTGCCTGCTGTGGGCGCGGAGCGCGAAGTAGATGCAGCACTGCGCGCCGCCGCTGATCGCAACGACGCGCCGGCCTTCCAGGCGCTGCTGGCACGTGGGGCCGACGTGAACGCGCGCGACGCGCAGCAGGACACCGCCTTCCTGATCGCGGCACGCAACGGGCACACGGCGCTGGTACAAGCTGCGCTCGCGGCGGGCGCAGACC
Source organism: Caenimonas sp. (assembly GCA_040376925.1). Lineage (GTDB taxonomy): Bacteria > Pseudomonadota > Gammaproteobacteria > Burkholderiales > Burkholderiaceae_C > RAM1. Next base: position 8,233 of record JBEIPU010000017.1, on the reverse strand, counting down.
TGAAGTCACTCAACCGCTATGGCAGCACCGCCCTGATGGGGCCGGCCTACCGCGGTCATGTGGACACGGTGCGCGTGCTGCTGGGCACGGCCATCGACGTTCACCACGTCAACAACCTGGGCTGGACGGCCCTGCTGGAGGCGATTGTGCTGGGCACCGACGGCCCGGCGCACCGCGAGATCGTGCGGCTGCTGATCGCGAGCGGCAGCGACGTACACGCGCGTGACCGTGAGGGCGCGTCGGCCTTGCAGCTGGCGCAGCGCAGGGGCCAGGCCGAGGTGGTGCGCATGCTGCGGGCGGCGGGCGCGCGCTGACGCGCTGCCTGGCCGCGCCCTACCCCGCCCGCCCCATCTCGCTCCACACCGCGCCAAACACTTCCACAAACGCCCGCTCCACCACCGACATCGGCCGGTAGCGGTTGCGGATGATTTCCACCGGCAGCTTTTCACTGGACTGAAAGGGCCTTACCTCCAAGCCGGCCAGCAGTCCGCCCGCAATCGCAACCTGGTCCACCACGGCCACGCCCACACCGGCCTGCGCAAACCAGCAGGCGGTGGTGGAGCTGGTGCATTCAAAGTCCAGGTGCATCCTGCCCGCATGTGCGCCGAACGCGCGGCGCAGCGTCTGTCCGAAGGGCACGGTTTCAGGCGAACCGATGACGCGTTCGCCGGCCAGGTCGGCTGGCTTGATGAGCTTCTTATGGGCCAGCGGGTGATCGCTGCGCATGACGCAAGCCAGGCCGCACTGATAGGCCTGCACGGTCTCCAGGTTGGGGTGGTCGTGCGGGGCCAGCGCAATGCCCAGATGGGTGGACCTGTCCAGCAGCGTCTGGTTGATGATGTCGGGCGATACCACCTGCACACGGCACTGCAGGCGCGGCACCTTTTCATACAGCCGCGCCACAGTGCGGCTCACAAGATAGGGCGCCAGGCTGGCGCTGCACACCAGGCGCAGCGTGGCGTGCGTGGGCTCGGTCAATTCACGGCTGGTGTCGCGCACCTTTTCCACGCCGGCCCACAGCGTATTGATCTCGGTGTACAGGCGCTGTGCCTCGGGCGTGGGGACCAGCCGGCCCTTGACCCGCTCAAACAGCAACAGGCCGCTGGCCTTGGCGGCCTGCGCCAGCACCTTGCTGACGGCAGGGGGCGACACATGCAGCAACTCGGCCGCGCTGTTGACGCCGCCGCTGAACATCACCGCGCGAAACACTTCCATTTGCCGAAGATTCATGAGGTCTCCAAGTGTTAACCGCAGTTTAACGGTGGAGGCATTCTTTTCAATTGCTGCTGCCGATGCACCAACGAATAATGGCCTGCATAACCATTAACCCGGAGACAAGCCATGTTCACCCCCAACCGCCGGCGCGTTGTCGCTACCTTGGGCGCGGCCTGTGCCGTGCTGGCCGCCCCCGCCGTGCGTGCGCAGGCCAAGCCGCTGACCATCATCCTCACGGTGCCGCCGGGCACGTCGTCCGACACGCTGGCACGCATGCTGGGCGACCGGCTGCGCGGCAAACTGAACCGCACCGTGGTGGTGGAGTCCAAATCGGGCGCGGGCGGGCTGGTGGCCATCCAGCATCTGCGGCAGTTTGACGCGGACGGTTCGTACCTGATGATGGCGCCCAACTCGGCCGTGTCGCTGCTGCCGCTGTTTGCCACCAAGCCCACTTTCGACTATGAAACACAATTGCAGGCCGTAGTTGAATGCGCATCCGCGCCGATGGCATTCACGGTTCACCCGTCTTCCGGCGTGAACACACTGGCCGAGTATTTCGAGTCCGTCAAGAAGGACCCCAAGCGCGGCTCCATCGGCGTGCCCAGCCCCGTGAGCATGGGTGCATTGGTGATCTACCAGCTGGGCAAGCAGCTGAATCTGCCGCTGCAGGCCGTGCCCTACCGCGGCGGCTCGCCGCTGCTGGCCGACCTGCTGGGCAACCAGATCCCGGCCAGCGGCTCCATCCTGCCCGACTACCTGGAAAACCACCGCGCCGGCAAGCTGCGCGTGCTGGCCCACGCCAGCGAAAAGCGCTCACCCCTGGCGCCAGAGATCCCCACGATCGCCGAGGCGGGCTACCCCGGCTATGTGGCCGTGACCTCGTTTGGCCTGTACGCCAAGAACGGCACGCCCGCCAACATCGCCAACGACTACGCAGCCATCGTGTCCGAGGCCCTGGCCAGCGCGCCGGTGGTGGAGGCGCTGCACAAGATGGGCCTGGTCCCCGTGGGCGGCACGCCGGCCGAGTTTCACAGGAAAGTTCTTTCAGACCGCACCCGCTGGGCCCCGGTCATCAAGGACTCCGGCATCAAGATGGACGCATGACCAAACCCCAAGACCGCGTCACGGCCATCGGCCTCACGCCCCGCCCCACCACCATGCAATACCGCCATGTGGGCCGCAGCGGCCTGATGGCGTCCGCGCTCGGCATAGGCTGCTTTGCATTCGGCGGCTATGTGAAGCAGGACGACGTCAACGTCGTGATGTCGCAGGCGCTGGACATGGGGATCAATTACTTTGATACCGCCAACAGCTACGGCATCGGCAAATCCGAAGAGGCGCTGGGCATCGCCCTCAAGGGCCGGCGAGACCAGGCGCTGATCGCCACCAAATTCGGCAACCGCATGGGCGACGGGCCCAACGACATCGGCGCGTCGCGCCTGGCCATCATCCGCGCGTGCGAGGCCAGCCTGAAGCGCCTGGGCACGGATTACATCGACCTGTACCAGCTGCACTGGCCCGACCATGGCACGCCGATTGAGGAAACCCTGCGCGCACTGGACGACCTGGTGCGCGCGGGCAAGGTGCGCTACATCGGCGCGTCCAACATGTTTGCCTGGGAGCTGTGCGAGGCGCATTTCATTGCCGAAAAATATGGGCTGCCCAAATTCATCTCGGCACAAGACCACTACAACCTGCTGTACCGCGACATTGAAAAGCGCTTTGAGCCATTCTGCGTGAAGTACGGCGTGGGCATGACGCATTACTTTCCGCTGGCCGCCGGCATGCTCACCGGCATTCACCAGCGTGGCGCCATCGCGCCTGGTTCGCGGCAGGACAAAAACCCCAACACGGCCGCCTGGCAGTCCGAGCGCAACTGGGACGTGACTGAAAAGCTCCAGGCCTTTGCCCAAGCCCGCGGCTGGACGCTGGCGCAGATGTCGCTGGCCTGGTTGCTGCAGCGCCCCGCCACCTTCACCGTCATTGCAGGCGCCGACAAGCCCCAGCACCTGCTGGACAACGTGCGCGCACTGGACATCCGCTTTACCGCGGACGAATTGACCGAAATCGACCGCATCACACTGGTGGACGAGGACCGCAGCGTTGCCCCGCCCTACCGGCTGCTGCGCCCAGAGAAAGTGCATGAATTTGAGCCCATGCAGCGCGCCAGGGCCGGGGCACCCAGCCAGGCTGCGCATTGAGCCGCTTTTTTGAAGACACCCCATGCTGACCCAAGTCAAATCCCCCATCCTCACCGTCCACAACCCGGTGGGCTATCCACCCAAAATCCAGCGCAAGCAGCCAGCCGCGCGCCCGTCCAGCCTGGACGGCAAGACCATCTACCTGGTGGACAGCAAGTTCGACGACTCCGTCGAATTGCTCAAGCAGGTGCAGGCCTGGTTCAACGAGAAGATGCCCGGCGTGAAGACCGAGCTGCGCCAGATGGCCAGCTACTACGGCAAGGACGACCCCGCGCTGTGGAGCGAGATCAAGGCCGCGGGCGGCGTGGCCATCATCGGCGTGGGCCACTGCAGCACCTGCGCGCCGGCCGTGGCCACGCATGCCATCACGCTGGAGACGCAGTACGGCGTGCCCACCGTTGCCATCCACACCGACAAGTTCGTCAAGGTGGTGCACTCGGTCAGCCGCATGGGCGGGCTGGCGCAGGTGCCCCAGGTGTTTGTGCCGCAGCCGGTGATGGGCCAGAGCGCGGACACGCTGCGCGCGTATGTGCAGGGCAACGACCCCGCCACCGGCAAGCCGGTGATGGCTGAAATCATCGACGGCCTGACGCGCGGGCTGGCGGCCAGCGCCACGGGCACCGAGGCCTACGCCCGCGACACACCCCGCCTGGAAGATCCCGACACCGAAGACAACCTGCACGCCCTGTTCGAGCGCAAGCTCTGGACGGACCACCTGCCCATCGTGCTGCCCACCGAGGAACGTGTGGCCGCCATGCTGCGCGGCACCAGCCGCAGGCCCGACGAAGTGGTGGGCCGCATGCAACCCACGCCCAACCGCGGCCTGTGGGAATACACGGTGGAAAAAGTCGCGGTCAACGCGGTGATGGCGGGCGCAAAGCCCGAGTACTTCCCGGTGATCCTGGCGCTGGCGTCCACCGGCATCACGGCGCGCGGCAGCACGTCCAGCTCGGCGTCGGTCATGACGGTGGTCAACGGCCCCATACGCCACCAGATCAACATGAACTTCGGGATTGGCGCCATGGGCCCCTACAACCATGCCAACGCCACAATCGGCCGCGCCTATGCGCTGCTGTCGCAGAACCTGCAGGGCGGCTCGGTGCCGGGCGAAACCTTCATGGGATCCATCGGCAACAACTACACCTACAACGGCATCACCTTTGCGGAGAACGAGGAGCGCTCGCCCTGGGAACCACTGCATGTGCAAAAGGGCTTTGACAAGGACGCCAGCACCGTCACCGTGTTCCACGGCTGCCGCTCCACCACCTTCAGCCTGGGCCTGCGCCAGGACTACTGGCGCGAGCATGTGAAAGACATGCTGCTGGGCACGGACGCCATCACCGCGCCGGTGCTGGTGCTGGACCCGATCACGGCGCGCCAGTTTGTAGACCGCGGCGGCTTTGACACCAAGGCCAAGCTGATCCGCTGGATCCACGAAACCGCCGAGATGCCCGCGGGCCGCTACTGGGACCTGCAACTGGTGCAGAACTATGTGCATTCGCGCGCCACGCTGGGCGCGTCGGAGTCGCCCAAGGCCAAATACGTGGGCGTGCCGGCCGACACGCCGGTGCGCATGTTTGAGGAAGACGCGATCAACGTCGTGGTGACCGGCGGCGAGGCCAATGGCTACTGGCAGATCATGGGCGCGCACCACCGCGCCACGGTGTCGGTGGATGAATGGCGCTGAGCGTGGGTGCCATGCGTGAATGCGACCTGGCCATCATCGGCGCCGGTGTGGCCGGCCTTACGGCCGCCGCCGTGGCGGCGCGCGCGGGCCTGAATGTGCTGGTCATCGAGCGCATGGGTGCGGGCGGGCAGGTGATGACTGTGGACCAGGTGGCCAACTTTCCCGCCTACCCCGAGGGCATTGCCGGCTTTGACCTGGGTCCGGCGCTGCAGGAGCAGGCCGAGAACGCGGGGGCGCAGTTTGCGCTGGACTGCGTGGAGCGTGTTGAGCCCGGCGCAGCCAGACATGTACTGCACTGTGCGGGCGAGCCCGTGGCCGCACGGACCGTGCTGCTGGCCGTGGGCTCATGCCGGCGCAAGCTGGGTGTGCCCGGTGAACGCGACTACGAAGGCCGCGGCGTGTCGCACTGTGCGTCATGCGACGGGCCGCTGTTTCGCGGCGAGCCGGTTTGCGTGGTTGGCGGCGGCGATTCTGCAATCGGTGAAGCCGCCGTGCTGGCCCAGCACGCCGCCCAGGTGCACGTGGTGTTTGAAGGGGCCACACCCCATGCACAACCCTACCTGCTGGACGCCGTGGCAGGCCTGGCGAATGTGACGCTGGTGCCCGGCATGCGCGTGCAGGCCGTGACCGGCGGTGAACGCGGCGTGTCCGGCGTGCAGCTGCAGGGCAACACCGGCCAGGCGAGCACGCTGCCTGTGAGCGGGCTGTTTGTTTACGCGGGGCTGGCGCCGGCGGCTTCCTTCCTGCAGGGCGCCGTGACACTGGACGATGCCGGGCGCGTTGTGACCGATGCATCGCTGCAGACATCCGTGCCCGGCATCTTCGCAGCAGGCGACGTGCGCGCGGGCGCCTCATACCTTTTATCCCAGGCCGCGCAAGACGGCACCCAGGCGGCGCAAGCCGTCATTCAATACCTTGAAGGAGACACACGATGAACATCGCACGTACCCACCTTGCGCGCCGCGCATTCACTGCGCTGGCCATGATGATTTCCGCACCGCTGGCTGCACCGCTGGCATGGGCGCAGACATTCCCCATCCCCGACAAGCCGGTCAAGCTGGTGGTGGGCTTTCCGGCCGGCGGCGGCACCGACCTGCAGGCGCGCATGGTGGCGCAGCACCTGGCGCCCCTGCTGGGTGTGCCGGTGATCGTGGAAAACAAGCCGGGCGCCGGCACCATGCTGGCCGCAACAGAAGTGTCCAAGGCGCCAGCGGACGGCCACACGCTGCTGTACACGCCCGCGTCCACGCTGTCGCAGCTGCCGCACACGCTGTCGGCGGTGAAGTACGACACCTTCAAGGACTTCACCCCCGTGGCGCAGGGGGCGCTCGGGCCGCTGGTGCTGGTGCTGCACAAGTCGATCCCTGCCACCAACGTGCGCGAGCTGGTCGCCTATGCCAAGGCCAACCCCGGCCTGCTCAACTACGTGTCGCAGGGCGTGGGCACGCCCGCGCACATCTTCGGCCAGATCTTTGCCAAGCAGGCGGGTATCGACATCGTGCACGTGCCCTACAAGGGTGCGAACGACGTGGCCAAAGACTTCGTCGCCGGGCGGGTGCACCTGCAGTTTGCGTCGTCGTCCGCCGCCGTCGCGCTGGCCAAATCGGGCGAGGTGCGCATGATCGCTGCCGTGGCGCCCCGGCGCAGCGCGCTGTTCCCCGACCTGGCCACGATGAGCGAGCAGGGCATCAGCGGCGTGGACATTGAAAGCTGGATCGGCTTTGTGGGGCCGGCCGGGCTGCCGCCAGCCACAACCAAAAAGCTCAGCGACGGCATTGCCCAGGTGCTGGCCATGCCCAAGGTGCGCGAGGACTTCCGCGCAGGGGGTGTAGAGGCCAAATGGCTCAGCCCCGAAGACTTCGCCGGCGCCATCCGCAGCTCTTACCAGCTGTGGGCCAGCGCGCTGGCGAACATCGGGTTCAAGAAGGAATAGCCAGTCAGCGCAGGGGCTGCACCCGTCCATAAAGCATCACCGGCGGGTCGCGCAGCTCGGTGAACACCATGTCGCGGTCATCACTGCCGGGCATGGCGCCATAGGCACTGGTGCGCTGGCTGGCGCCCAGCCGCATCACCGCATCGCCCGCGCGCGGCGCGCGCTCCTGGGTAATGGGGCAATCGGTGCTGTCGCCAAACACCATGTGCCCGCCCGGGAACACGCGCGGCAATGTTTCGTGGATCTGGTAGCGCATGTCTACCGGCGCCGTCTGGGCGTTGTAGACCACGCGGTTGTTGCGGTCATAGACGGTGTAGCAGGCCAGCGCGTTCAAACTGAACGGTGCCAGCAGGCACAACAGGGCAAATCGGGTTCTCATGGCGGACCTCACAAGCCGGCTCAAGCGCCAGCGTGGGGCCATGTTGGATCAGGAGGCGCGCCGGTGCTGTAAGCCGGCGCCCCGATGCGGTGCAGGGCAGAACCTCAGTCCGACAGATCCGTGTCGAAGGCCTGCTTGACCCCCCTCAGAATGCCGTCCTCAATGATCTTGCGCTGAATGTCCAGGATGATCTTTGCGTCGCGGCGGAATGCAGTGTCGTCAGCACCATGCTGGACGCGCAGCCGGTCGGCATCCTTCACCGACAGGCGCCTGATTTCATCATCGGTGGCGAGCTTGAGGGGGGGGTGGCCCATCGCGTCGTCAAAACGTTGCACCAGCTGCGTGTCTGCCGGGGGCAAAGCGGCTGGGGCAACAGGTGCCCCGGGAATGTTCACGCCTGCCAAGCCCACGACAGTTGCCGCCATCATCACACCCTTTCGGTTGAACTGAGGTCCATCCTAGAGGCGCAGGCGGCGCTGTCGACTATACGGAGGTACCTTCAGTGCAGCTTCACACCCGTCTTGCTCTGCGCAAATTCGTGCGTCACGCCCGGTGCCAGCTCAACCACCTTGAGCCCCTCGGGCACCACGTCAAACACGCCCAGGTCGGTGATGATGCGGTCCACCACGCCCACGCCCGTCAGCGGCAGTGTGCAGGCGGGCAGGATCTTCATGTCCTCGGTGCCGTCCTTCTTTTTGGCCACGTGTTCCATCAGCACGATCACGCGCTTGACGCCGGCCACCAGGTCCATGGCGCCGCCCATGCCCTTGACCATCTTGCCGGGGATCATCCAGTTGGCCAGGTCGCCCTTTTCGCTG
>JBEIPU010000103.1:0-14440 GCA_040376925.1 Caenimonas sp. | reverse complement strand
TGGAGTCCTTCACCATGAAGATGAAGTCCGTCATGGCCGGGCTGTACACCGCGCCGCCCGCGCAGGGGCCCATGATCATGCTGATCTGCGGCACCACGCCGCTGGCCATGACGTTGCGCTGGAACACATCCGCATAGCCGCCCAGTGACGCCACGCCCTCCTGGATGCGCGCGCCGCCTGAATCGTTCAGGCCGATCACCGGCGCACCGACCTTCATGGCCTGGTCCATCACCTTGCAGATTTTTTCGGCGTGGGCTTCGCTCAGGGCGCCGCCGAACACGGTGAAGTCCTGGCTGAAGACGAACACCAGGCGGCCGTTGATCATGCCGTAGCCGGTGACCACGCCGTCGCCCGGGATCTTGTTGTCGGCCATGCCGAAGTCGGTGCAGCGGTGTTCGACGAACATGTCCCATTCCTCGAACGTGCCCTCGTCCAGCAGCAGCTCCAGCCGCTCGCGGGCCGTGAGCTTGCCCTTGGCATGCTGCGCGTCGATGCGCTTCTGGCCGCCACCCAGGCGGGCCGCGGCGCGCTTTTTTTCCAGCTGTTCAATGATGTCTTGCATTTTTCTCTCCGAAATTTGTCATGGCAGCGAGCAATTGCCGCGCCGCGGTGGACGCCGCCAGGGCGCCGCCTGCGACCTGCTGGGTCAAGCGGGGCAACAGCTCGCGCACCGCCGCGTCCTGCCGGAAGGCCTGCTTGAGCCCTGCGTCAATGCGCTCCCACATCCAGGCCAGCGACTGCTGCTGGCGGCGTGAGGCGAGGCGGCCGTTGGCCTGCTGCAGCGATCTGAATTCAGTGACCGCCAACCAGAAGCGGTCCACGCCGGTGCCCTGCAAGGCGCTCAACTGGATCACCTGCGGGTGCCATATTTTTTCGTCATGGTGGGCATGGTCCGGGTGGCCGTGCTGGCCCAGCAGGCGCAGCGCGCTGGTGATCTGCGCCTGCGCCCGCGTGGCCGCATCGGCATCAATGTCGGCCTTGTTGATCACCACCAGGTCGGCCAGCTCCATCACGCCCTTCTTGATGGCCTGCAAATCGTCCCCCGCGTTGGGCAGCTGCATCAGCACAAACATGTCGGTCATGCCGGCCACGGCTGTTTCGCTCTGGCCCACGCCCACGGTTTCCACAATCACCACGTCGTAGCCCGCAGCCTCGCACACCAGCATGGCCTCACGCGTCTTTTCGGCCACACCGCCCAGCGTGCCACTGGACGGGCTGGGACGGATGTAGGCACGCTCGTTCACCGACAACTTTTCCATGCGCGTCTTGTCGCCCAGGATGGAGCCGCCGGAGACGGTGGACGACGGGTCGATGGTGAGTACGGCGACGCGGTGGCCCTGCTCGATCAGGTACAGGCCCAACGCTTCAATGAAGGTGCTCTTGCCCACGCCCGGCACACCGCTCAACCCCAAGCGAAAGCTCCTGCCTGTGTGCGGCAGCAGCGCGGTGAGCAGCTCGTCCGCCTGTGCACGGTGGTCTGCGCGGGTGGACTCCAGCAAGGTGATGGCCTTGGCGATGGCGCGGCGCTGGGCCGGGCCATCGGTGCCAAGAACGCCCGCCGCGAAGTTCATTGCGCGGCAATCGCCTTGCGGATCTGCTCCAGCACGTCTTTCGCGCTGGCGGGGATGGGGGTGCCGGGGCCATAGATGCCCTTGACGCCGGCGTCGTACAGAAACTCGTAATCCTGCTGCGGGATCACGCCGCCCACGAAGACGATGATGTCGTCGGCGCCCTGCTTCTTCAGTTCTTCGATGATGGCGGGCACCAGGGTTTTGTGGCCCGCGGCCAGCGTGCTCACGCCCACGGCGTGCACGTCGTTTTCAATGGCCTGGCGCGCGCATTCCTCGGGCGTCTGGAACAGCGGGCCCATGTCCACGTCAAAACCCAGGTCGGCAAAGGCCGTGGCCACCACCTTGGCGCCGCGGTCGTGGCCGTCCTGCCCCAGCTTGCTGATCATCACGCGCGGGCGGCGTCCCTGCTGTTCGGCGAAGGCGTTTATTTCGGTCTTGAGCTGTTCCCAGCCCTCGGCACTGTCATAAGCGGCTGCATACACACCGGTCACCTTTTGCGTATCGGCGCGGTGGCGCCCAAAAACCTTTTCCAGCGCATCGCTGACCTCGCCCACGGTGGCACGCAGGCGGATGGCCTGGATGCTCAGGTCCAGCAAATTGCCGTCGCCTTTTTCGGCGGCAGCGGTCAGCGCGTCCAGCGCGGCCTGCACCTTGGCTGAATCGCGCGTGGCGCGGATCTGCTTCAGCCGCGCGATCTGCCCGTCGCGCACGGCCATGTTGTCAATGTCGCGCGCTTCCACCACGTCCTGCGTCTTGAGCCTGTATTTGTTGACGCCGACGATCACGTCCTTGCCACTGTCAATGCGGGCCTGCTTTTCAGCCGCCGCGGCCTCGATCTTGAGCTTGGCCCAGCCGCTGTCCACGGCGCGGGTCATACCACCCATGGCCTCGACTTCTTCAATGATCTTCCACGCAGCGTCGGCCATGTCCTGCGTGAGCTTTTCCATCATGTAGCTGCCGGCCCAGGGATCGATCACATTCGTGATGTGGGTTTCTTCCTGGATGATGAGCTGCGTGTTGCGCGCAATGCGGGCGCTGAATTCGGTGGGCAGCGCAATGGCTTCGTCAAAGCTGTTGGTGTGCAGGCTCTGCGTGCCGCCAAACACCGCCGCCATGGCCTCAACCGTGGTGCGCACGATGTTGTTGTACGGGTCCTGCTCGGTAAGGGACCAGCCCGATGTCTGGCAATGGGTGCGCAGCATCAGGCTCTTGGGGTTCTTCGCGTTGAAGCCGGTCATGATGCGGCACCACAGCAGGCGCGCCGCGCGCATCTTGGCCACTTCCAGGTAGAAGTTCATGCCAATGGCCCAGAAGAAGCTCAGGCGGCCGGCGAAGTCATCCACGTCCATGCCCTTGGCGATGGCTGTCTTCACGTACTCCTTGCCGTCGGCCAGGGTAAAGGCCAGCTCCAGCGCCTGGTTGGCCCCGGCTTCCTGCATGTGATAGCCGCTGATGCTGATCGAGTTGAACTTCGGCATGTGCTTTGCCGTGTACTCGATGATGTCGCCGATGATGCGCATGCTCGGCTTAGGGGGATAGATGTAGGTGTTGCGGACCATGAACTCCTTGAGGATGTCGTTCTGGATCGTTCCGCTCAGCTGGTCCTGCGATACGCCCTGCTCCTCAGCCGCCACCACATAGCCCGCCAGCACCGGCAGCACGGCGCCGTTCATGGTCATGGACACGCTGACCTTGTCCAGCGGGATCTGGTCGAACAGGATCTTCATGTCCTCGACGCTGTCAATCGCCACGCCGGCCTTGCCCACGTCGCCCGTCACGCGCGGGTGGTCGCTGTCGTAGCCGCGGTGGGTGGCCAGGTCGAATGCCACGCTCACACCCTGGCCGCCGGCGGCCAATGCCTTGCGGTAAAACGCGTTGGATTCCTCGGCCGTGGAAAACCCCGCGTACTGGCGGATCGTCCACGGACGCACGGCGTACATGGTGGCCTGCGGGCCGCGCAGGTAAGGCGCAAAGCCCGGCAAGGTGTCGGTATGCGCCAGATCTGCCGTGTCCGCCGCGGTGTACAGCGGCTTGACGGTGATGCCGTCTGGCGTGTGCCAGTTCAGGGCATTGACGTCGCCGCCGGGCGCGGATCTGGCTGCGGCTTTGGCCCAGGCTTCAAGGCTTGCGGGCGGGAATTCAGGCTGTTTTTGACTCATGACGCCGTCTTTTGAAGGGTTTCCCCGGAGTCTACATCATTCATAATTATTGATGCAAAATATTTCCTGACATAGAATCCGCGCCATGGCTGCTGTCACCCTGACCCCCCGCGCACTCTATGAAGAGGTGGCCGAGCTGCTGCGCCAGCGCATCTTCCGCCGCGAGCTGGAGCCGGGCAGCTGGATCGACGAGCTGAAGCTGGCAGAGGAATACGGCATCAGCCGCACGCCTTTGCGCGAAGCGCTGAAAGTGCTGGCGGCCGAGGGCCTGGTGACCATGAAGGTACGCCGCGGCGCCTACGTCACCGAAGTCAATGAAAAAGACCTGAGCGATGTGTACCACCTGCTCAGCCTGCTGGAATCCGATGCGGCCGGTGTGGTGGCCACCCGCGCGTCAGACGCCGAACTGCAGGAACTGCAAGCCCTGCATGCCGAACTGGAAGCCGCCGCGGCGGACCGCGAGAAGTTCTTCGCCGTCAATGAGCGCTTTCACATGCGGCTGCTGGAGATTGCCGACAACCGCTGGCGCGACCAGATGGTGGCCGACCTGCGCAAGGTCATGAAGCTGAACCGCCACAACTCGCTGCTCAAGTCGGGGCGCATTGGGGAGTCGCTGGCCGAGCACCGCGCCATCATGCAAGCCATTGCACAGCGTGACAGCGCGGCGGCCACACAGCGCATGCAGGCGCATTTTCGTAACGGGCTTGAAGCGGCGGCCTGAGCTCATGCACAGCCATCAACGAACCACCCGCCGCGCACTGCTGACCCTGTCCATCGCCTGCGGCCTGCTCGGGCCCCATGCCTACGCCCAGGCCCCGGCCTTCAACCCCGAGCGGCTGCAGGCGCTGCAGGCGCAGTTGCGCAACGCCCCGAACGTGCGCGCCTTCCTGATGGAGCGGCGTAGCACACCGTTTACCCACTACCGGGCGGACACCACGGCGGACACCCGCCTGAACGTCGCATCGGTCACGAAGTCGGTGCTGTCCCTGCTGGTGGGCATTGCCATCGGGCAAGGCGCTGTCGCCAGCGTGGACGAACCGCTCGCGGCGTTCTTCCCGGAGCACGCGCAAGGCCCCCACGCCGCCACCCTGCAGCGCGTGACGCTGCGCCATCTGCTCACGCTGTCGCCAGGCTTCGACCGCGGCGCGCTCGACGCCAACACCGACTATCCCGATTTCGTTGCGCGGCTGTTTGCGCCGGGCCTGCTGGCCCATGCGCTGGGGCGGCCGCTGGCGCAGGAGCCCGGCAGCCGCTTTTATTACAGCAACATCGATACCCACCTGGTGGCCCTGGCATTGGCGCGCCGGCTGAAGGTACCGCTGGCCGCTTTCGCACAAACCGAGTTGTTCACGCCGCTGGGCATCGAGGGCGTGCAGTGGCCCGCCGGGCAGGAAGGTGTGCCCAACGGCGCCTCCGAGCTTCGCCTGAGCGCGCCTGACCTGCTGCGCATCGGCCAGATGGTGCGCGCGGGCGGCCAGTGGCAAGGCCGCCAGCTGGTGCCCGCGGCCTTTATGAAGGAAGCCACCACGCGCCAGATAGAGAGCGACCTGCCCGCGCGCGGTCCCAAAGAACTGTGGGGCTACGGCTACCTGTGGTGGCTGTCGTCCACGCCAGGGGACAACCTGCCGGCCTTCTACGCTGCAGGCTACGGCGGCCAGTTCATCTACGTGGTGCCCGCGCTGGACCTGGTGGTGGTGGCACTGACCGACCAGGTCTCGCGCGAAGTCGCGGGCCGCACGGCGGCCCTGATCCGTGACTTTGCGGTGCCGGCGGCGCGCTAGAAGCCGGCGCTAGCAGGGCTGCTGGGCCAGTTGCTGCCCCAGCAGGATATGCACGCAGCGGTGCGGCGCCAGCGCTGCGGCGGGGGCGCCCTGGCCCGGCGGCAGGTCCGCGTACACAAATGCGCCCGCCGCCTTGCCCGCGCCCGGCGGCAGTTTGACCCTGATCTCTGGCGATAGGGCCGCCACCTCCAGCGACACCACACCCAACCCCCGCCGCGCGGCGGCCTGCAGCGCCGCGCGCTTGGCAAACCAGTCGGCCGTGCTGCGCGGCATGTGTGGCATCAGCGCAATGTCGTACACCAGCACGATGTCCAGCCGCGTGGCCTGGTGCAGGTCCGGCGACACCGTGACCTCCACCCGGTCCCAGACCCGCAGCGAACGCAGGACGCCCGGCCCGTCAGCGGCCATGGCACCGGTCAGCACCAGACACGCAGCAAGCACACCCGCCCGAGCAGACCCGCGCCTCTTCAGCATGCGGCCCACCATGGCCTACGCAGCCTCACGCACGGCGCCATGCGCCAGGGCCATCACCTCATGCGGCGGCAGGCCCTTGAGCTTGTGGTCGCTCCAGACCTGGCGCCAGCGGCGCGCGCCGGGCAAGCCATGGCGCAGGCCCAGCATGTGCCGGGCGATACTGCTCCAGGGCGTGCCGTGGGCGGCAGCTTCGCGGGCCATGTAGTCGCACATCTTCAGCTCGACCTGCTCGCGCGTGAGGCCTGCGTGCGCCACGCCAAAGAACGCACCATCCCACGAGGCCAGCCACCAGGGGTTGTGGTATGCCTCGCGGCCGATCATCACGCCGTCCAGCAGTTGCAGCTGCTGCGCCACCTGCTCGCTGGTGGTGATGCCTCCATTGATAGCGATGGTGAGATGCGGAAATTCGGTCTTGAGCCGGTGCACCAACGCGTAGCGCAGCGGCGGCACCTCGCGGTTTTCTTTCGGGCTCAGGCCCTGCAGCCAGGCGTTGCGCGCGTGGACGATGAACACCTTGCAGCCGGCATCCGCCACGCTGCCCACGAAATCGCGGACGAATTCATAGCTTTCGGTTTTGTCGATGCCGATGCGGTGCTTGACCGTCACGGGCACGTCCACCACGTCCACCATGGCTTTCACGCAGTCGGCCACCAGTTGCGGCTCCGCCATCAGGCAGGCGCCGAACGCGCCGCGCTGCACCCGTTCACTGGGGCAGCCGCAGTTCAGGTTGATTTCGTCGTAACCCCACTGCTGGCCCAGCCGCGCGCACTGCGCCAGGTCGGCCGGCTCGCTGCCGCCCAGCTGCAGGGCCACCGGGTGTTCTTCAGCATTGAAGCGCAGGTGGCGCGGCACATCGCCATGGATCAGCGCGCCGGTCGTCACCATCTCGGTGTACAGCAGGGCGTGGCGGCTGAGCAGGCGATGGAAGTACCGGCAATGGCGGTCGGTCCAGTCCATCATGGGCGCAACACTGAGGCGCCACGGGTTGTAAGTCATTGATTTCATTGATGAAAATCAATTTTAACCGCAATGCAAGCTGGATGGGGAACTGCTTTTATTCCCCCTGGGACGTGATTGCGGAACCGCAGCCACTGTCACCCCTTTGTCACTGCGGACGCGGGCAAGTGTCGCCGCCACTGTGGGAACCGGGAATCGTCCGTCCCACCCGGATTTGGGCCGATGATGTAAGCCCCTGCCTTGGAGATCGGCTCTATGTCAACGCGAAAGTCAATAATCCAGTCACGACGCTCTGGTTCTCACCTAGACCTGTCGGAGAGCCACTTAATTCCTACAAATCTGATCAAAGCGATTGAAGAGTGCATAGCCCTCGGGCGCGTGGACAAGGAAGCATCCACACAAGACCGCATCCTGGCGAAATTCATAGTTGATGTCAGTTCAGACCCAACAGTCGGCCTTGCTGCCGGACTGTACGAACATGAGATTCGAAAGATCAAAGAGCTATGGGAAGGTCTTACGTGTCATGGAAGCACTCGCATGCCAGCAGTGCTCCTTGAGCGCCGACGTACGACCCAATCAAGAAAACCAGCGTCGCAGCAGGACCGCATCGTTTCCGAGATGGCCCGACGCATTGCGCTAGAGGCCGCAGTTAAGTTGCGTCTTGAGAACCTACACAAGCTAAAAACTTGAGCGGCGAGACGCGCGAATTTTCTACGCCGTTTTCAAGCTGTACTTTTCAGCCTTGTCACTAATCGCTCAAGGCCGCGCGAACAGTCCGTATGCTGTAAGCAGTTTGTTCCAGTACGTTGCTCGCCGCCATCGCTGTCCAAGAAATCACTGTCTTTAAAACTTCTTCCACTTCGCCAGTCCAAAGGGGATCGTATTCTCGACAAACCTTCTCAATTGTTCCCTGCTTGCCGAGTCTGCAGAACGGGCGATTGCCAAGCCAGTAAGGGTGCGAGAAATCTGAAATCTTTTCGTAGTATTTCGCGATATCACCAGCGAGCGGATGCTCTTGCAAACGATTCCTAGCTTTTGCCAGCTTTGGCGGACGCTGGACACCAGTAGATTCCAAAAGGTCTCTGATTGTGGTGCCATAGAGCGCAAGCTCGACGTCGATGGGAAAGCTTTGAGAAAAACAAGATTGTTCGCGGACCCTTTCGCGTGAAACCTGCGTTGCGACTTCGTAGAGACGTGCAGAAGTGATCAGAGATGTCTGACCCAATTCAAATGCGGCGCGGGCAACAGGACCACACGCGATCAGCTTTTGCTGGTTCAAAAGCAGGATCGCCGCGTCCAGTACCTCCTGTATTCGATATGCGAATACTGATCTCCAAGCTTCGAGAGTAGCAAGTTGATCATTCCAAAAGACGCGGTTCTGATCGGCAAAAGATACTGCGCTAGAAATCCTCTGGCTCAACGCTTCGAGCGTCGCTACCTGTGTGATTTGCACGGACGGAATTTGCCCGGCCAGTGCCTTGAAGTTGTCGAGGTTCTTACTTAACTCTTGAGCGAATCTTGGTTCCATGACTCACCTTTTTGTACCCTGCCAAAGCACCCCATTGCAGGGAATGCATGGCAATTGATGACAGCAAAGTGTCACCGGCATGCCGCAAACCCGCGCCAGTACGTGCATCGTGCCCAGTCCATCATGGGGGCGACGCTCAAGCGCCAGGGGGAGTTGCTTGAATTTGGTTGCACAAAAAGAACTGTACCGGGTTCGCAAGCGGCTACCATTTGTGAGCACACGGGGGCCGGTCCTACCCCCGATGCAAGATGCCTCTGACAACCCCGCCCCGTGTTTCAGGCGGTAATGAACGCATTCCAGTCCTGAAGGAGTTGCCGTGAAACCCACAGCCCTGAAACCTTTTGCGCTAGACCCCAACATGCTGACGCTGGGTGGGGTGTTCTACCCCACCGGGTACATATTCCTGATGTTCGCCACCGAGGCCGAGCGCACCCAGGCGGTGGAGTTGCTGCTGGCCGACGGCTACAGCGGCGAATCGTTCATGGAAGTGCCCACCGAGGCCGTGCTGGGCGTGATTGCCAGCACCGTGGGCAGCGCCGACACGCCCCTGCCCTCGGCCGGCACCGAGGCCGCCACCGTGCGCCGCTACGCCGAGCTGGCCGCGCAGGGCCACAGCGCGCTGATGATCCACGCGCCCTCGTCCGAAGAGACCGAGCACATCATGAATGTGCTGCGCCATGCGCGGATTTCCTACGCGCAGAAATACCGCCACCTGGTGATTGAAGACCTGGCCTGAGCTCTGTGCTCAGGGGGTGAACGGGCTGGCGAACTTCGGGTCCGTTGCCAACGCGGTGTCGTCCAGCGTGCGCAGGAAGACCACCAGCGCCGCCTTGTCGGCCTCGGTCAGGTTCAGCCGGCGCGGCGCGTTGCCAGCCTGCAGCCGGTTGTCCAGCGCGGGGCCAGCCTGCACGCCGCTGTTGTAATGCTCCACTACCTGCTCCAGCGACGAAAACCGCCCGTCATGCATGAAGGCGCCGCTGCGCGACACACTTTTGAGCGACGGTGACTTGAAGATGCGCGTCTCCCCCGCGTCCAACCCGTTGCTGCGCGAATTGGCCGCCAGGGCAAACGTCGGCGGCACATGGCAGGCCGCGCAGGCCAGCCCGCCCTGCCCCTGCCCCAGGATGAAAAGCTGCCGCCCGCGCTCTTCCTGCGCGCTGAAGCCGGCGATCGGCGCGCCCAGGCCATCGTCGGCCAGCGCGGGGTTGAAATTGGCTGCGTACCCTGCGTCCCAGCGGCTGCCGGCCGCCACCATGGCGCGCTGGAACTGCGCCAGCGCACGCTGCACACGGGCCTCGGTGATCGCAGCGTCGCCAAACGCCGCAGTGAACAGCGGCGGGTAGTACGGCAAGGCCTGCAATTTCGCAAACAGCGTGGGCAAGCCGCCGGCCGATGCATCAAAGCCCATTTCCACCGGGTGCTGGATGGGCTGGGTGGCCTGCACCTCCAGCGTAGCGGCACGTTTGTCCCAGAACATGCTGCCCGGCGCGTAGTAGCGCACATTGCCCAGGCGCATGGCATGGGCCGTGGTGGCCCCGCCGGCAAAACCCAGGCTGAAGCGGCGCGGGTCGCCAAAGCCCTGCGCCTGCTGGTGGCAGGACGCGCACGACACGGTGTTGTTCACGCTCAGCTGGCGGTCGTAGAACAGCACGCGGCCCAGGGTGGCGGCGGCGTTCGTGGCCGGGTTGCCGGCCGGAGTGTTGTCGTCGGCCACCACGCCAGCGTTGTAGTGGGCGGGCAGCACCGGCGTGGCGTAGTTGGGCAGGTTAGCGAGGTCGATGCTCAGGCCGGGCAGCGCCATGGCGGCCGGTGCGGGCGCAGCGTCCGGGGTGGCCGCCGGGGTGGTGGTTGCCGTTTCCAACGGCGCGGCCGTGCCCCCACCGCCGCCGCCGCAGGCGGCCAGCAGCACGGTCAAGGCCATCAGGATGACGGCACTCGCGGCCAGGGACAGATGGTTGGTTTGCATGGGTGTTGCCTCCGTGGGATGTTCACACCCATTGTCAGAAGCCTTTGTGGAAGGACTGTGGAGGCAATCCGGCGGCGCCGCTCAAGATGCGGATTCTTCGATGTCGGGATCGAACCGGTAGCCCATTCCGTACACCGACACGATGGCCGAGCCCTGGGGCCGCACCTTGCTGACCTTGCGCCGCAGGTTCTTGATATGGCTGTCAATCGCGCGGTCGGTGGTGTCGCGGAAGTCTTCATGCACGCTTTCAAGCAGCGCGTTGCGCGAGAACACATGGCCGGGGCGCGACAGCAGCCGCTTGAACAGGCGGAACTCCAGCGGCGTGAGCGCCAGCCAGTGGTCCTCCCAGGCGATGCGCAGCGCGTTGTCGTCCACGCGAAAGCCATGCGCCGGCGCGGCGGCGCCCAGGCGGCCCTCGGCGCGGCGCAGCAGCGCCTTGATACGCGCCACGACCTCACGCGGGCTGAACGGCTTGCACACATAGTCGTCCGCGCCCACCTCCAGCCCGATCAGGCGGTCGATCTCGTCCACCCGCGCGGTCACCATGATGATGGGCACCGCGGAAAAAGTCCGCACCTCGCGGCAGACTTCCACGCCGTCCTGGCCGGGCAGCATGATGTCCAGCAGCACCAGCGCGGGCGCCATGCGGCGGATCTCGGGCACCACCTGCAGGCCATTGCCCAGCACCGTGGTGTGCCAGCCCTGCGCACGCAGGTAGTTGTCCAGCATGTCGGCAATGCGCGCATCGTCTTCAACGACCAGGATGCGGCGGGGCTCGGGGGTCACGCGCGGTCTCCATCGGTGTCGGCATTCAGCGGCAGGCAGGCCACCACGGCCAGGCCGCCCAGGGCCGATGCTTCGGCACGGATCGTACCGCCGTGCGCCTGCACGATGGCGCGGCAGATCGCCAGGCCCAGGCCGCTGCCGTGGGTACCGCCCGTGGCGCGCTGGCGGGCCGCGTCGGCGCGAAACAGCGGCTCGAACAACTGGGCGAGCTCAGCAGGCGCCACGCCGGGGGGCGTGTCGTCCACGCGCAGCTCAAGCCCGGCAGGCACCAGGCTCCACTGCACCCGGACCTGCCCGGGCGCGGTGGTGTAGCGCAGGCTGTTTTCCAGCAGGTTGGTCAGCAGTTGCTCGATGCGCCCCATGTCCCAGCGCACCGGCGCCGCAGGGCCGGTGCGCAGCTGCAGCGCAAGGCCTGCCTTTTGCAGCCGCGGCTCAAAACGGCGGGCCGCGCGTTCCAGCACCACGGCGCCATCGCCGTCGCTGAGCTCGCAGGGCAGCGCGCCCAGGTCTGCCATCGACAGCATGTGCAGGTCATTCACCAGCCGCACCAGCTGCAGCACTTCGCCGCGCAGGTTGGCCAGCACGTCTGCGCTGGGCGCGCGTGCGCCGTCCTGGATGGATTCAATTTCGCCCAGCAGCACCGACAGCGGCGTGCGCAGCTCATGCGAAATCTGGGCGATCCAGCTGCGCCGCGCGCCCTCCAGCTTCTTCAGTTCAGCCGCCATGCGGTTCACGTCGCCGATGAGTGCCGCCATCTCGTGCGAGCCCGTTTCGGGCACCACTACCGTCAGTTCCCCGCCGGCAATGCGTTGCGTGGCCGCCTGCAGGTGGCGCAGCGGCCGGCTCAGGCGTGGCGCGGCAAACGCAGCGGCCAGCAAGGCCAGCAGCAGCGTGATACCCGCTGCCAGCCCCAGGCCGACGTACTGCCGGCTCAAAAAGCGCAGGTCCACGCCGTCCAGCTCGGTGCTGGGCAGCATGCGCACCTGGGCCACTGTCTGGCCATTGACCACCACCGGCGCCTGCAGCACATGGCGCCCGTCGCCAAATGCCGGGCCGCCCACCCGCACGCCCTGTGCATCCACGATCTGGACGCGCCGGGCCATGCCCTCGGGCGGGCCACGCTGCGGCCGGGGCCGCTCGCCGCGCGGGCCTTCGTCCGGGCCACCGTCGCGCCGCGGCGGTGGCGGGCGGCGCTGCGGCGGCGTGATGCCCTCGGCCTGGGCAAATTCATCCATGATCTCGCGCATGGGGATGCCGCGCGACATGTTGTCCACAAACGCCGGATCGCGGGCGCGCGCGGCCACCAGGCCGGCAAAGCGTTCGAGGTGCTCCCGGTCGCGCGCGCGCAGGTAGTCGGAAAACCCGACTTTCAGGTTCCAGGCCACAAAGCCGCCAATGGCCATGACCGCGAGCAGGACGGTGGCCACCAGCAGCAGCGACAGTTGGTGAACGATGCGCAGGCGCATGGGGTGCATCGTACGGGGTGAATCAGGGGCGTTTGTGGAGGGCGCCTCCACAATGCGATGCGCCACCAAAAAACAAAACCCGCCGAAGCGGGTTTTGCCTGGGGCCTTCGCAGGCTTACCCCATGTGCAAACCGCCGTTCACCGAGAAATCGGCGCCGGTCGAGTAACCACCCTCTTCCGAAGCCAGCCACGCAATGATGGAAGCAATCTCGCTCGGCTCGCCCAGGCGCTTGACGGGTACGGTCGCCACGATCTTGGCCAGCACGTCTTCACGGATGGCCTTGACCATGTCGGTGCCGATGTAGCCCGGGCTCACGGTGTTGACCGTCACGCCCTTGGTGGCCAGCTCCTGCGCCAGCGCCATGGTGAAGCCGTGCATGCCGGCTTTGGCGGCCGAATAGTTGGTCTGGCCCGCCTGGCCCTTTTCGCCGTTGACCGAGCTGATGTTGATGATGCGGCCTCAGCCTTTTTCCACCATGTCGGCCACGACCTGCTTGGTCACGTTGAACATGCTGTTGAGGTTGGTCTCGATCACCGCGTCCCAGTCTTCGCGCGTCATTTTCAGGAACATGCGGTCGCGCGTGATGCCGGCGTTGTTCACCAGCACGTCGATCACGCCATGTTCGGCCTTGGTTTTGGTGAAGGCCTCGACGGTCGATTCCCAGTTGCCCACGTTGCCCACCGATGCGTAGAACGTGTAGCCCAGGGCCTTCTGTTCGGCCAGCCACTTGGCATGGTCGCGCGTGGGGCCGCAGCCCGCGATGACCGTGAAACCTTCCTTGTGCAGGCGCTGGCAGATGGCGGTACCGATGCCACCCATGCCGCCCGTGACGTACGCGACTTTCTTGCTCATTCTGAATGCTCCTTGTGCCCTGTGGGCCTTGTTGTGACCGGAGGGCCATCCCCTCCGGTGATCCGTTTCGATTTAACCGTGAAATCAGCGTTCGACCGCGAGGGAAACCCCCATGCCGCCACCGATGCACAACGCCGCGAGACCCTTCTTGGCACCACGGCGCTGCATCTCGTGCAGCAGCGTCACGAGGATGCGGGCACCGGATGCACCGATCGGGTGCCCGATGGCGATCGCACCGCCGTTGACGTTGACGCGCGCCGGGTCGATGTCCAGCGCCTTGTTGACGGCGCAGGCCTGGGCCGCGAAGGCTTCGTTGAGCTCGAACAGGTCCACATCGCTGGCCTTCCAGCCCGCGCGGGCCAGGGCCTTCTTCGAGGCCGGCACCGGGCCCATGCCCATGGTGGCAGGGTCCAGGCCGCTGGTACCGAAGGCCGCAATGCGCGCCAGTGGCGTCAGGCCTAGCGACGCGGCCTTCTTCGCCGTCATCACCACCACGCCCGCAGCGCCGTCGTTGATGCCCGAGGCGTTGCCGGCCGTCACCGAGCCCGCCTTGTCGAACGCGGGACGCAGGCCCGCCAGCGCTTCGGCGCTGGTCTTCTTGTTGATGAACTCGTCGGCGTCGAAGACGATGGGGTCGCCTTTGCGCTGCGGAATGCTCACGCCCACGATCTCGTCCTTGAACTTGCCTGCGTCCTGCGCGGCACTCGCCTTTTGCTGGCTGCCCAGCGCCAGCGCGTCCTGCGCATCTCGACCGATACCGTGCGCCTTGGCCACGTTCTCGGCGGTGATACCCATGTGGTACTGGTTGTACACGTCCCACAGGCCGTCGACGATCATGGTGTCGGTCATCTTCCAGTCACCCATGCGCTGGCCGTCGCGGCTGCCGTTGAGCACGTGCG
>JBEIPU010000191.1:0-6052 GCA_040376925.1 Caenimonas sp. | reverse complement strand
CGCACTTGCACGCCAGCGTGTCGCGCGCAGACGGCTCGGTGTGTGGCGGCCACCTGTTGCCCGGCTGCACCGTGCGCACCACGGCCGAGGTGGTGCTGGCCCTGCTGCCGGGCTGGCAGTTCAGCCGCCAGCTGGATGCGGGCACGGGGTTTGCGGAGCTGGTGGCGCGGCGCAAATCGGGTTGATTGCCCGCCCCTTGGAGGCATTCATGGCAGACCGGATTTGCAGCACCATGAAAAAGGAAAGTGCCAGTTTCGAGTTTCATGGTGTTCTGGCACAATTGGCCCGATGATTCCACGCACCGCGCTTGAGCAGACCGTTCGCACGGCGCTGGGCCGTGCGCGTGCCGTTGCCCTGAACGGGCCGCGGCAGTCGGGCAAGAGCACGCTGGCGCAGGCGTTCCTGTCGCGCCAGTCGCCCAATTACTTTGACCTGGAAGACCGCACACACCTGGGCCGGCTGGCCGAGCCGCAGGAGACGCTGGGCGCGCTGCAGGGCCTGGTGGTGATTGATGAGGTGCAGCTGCAGCCCGGCCTGTTTCCCACGCTGCGTGTGCTGCTGGACAGGTCCGACGCGCCGGGCCAGTTCCTGTTGCTGGGCAGTGCCTCGCCGGCGCTGTTGCGTCAGGCGGGTGAATCGTTGCTGGGCCGTGTAGAGACGGTGGAAGTCAGTGGGTTCACCCTGCCCGAGGTGTGGGGTGCGCAGGGGCCCGACCGCGCCACGACAGACCGGCTGTGGCTGCGCGGAGGCTACCCGCGTTCGTATCTGGCGGCCAGTGACGACGACAGCGCCGCCTGGCGCAGCAACGCCATCAACAACCATGTGGGGGTGGATTTGCCGCAGTTTGGCGTGACCATTGCCGCGCCGGCCATGCTGCGGTTCTGGACGATGCTGGCGCACTTTCATGGGCAGATCTGGAACGCGGCGTTGCCTGCGCAGTCGTTGGGGGTGTCTGAGCCCACGGTGCGCAAGTATCTGGACACCTTGACGCACACGCTGATGATCCGCCAGCTCCAGCCCTGGCACGAAAACCTGGGCAAGCGGCAGGTCAAGTCGCCCAAGATCTATTTCCGCGACACAGGCCTGCTGCACACGCTGATGGGCGTCAAGACAATGGCCGAGCTGGTAACGCACCCGCGCGCGGGCGCCAGCTGGGAGGGCTTTGCGCTGGAGCAGGTGCTGCGCATTGCCCAGCCGGACCAGGCTTATTTCTGGGCCACGCATCAGGGCGCCGAGCTGGACCTGTTGATGTTCAAGGGGCAGCAACGCATCGGGGTGGAGTTCAAGCGTGCCGACGCGCCCAAGGTCACGCCCAGCATGCGCATTGCCATGCACGACCTGAAGCTGGACGCGCTGTATGTGGTGTACCCGGGCCTGCACCGGTTCAGGCTGGCGGACGGTGTGGAGGCTGTGCCCCTGTGGGCGCTGTTGCCGGCATGACCCCCATCGCCGTCATCGACTTCGAAACCACCGGCCTGTCGCCCGCCCAGGGCGACCGCGCCACGGAAATTGCCGTGGTGCTGGTGCAGGGCGGGCAGGTGGTGGACCGGTTTCAGAGCCTGATGAATGCGGGCGAGCGCATCTCGTCGTTCATTGAATCATTCACCGGCATCAGCAATGCCATGGTGGCCGCCGCGCCGCCGGCCGCGCAGGTGATGGCGGATGCCGCGCGCTTTGTGGGCAACGCGCCGCTGGTGGCGCACAACGCGGGGTTTGACCGCCGCTTCTGGCAGGCCGAGCTGGCCCGCCTGGGCCCCGATGCGCCGGCCGCGCACAACCCCTTTGCCTGCACCATGCTGCTGTCGCGCCGGCTGTACCCGCAGGCGCCGGGGCACAAGCTGGGCACGCTGGCGGCGTTTCATGCGCTGCCCGCGGCCGGCCGCGCCCACCGGGCGCTGGCAGATGCCGAGGTGGCCGCCGCGCTGCTCGCGCGCATCCAGGCCGACCTGTGCAGCCGCTTTGGCCTGGCGGCTGCCGGCCACAGCCTGCTGATGGCGGTGCAGGCCTGCCAGCGCCATGCGCTGGACGGCGCGGTGCGGCGCTATCTGGGCGCCGGCACGGCGGCGGTGTAAGGTTGTCTATTCAAGGAGTATTTCCATGGGCATGCTGGTTCTGGGTCTGGTGATTTTTCTGGGTGTGCATTCGGTGCGCATCGTGGCCGATGGCTGGCGCGCGCAGTTCATCGCGCAGCGCGGCGCGCTCGCGTGGAAGGGGCTGTATTCGCTGCTGTCCGTCGCCGGTTTTGTGCTGCTGGTGTGGGGCTATGGCCTGGCGCGCCAGCAGCCGGTGGTGCTGTGGGTGCCGCCGCTGGGCATGCGCCATGCGGCGTCGTTGCTGACGCCGGTTTCATTTGTGCTGCTGGCCGCCACCTATGTGCCGCGCAACAGCATCAAGGCCAGACTGCACCACCCCATGGTGCTGGCCGTGAAGGTCTGGGCCCTGGGCCACCTGCTGGCCAATGGCAACCTGGCCGATGTGGTGCTGTTTGGCAGCTTCTTGCTGTGGGCCGTGTTCAGCTTCAAGGCCGCCCGCGCGCGCGACCGCGCCGCCGGCACCACTTACCCGGCGGGCACGCTGGCCGGCACCGGCATCACCGTGGTGGTGGGTGTGGCAGCCTGGCTGGGCTTTGCGCTGTGGGCGCACGGGGCGTTGATCGGGGTGCGGCCGTTTGGGTGAGGGGTCGGCGATTCCCACAAGGCGTAACAGTCACGCGCCGCATGCAACGGCTCCCCCGTCCGACACGGCTTGCGCCGGTGGGTGCCCAAAATGGGCTGGTGTTCATCAACCCGTTCAAGGAGTCCCCATGAAAAAGCGTTCACAGGCTGTGCCCGATACCGTTGAGGCCGTTGCGCCCGCCACCGGCAAGGTGGCCAACGACAGCAACAAGCCCGCCGCCCAGGCCACGCAGCGCAATGAAGCGCGGCGCACGCCGGCCGGCCGCCACGACCGCGATTCGCAGATCGGCAGTGGCAACCAGGCCCAGATGCGCCGCGGCCAGGGCGGGCTGGGGCGCTGACAGAAGGCTGCGACGTCTCTGGTACTGTGCTGGACGTGTGTGAAATGGTTGAGCTGTACTACGCATGGCGCCCCAATCTGCGCGATGAGGGCGACAACCATGTGTTTGAGCTGGTTGTGGCGTCGCAGGATGCGGTGCTGTTGACGTGGAATGTGCGTGACTTTGCGAGTGCGGAGTTGCGCTTTCCGCAGGTGCGGGTGTTGACCCCTGCGCAATGGATGAAGGAAAAGCAATCATGTCAGTCCTGACGATTCGTCTGCCCGATGCCAAGCATGCCCGGCTGAAGGAGCTGGCGCGCGCACGCGGCGTCAGTACCAACAAGCTGATGGAAGAGCTGGCAACTGTTGCACTGGCCCAGCAGGATGCGCACACGCGTTTTGCCTTGCGCGCAAGCAGGGGCGACGCTGCGCGGGGCCTGGCTGTTCTGGACAAGCTCGATGCCGCATTTGCGTCTGGGGCGCAGGCAGGGTGACGCCAGGCGCGGGTCCGCATAATCGGGCCCCATGAAACTGCTCCTGCGTTCCCTGGCGCTGCTGGCCGGCGGCCTGCTGTTTTTTGCCCTGGTGGGCCTGTACCTCACCTGGGCGCCCGACCGCCCGGTGGACGAGCTCAAGCCCCGCTGGGCGCAGCCGCCGTCGCAGTTCATCACCGTGCAGGGCATGCAGGTGCATGTGCGCGATGAGGGCCCGCGTGACGACGCGTTGCCCGTGGTGCTGCTGCATGGCACGTCTGCCAGCCTGCACACCTGGCAGGGCTGGGCCGGTGTGCTCAAGGCCCAGCGCCGCGTGATCCGGTTTGACCTGCCGGGCTTTGGCCTGACGGGCCCGCACCCGCAGGACGACTATTCGATGGCGGCCTATGTGCGTTTTGTGGCGGCGGTGCTGGACCAGCTGGGCGTGCAGCGCTTTGTGCTGGCCGGCAATTCACTGGGCGGGCAGATCGCGTGGGAGGTGGCGCACGCCCACCCCCAGCGCGTGGGCAAGCTGGTGCTGGTGGACGCGGCCGGCTACGCCATGGCGCCCAAGGCCGTGCCGCTGGGCTTTCGCATCGCGCGTGTGGCGGCGCTGCGACCGCTGGTGCGCAACACACTGCCGCGCGGCATGGTCGAGCAAAGCGTGCGCAGCGTGTACGGGGACCCGTCGCGCGTGACGCCTGACCTGGTGGACCTGTACTACGACATGGCGCAGCGCGCCGGCAACCGCCGCGCCCTGGGCCTGCGCGTGGAGGAAATCGTGCGCGAGCAGGCCCAGGCCGGTGCGTCGGCCGCGCGCATTGCGTCGCTGAAGGTGCCCACGCTGGTGCTGTGGGGCGGGCGCGACCAGCTCATCCCGCCCGACAGCGCGCAGCGCTTTGCGCGCGACATTGCCGGCAGCCAACTGGTGCTGTTCGACGACCTGGGCCATGTGCCGCACGAGGAAGCACCCGCGCGCACGGTGGCGCCGGTGGTGGAGTTCATCTCTGGCGGATAGCTTGAGAGGCTGCAGGAGCAGCTCTATAATTCCTTACCCACCGTAAGGAGCTCTCATGCCCGCTGCAACGCTGACTTCCAAAGGACAGATTACCTTGCCACTCGCCGTTCGGGCGGCGCTGGGCCTGCATGCAGGCAGCAAGGTCGACTTTGTTCCCACCAAGGATGGCTTCAAGGTCGTGGCGCTGGACACGCCGGTGGCCTCTCTGAAGGGGCGCTTTGCAGGCCGCGTGGGCAAGCCGGTAACCCTGGCTGCCATGGATGAAGCCATTGCCGCAGAAGCCGGCGCCAGAGGCCGGTGACACCCCATGGTTGGACTCGACACCAATGTGCTGGTGCGGTATCTGGCGCAAGACGACGCGAAACAGGCGGCGCTCGCCACGCAGCTGGTTGAAAAACAACTGAGCGCAACCCAACCGGGTTTCATCAGTCTGGTGGTATTGGTGGAGCTGGTCTGGGTGTTGAAGCGGCTGTACGGCGCTACGCCCGCCGAATTGCTGGACACGGTGCAGGATTTGGCCCATACGCCGCAGCTGCGGCTGGAGCGGCGCGAGGTGGTGCTTGCCGCGGTGCGGCGGCTCGCGTCCACCAAGCCCGCCAAGGCGGGCCTCGCTGATGCGTTGGTCGCGCAGCTGGCTGAAAGCGAAGGCTGCGCGCGAACCTGGACGTTCGACAAGGCGGCGGCGTCATCCTGCGGGATGACTTTGCTGGCGTAGCCGCTCAGCGCGCCTCGGGCAGCTCGATCTTCACTTCCAGCACTTCCAGGTTGTCCTGGCGGTCCATCTGGACCTTGATGTCGCCGGGGTTGATCTTGATGTACTTGCTGATCACGGCGACCAGGTCGCGCTGCAGCGCGGGCAGGTAATCGGGCTCGGCGGCGTTGCGGCCGCTGCGCTCGTGCGCCAGGATGATCTGCAGCCGCTCCTTGGCGACGCTGGCGGTCTTTTTCTTTTCGCCCAGCAGGAATGACAGGAACGAGGCCATGGCTTATTTCCCCCCGAACAGGCGCTTGAGGAAGCCGGCCTTCTGCGCGTCAATGAAGCGCAGCGGCTTGTCTTCACCCAAAAAGCGGTCGATCACGTCCTTGTAGGCCTCGCTCACGTCGGTGCCTTTCAGGTGCACGGCGGGCGTGCCCTGGTTGGACGCGGTCAGCACGCTGTCGCTCTCAGGGATCACGCCGATCAGCTTGATGCGCAGGATGTCCTGGATGTCTTCCAGCGACAGCATCTGGCCCTGGTCCACCCGGCCCGGGTTGTAGCGGGTGATCAGCAGGTGTTCCTTGATGGGTTCCTTGCCGTCGATCGCGCGTTTTGTCTTGCTGGCCAGCATGCCCAGGATGCGGTCGCTGTCGCGCACGCTGGACACTTCAGGGTTGGTCACCACCAGCGCCTCGTCGGCAAAGTGCATGGCCATGAGCGCGCCGGTCTCGATGCCCGCGGGTGAGTCGCACACGATGTACTCAAAGCCCATGGCGGCCAGGTCGTTCAATACCTTTTCCACGCCGTCCTTGCTCAGCGCGTCCTTGTCGCGGGTTTGCGACGCGGCCAGCACCAACAGGTTGTCGCACT
>JBEIPU010000146.1:0-10896 GCA_040376925.1 Caenimonas sp. | reverse complement strand
GCGTTCTTGCCGTATTTGTCCTTGACGTAATCGATCACCAGGTTGCGGTTGGTCTGGCAGAAGTCGATGTCGAAGTCGGGCATGGACACCCGCTCAGGGGTCAAAAAGCGCTCGAACAGCAGGTTGTACTGCAGCGGGTCCAGGTCGGTGATCTTGAGCGCATACGCCACCAGCGAGCCCGCGCCCGAGCCCCGGCCCGGCCCAACCGGGCAGCCGTTGGCCTTGGCCCAGTTGATGAAGTCGCCCACGATCAAAAAGTAGCCTGGAAAGCCCATCTTCAGGATGGTGTTGATCTCGAACTCCAGCCGGTCCACATAGCGCGGCATTTCGGCTTCCCGCCGGGCTGCGTCCGGGTACAGCCGCAGCATGCGTTCCTTCAGCCCCTCGTGTGACGCGAAGCGGAAGTACTCTTCAATCGGCATTCCGTTGGGCGTCGGGAAGTCCGGCAGCCGGGGTTTGCCCAGCTCCAGCGTCAGGCTGCATCGGCGCGCGATCTCGGCCGTGTTGGCGATGGCCGATGGCACGTCGGCAAACAACGCCTGCATCTGCGCGGCCGACTTGAAATACTGTTCGCGCGTGAACTTGCGCACGCGCCGCTGGTTGCCCAGGATCTCGCCCTCGGAAATGCAAACGCGCGCCTCATGCGCCTCGTAATCGTCTTCCAGCGTGAACTGCACCGGGTGGGTAGCCACCACAGGCAGCTTCAGCCGCGCGGCCAGCTGCACCGCCGCCGTCACATGGGCCTCATCGTCGGCCCGGCCGGCGCGCTGCAGCTCAATGTAAAAGCGGTGCGGGAACATGGACGCCAGCTGCAGCGCCACCTCGGCCGCGCGGGCCTCGTCGCCTTGCACCAGCGCCTGCCCTACGGGGCCGGCCTGCGCGCCCGACAGCACGATCAGGCCCTCGCCCAGCTCCTGCAGCCAGGCTGGCTTGCACACGGCCTGGGCCTTGACCACGTTTTGCGTCCAGGCACGCGCGAGCAGCTCGCACAGGTTCAGGTAACCCTGGCGGCCCTGCACCAGAACGATGATGCGTGACAGCTGCGCCGGATCCTTGGCCAGGCCCTGCACCATCACCTCGGCGCCGATCAGCGGCTTGACGCCCTTGCTTCGGGCTTCCTTGTAAAACTTGATCGCGCCGAACAGGTTGTTCAGGTCAGTGATGGCCAGCGCGGGCTGGCCGTCGGCCGCGGCGGCCTTCACGATGTCGTCAACGCGGTTGGTGCCGTCAACGACGGAAAATTCGGTGTGCAGGCGCAGATGGACAAACATGCGGTCATTGTAGGAAATGAAGAGCGCTTGACACCTTCTTAAAATCGCTGGTGTGAACGCCATCCTCAATATTTCCGCTTACAAATTCGTCCCGCTCAGCGACACCTCCGCCCTGCGCGCGACCTTGCACGATCGGGCCCTGGCGCTGGGCCTCAAAGGCACGGTGCTGCTGGCCGAGGAGGGCATCAACCTGTTCCTGGCCGGCGCGGCTGATGCGGTGCGCAGCTTTGTGCGGCAGCTGGCCACCGACGCGCGCTTCGCCGACCTGGCGCCCAAGGAAAGCTGGTCTGCCACGCAGCCCTTCGGCAAGCTGCTGGTCAAGGTCAAGCGCGAGATCATCCGCATGAACCACCCGGCCATCCAGCCCGCCAGTGGCCGTGCACCGGCGGTGGACAGCGCCACCGTCAAGCGCTGGCTGGACCAGGGCCATGACGACGCAGGCCGCCCCGTGGTGACGCTGGACACGCGCAATGCGTTCGAGGTGGACCACGGCACGTTTGACAACGCGATCGACTGGCGCATCAGCAAGTTCACCGAATTTCCCGATGCCCTGCAGGCGCACAAGGCAGACCTTGCCGGCAAGACCGTGGTGAGCTTTTGCACCGGTGGCATCCGCTGTGAGAAGGCCGCCATTTACATGCGTGAGGCGGGGCTGGAGAACGTCTACCAGCTGGACGGCGGCATCCTCAAGTACTTTGAGGAAACCGGCGGGGCGCACTTCAAGGGCAACTGTTTTGTGTTTGACGAGCGGGAGGCTTTGGATCCTTCGTTGGCTGCTACTCGAACTTCCGTTTAGGGCCTGGGCTTCTTCTGGAGACGGCGTGCGGAGCCGGGCGCCGTCAGCGCCAACCCACGGGGCCAAAAAAACTCAGTCCCGCAACACGTGCAGCACCTCAGACCGGTACTCCCGGCTGTACAAAATCAGCACGACCATCGCAGCAGCCAGGGCAAACGCGACCGGCGAAAAAAACCAAGCGATCGCAGCAAAAGCGAAGTAGTAGGCCCGCACCCCGTCGTTGAAGGTCTCCGCAGCCATTCCCAAGAGTGTCCCTGCCCGGTCCGCAAAGTGGGTGCGGTCAAACTTGCCGCTGTCAAAGTCCTTCGGGTCGGGCATGGAGCCGATCACCAGGGCCGCAAAGGTGTATTGCCGCATGGACCAGCTGAAGCGGAAGAACGCATAGACAAAGATGGCCAGCAGCACCAGCACCTTGAGATCAAACACCAGCATGGTGGTGCGCACGGCGAACGGGATCTCGCGCACGAAATCGGCCGCCTTGTCGGTCGTGCCCAGCAGGGCCAGCAGGCCGCCGATGATGATGATGGTGGTGGAGGCAAAGAACGATGGGCTGGTCGAGAGCGTCTGGGTGATGATGCCGTCGAGCACGCGCGGGTCGCGCGCGGTGGCTTGCAGCATCCAGTAGCGCCGGTAGCGGTTGGTGGTCTGCAGCAGCGATGCATGGCGCTCGCCCCGGTGCCGCGCGAACCAGGCATAGCCCGACCAGGACGCAAAGAACCAGATGACGGCGGCCCAGTCGTACCAGGGCAGGATGGCAAGAACTTTCATGCCCGCATGGTACGGGCCTTCGCCGGGTTCAGGAAGCTGTGAAGTGCCGCTCAGGCAAAGGGATGAACTCGGTTTCACCGGGCACGGGCACAAAGCGGCCCGCTTCCCAGTCATCAGCTGCCTGCACGATGCGCTCCTTGCGGCTGGAGACGAAGTTCCACCACATGTGGCGCGGTGCATCCAGCGGCTCGCCGCCAATCACCACCAGCCGCGCGGGCCCGTCGGCAGCGGCCAGCGTGCTCACGGCGCCCGGCGTCAGCACCGCCATGGTCAGCGCGGGCTGCGTCTGGCCGTCCACCACCAGCGCGCCGTCCACTGCATACACCGCCATTTCTGCGCACACCGGCGGCAGTTGCAACGCCCCACCGGCGGGCAACTGCACATCCAGATACAGCGTCTGCGAGAAGGTGGCCACGGGCGACTGGCGGCCAAAGGCATCGCCGATCAGCACGCGCACCGTGGCGCCGTCCACCACCAGCTCAGGAATGTCTGACGCCGGTGTATGCGCAAACGAAGGGTCCACCTCTTCAAACGCACGCGGCAGCGCAGCCCACAGCTGCAGGCCGTGGTTCACATAGGTGCTGCCCTGCAGGTTTTCGGGCTTGCGCTCGGAATGCGCGATGCCGCGCCCCGCCGTCATCCAGTTGATCGCGCCGGGCTCAATCCGCTGCACCACACCCAGGCTGTCGCGGTGCATCATCGCACCCTCGAACAGGTAGGTCACCGTCGCCAGGCCGATGTGCGGGTGGGGCCGCACATCGTGGTTGTCCTGCGGCCGCTCGGTGGCCGGGCCGAAATGGTCAAAGAAGATGAACGGCCCGACCGAGCGCCGGCGCGCCGCCGGCAGCAGCCTGCGCACGACAAAGCCGCCCCCCAGGTCCTTGGTGTGCCCGTTCAGGATGTCATCGATGCCCATTTCAACCGCCTGTTCGTCGTGATGCAGCGGTGCAGCGTATCAGCCGCGCATGCGGGCCGCAACATCGGCCACGCGCTTGCCAAACAGCTTGGCCGTTTCCAGGTCGCCGGCGGCCATGTCGTTGGCACCGCCGTCTGAAGGCGACTGTGCGATGGCACCGCTGTACGACACCAGGTAGTTCACGTCGTCGCGCCTGGCACCCTTGGTGTTGGACGGCATCAGGCCCTGGCTGACCCAGATCATCGCGTGCTGCATGGCCAGCGTGAACAGCGTGGTCAGCGTGCCCTGCTTGTCGCCGTTCATGCCAGCGCTGTTGGTGAAGCCGGCGGCGACCTTGTCTTTCCAGCCCTGGGCAAACCACACCTTGGACGAGGCGTCGGCGAACTTCTTGAACTGCCAGCTCACGCTGCCCATGTAGGTGGGGCTGCCGAAGATGATGGCGTCGGCCGCGGCCAGCGCGTCCCAGCCGCCTTCGGGCAGGTTGCCTTCGGCGTCGATCGCCAGCAGCTGGGCGCCTGCGCCTTCGGCCACGGCCTGGGCCATGCGCTGGGTGTGGCCGTAGCCAGAGTGGTAGACAACAACGGTTTTTGCCATGTCAGTTTTCCTTGGGAGTTGATGAAGGGTTGCGGGAAATCACTTGCGCCGGGCGTCCAGGCTGAAGCCGCCAGGGCCAAAGGCCACCAGTGCCAGCAGGCCACCCACCACGGCGATGTTCTTGAAGAAGGCCTGTTGCTGCTGCATGACCTGCTCGGCCGGCACGGACCAGAACGCATGGAAGATGAAGGTGATCACCACGGTGAACACGGCAATGGCCAGCGCCGCCCAGCGGGTCTGCCAGCCCACCAGCACCAGCAGGCCCAGGCCCAGTTCCACCGCAATGGCAATGGCAGCCGCCACGGCAGGCAGCGGCACGCCCTTGGAGGCGATGTAGCCGGTGACGCCGGCAAAGGCGGCGATCTTGCTGAAGCCCGCGGGCACGAACAGCAGGGCAATCAGCGCGCGGCCGATCAGGGCCAGCGTGTTCTGGGTGGATACGGACGGGTTCATGGAAAAGCTCCTCGGTTGGATAAAAAAGGGAATCAGGCGGCCAGGTCAAACACCAGCACTTCGGCGTCCTTGCCATGGGCCAGCGTCAGTTCTGGCTCGTTCTCGATCAGCGCGGCGTCGCCGGCATGCAGCGGCTGGCCATTGACCTCCAGCTCGCCGCGCACCAGGTGAACATAGGCTTTGCGCGCCGGGTCCAGCGCCAGCCGGGCCGCTTCCGCGCCGTCAAACAGTCCCGCGCGCAACGATGCGTCGGCATGGATCGTCACCGAGCCTTGCGAGCCGTCGGGCGAGGCCACAAGGCGCAAGGTGCCGCGCTTTTCCGCCTCGGCAAAAGTCTTTTGCTCATAGCTGGCGGGAATGCCGGTCACATTGGGCTCGATCCAGATCTGCAGGAAATGGGTGGTCTCGTCCGGCGCGTGGTTGAACTCGCTGTGCTGCACGCCGCGGCCCGCGCTCATGCGCTGCACGTCGCCGGGCGGGATGCCCTTGACGTTGCCCAGCGTGTCCTTGTGTGCCAGGTTGCCCTGCAGCACGTAGCTGATGATTTCCATGTCGCGGTGGCCGTGCGTGCCAAAGCCGGTGCCCGGCGCAATGCGGTCTTCATTGATGACGCGCAGATTGCCAAAGCCCATGTGCTTGGGGTCGTAGTAGCCGGCAAACGAAAAACTGTGGAACGACTTGAGCCAGCCGTGGTCGGCGAAGCCGCGGTCCTGGGATTTGCGAAGTGTGAGCATGTCGAACTCCTGGGTGGGTGTCGTGGTCTGGGAATGAATGTAGGGCCAGCATGCGTTGTCAGCCAGTAACCGGAATTGATGGCATCATTCAAATAATTTGAATATAAATACCCGTTATATGCAAAGCGCACGCAATGTATTAACGCCCGACGCGCTCGGCCTGCTGCAGACGGTGGCCGACAGCGGCAGCTTTGCCGCCGCCGCGCGCGAGCTGGGCTTGGTGCCCAGCGCCGTGACCTACCGCGTGCGCCAGATCGAGGACGCGCTGGACGTGCTGCTGTTTGACCGCAGCTCGCGCCAGGCCCGCCTGACAGAAGCCGGCGCCGAGCTGCTGCGCGAAGGCGCACGTCTGCTGGACGACATTGACGCCGTGGCCAACCGTGTGCGCCGCGTGGCCACGGGCTGGGAGCCCCAGCTCACCATCGCCGCCGACAGCGTGATCTCGCGCGCCACGTTGATGGAGCTGGCCCAGGCCTTTTTTGCGCTGTCGCCCCCCACCCAGCTGCGCATCCGCCACGAAACCCTGAGCGGCACGCTGGAAGCACTCACCTCCGGCCAGGCCGACCTGGCGCTGGGCGTGAGCCTGGAATCCGGCAATGCCGCGGGCATCCATGGCAAGCCGCTGGGCGGGCTTTCATTCGTGTTTGCCGTGGCGCCCCACCACCCCCTGGCAGCGCAGCCCGAGCCGCTGCGCGACGCGCTGCTGCAAAAGCACCGCGCGGTAGCCGTGGCGGACTCGGTGCAGCGCGGCCGGGGCGTGACCGTCGGCCTGCTGGGCGGGCAGGACGTGTTCACCGTGCCCAGCATGGCCGCCAAGCTGGACGCGCAACTGCGCGGGCTGGGTTGCGGCTTCCTGCCCGAGCCGATGGCGCGGCCCTACCTCGAAACAGGCCGGCTGGTGGCCCGCCGGGTGGAGCGCCCGCCGCGCATCGTGCGCGTAGGCTATGCCTGGCGGGGTGCCACAGGCGCCGGCCAGGGGCGCGCGCTGCAATGGTGGCTGGGCCAACTGGAGAGCCAGGCCACGCGAACGGCGCTGCTGGAACGCCACCGTGTAGAGTAAGCCACTGACCTGCACCCATCCGCCCCACAACACGAGACGTCCAATGCCACCCAAACCCGCTGCAACCCGGCCCCAACACTTTGCCGTCATTGGCGCTGGCATGGCCGGCATCACCTGCGCGCGCACGCTGGCGCAGGCCGGCCACCAGGTCACTGTGTTCGAGAAAAGCCGGGGCTTTGGCGGGCGCATGTCCACCCGCAGCTCGCCGTTTGGCACGTTTGACCACGGCGCGCAGTACTTCACCGTGCGCGATGCGCGCTTTGCCAAAGCCATCGCCACCACACCCGCCGCCGTCAAGCCCTGGAGCGCCAACGCCGTGCGCGTGCTGGACCCGCATGGCCGCGTGGCCGAAGCCGCCCTGCCCTCGCCTGAAGCCCACTACGTCGGCACGCCGGGCATGAGCGCGCTGGTGCGCGCCTGGGCGCAGCCGCTGGCGCAGCAAGGCCGTGTGGAGCTGCAGACCCAGGTGACCCGGATCGAGCGCGACGCGCTGGACGCGCGACGCTGGCAGCTGCGCACCGCGGGCGCCGCTGAATCCACGCACGTGTATTCGGGCTTTGACAGCGTGGTGCTGGCCGTGCCCAGCGTGCAGGCCCACACGCTGCTGCAGGCCTCTGCCCTGGCCCCGGTGCTGGCGCAGCAGCTGGCCGAGGTGCAGGTGGCCCCCTGCTGGACGCTGATGCTGGCCTACCCCCATGCCGTGCAGCCCACCCTGCCCCACCTGGGGCCGCAATGGAATGCGGCGCTCAGCACCCACCACCGCATTGCCTGGCTGGCCCGCGAGTCGTCCAAGCCGGGGCGCGACCCGATCGAGCGCTGGACCATCCAGGCCAGCGCCGCCTGGTCGCGCGAGCACCTGGAAGACGACGCCCCGCGCGTGCAGGCCAAGCTGCTCAAGGCATTTGCCGAAGTCACCGGCATCCGCGCCGAGCCCGCGCACGCCGAGGTGCACCGCTGGCGCTATGCCAAGACCGAAAAGCCGCTGGGCAAAAGCTTTCTGTGGGATGGGCGCGTGCGCATCGGCGTCTGTGGTGACTGGTGTCTGGGGCATCGCGTGGAAAACGCGTTTGTATCGGGGCTTGAGCTGGCGTTGAAGGCAGCCTGACCTGAGTGTGGGCTACATCGGCAGGTTCGCACCGTCTCCTACAGGGCCGCTGCACGCTGGCTCACTGGTTGCGGCGCTGGCCAGCTGGCTTGACGCTCGCGCCCATGGTGGCCGCTGGCTGGTGCGCATTGAAGACGTAGACACACCGCGCTGCATCCCCGGCGCAGACCAACTTATCCTGCAGCAGCTGGCCGTCTGCGGGCTCCTGCCCGACGAAGCGCCGCTGTGGCAATCACAACGAAATGCGCTTTACGAGACTGCGCTGGACAGACTCATCCGCGCCGGCGAGGCTTACCCCTGCACCTGTTCACGCAAGGACATTGAAGCAGTGCATGCGGCGCGCGGCACGGAACGCGGCAGATTTGCCGAACTGGTGTACCCCGGCACCTGCCGCAGCGGCCCCACCCAGGCCGGCCGGCCGCAAGCATGGCGACTGCGCGTACCGGCCGGCATGGTGCGCTGGCACGACAGGCGCCTCGGACCGCAGCAGCAGGACGTCGCCGCGACGGTGGGCGACTTCGTGCTGCGCCGCGCCGATGGTCTGTGGGCTTACCAACTGGCCGTGGTGGTAGACGACGCCGCGCAGGGCATCACCCACGTGGTGCGCGGCGCCGACCTGGCCGACAACACAGCGCGCCAGATCGTTCTGCAAGCTGCGCTGGGGTTGCCCCTGCCGCGCTACCTGCACGTGCCGCTGGTGCTGGGTGCCAACGGCGAAAAACTGTCCAAGCAGAACGGCGCACAGGCGCTGGACCTGGCGGACCCGCTGGCAGCGCTGGCCGCTGCGGCCCACGTGCTGGGTCTGCCCCCTGCCCCACACGGCACGGTGGCACACGCGCTGGACCGGTGGGTCGCGCGCTGGCGCGACTCCTACAATCCCGGTCGTGACTGACGCCGTACCTCCTTCCCCATCCGCCCCGCCCACCGGCGCGCCGGACTCCATCGCCCACCCGCGCACCGTGCGCACCTTTGTGCGCCGGGCGGGCCGCACCACCTTCGGCCAGGCCCGCGCGTTTGAAGAACTGGGCCCCCGCTTCCTGCTGCCGTACACCGGCGCGCCGCTGGACTTTTCCGCCGCCTTCGGCCGCAGCGCCCCGGTGGTGCTGGAAATCGGCTTTGGCATGGGCGAGGCGACGGCCCACATCGCCGGGCTGATGCCGGACACCAACTTCCTGTGCTGTGAAGTCCATGAGCCCGGCGTGGGCGCCCTGCTCAAGCGCATCGGCGAACAGGGGCTGGCCAACATCCGCATCCTGCAGCACGATGCCGTGGAGGTGCTGGACAACATGCTGCCGCCGCAAACCCTGGACGGCGTACACATCTTCTTTCCCGACCCGTGGCACAAGAAGAAGCACAACAAGCGCCGCCTGATCCAGCCCGAGCTGGTGGCACGGCTGGCGCAACGCCTGCGAACGGGCGGCTACCTGCACTGCGCCACTGACTGGGAACCTTACGCCCGCCAGATGCTGGCCGTGCTGGGCGCCGAGCCGCTGCTGCGCAACACGGCGGACGGCTTTGCGCCCAAGCCGGCCTACCGGCCGCTGACCAAGTTTGAAAACCGGGGCCTCAAGCTGGGCCACGGCGTCTGGGATCTGGTGTTCACACGC
The DNA here is from genome assembly GCA_040376925.1 of Caenimonas sp. Lineage (GTDB taxonomy): Bacteria > Pseudomonadota > Gammaproteobacteria > Burkholderiales > Burkholderiaceae_C > RAM1. Next base: position 1,592 of record JBEIPU010000146.1, on the reverse strand, counting down.
GTGTGAGGGGTGCTCACGCCCGCGTGAGGGGTGTTGCAACGCGTGTGATTGGCGCGACAGGTTGCTAGGTGATGCTGGCAAACCTCATTAAAATCAACGGCTTGTGTTCAAGAGTTCATCCAGCATCTCGCAAGCCGCAACACCTTGAAACCAGACTCACCGCCGCCGGCGGACACCAAGCTGTTCCGTGACGCAGTGCTCAAGGCGCGCAGCGCGCGCTCGCTTGGGCAGATCATCCTCACCCCCCACCCCAAAACCACCTGGCTGGTGGTGATCTCCGCCGTACTGGGCATCCTGGTCGTGCTGTTTCTCACCTATGGCACTTACACCCGCCGCGCCACCGTCACAGGCCAGCTGGTGCCGTCCACTGGCGTGATACGTGTGCACACGCCCCAGGCGGGCGTGGTGCTGGAGCGCAAGGTCAACGAAGGCCAGGTGGTGCAAAAGGGTGACGTGCTGTTCGTGCTCAACAGCGACCGGCTGGGCTCGGGCGCGCGCGAAATCCAGGCCGACATCGGCCAGCAGGTGGACGAGCGCCGCCGCTCCCTGGAGGCGGAGCTTGCCCGCAACAAGGGCGTGGAGGCCGCCGAGATCGGTCACCTGGAGCGCCGCGCCGGCACGCTGCGCGCCGAGCAGCAGTCCATCGAACGCCAGATGGACCAGCAGCGCATCCGCCTGAAGCTGGCAGAGGACGCGCGCAAACGCTACCAGGGTCTGGCCGACCAGGACTACATTGCGCGCGAGCAGCTTTTCCAGAAAGAAGCCGAGCTGAGCGAACAGCAGTCACGCCTGCAGGCGCTGGAGCGCGACGCCCTGGTGGCGCAGCGCGAGCTGGCCACCACCCTGCGCGAGATCGAAAACACCCGCGTGCGCTATGCCAACCAGACCGGCCTGCTGGAGCGCGGCGTGTCATCGGCCCAGCAGGAACTGACCGAGGTGGAGGCACGTCGGCGCGTGGTCATCACGGCACCTGAGTCGGGCCGCGCCACCCTGGTCAGCGGCGAGGCCGGCCAGTCCGTGGACACCAGCCGCCCCCTGCTGAACCTCGTGCCCAGCGACGCGAAGCTGGAAGTGCGCCTGTATGCGCCCAGTCGCACCATGGGCTTCATCCGCCCAGGCGACACAGTGCTGTTGCGCTACCAGTCGTTCCCGTACCAGAAGTTCGGCCAGCACGAGGGCGTGGTGGCGTCGGTGTCCAACAACGCCGTGACCAGCACCGAGCTGGCAGGCTTCCAGATTCCCGATGTGCCGCCGGGCGAGCCGGTGTATGCCATCGTCGTCACGCTCAAGCAGCAAAACGTCACGGCCTACGGCAAGCAGTGGCCGCTGTCGGCCGGCATGCGGCTGGACGCCGACATCCTGCAGGAAACACGGCGCCTGTGGGAATGGATGCTGGAGCCGCTGTACAGCATCACGGGGTCCATGTGATGAAGGGGCACACCACGCATGGCCTGGCTTGAGTCGCTCTCGTTGGGGTTGCGCCGGCGCCTGCCGGTGATCCTGCAGACCGAGGCCGCCGAATGCGGCCTGGCCTGCCTGGCCATGGTCATGGGCTACCACGGCGTCATCACCGACCTGGCCACGCTGCGCGC
>JBEIPU010000221.1:0-4252 GCA_040376925.1 Caenimonas sp. | reverse complement strand
GCTTCCTCACCGGCGCGGGCAACTACACCGACGACATCAACCTGGCCAACCAGCGCGTGGCTGTGTTCGTGCGTTCGCCGCATGCGCATGCCGTCATCAAGAGCGTGGACGTGGCCGCTGCCGAGGCCATGCCCGGCGTGGCCAAGGTCTTCACCGGCAAGGACGTGGAAGGCAAGATGGGCGGGCTGCCCTGCGGCTGGCTCATCACCAGCACCGACGGCACCCCCATGAAGGAGCCGCCGCACCCCATCCTGGCGCAGGGCAAGGTGCGCTACGTGGGCGACCATGTGGCCATGGTGGTGGCTGACACGCTGGAGCAGGCCAAGAATGCCGCCGAAGCCGTGGTGGTCGACTACGACGTTCTGAGCGCCGTTGTCAGCGTCAGCGATGCCGCCAAGGCCACGGCGCTGCATGACGCCGCGCCTGACAACCATTGCTACAAATGGGCCATTGGCGACAAGGGGCAGGTCGACGCCGCGTTTGCCAAGGCAGCGCACATCACGAAGCTGGACCTGACCAACAACCGGCTGGTGCCCAACGCCATGGAGCCGCGTGCGGCCATCGGCAGCTACAACCGCGCCAGCGACGAATACACGCTGTATGTGTCCAACCAGAACCCGCACGTCGAGCGCCTGCTGATGACGGCCTTTGTGCTGGGCCTGCCCGAGCACAAGGTGCGCGTGATTGCGCCCGACGTGGGCGGCGGCTTCGGCTCCAAGATCTACCTGTACGCTGAGGATGTGGCGCTGACCTGGGCCGCCAAGCAGCTCAACTGCAGCATCAAGTGGGTGGCTGACCGCAGCGAAGCCTTCCTGAGCGACGCGCACGGCCGCGACCATGTAAGCCATGCCGAGATGGCCATGGACAAGGACGGCAAGTTCCTGGCGATGCGCGTGCACACCGACGCCAACCTGGGTGCGTACCTGTCCACCTTCTCCACCGCCGTGCCGACCATCCTGTATGCCACGCTGCTGGCCGGGCAGTACACCTGCCCGCAGATCTATGTGGAGGTGGACGCCTGGTTCACCAACACCGCGCCGGTGGACGCCTACCGAGGCGCCGGCCGGCCCGAGGCGACCTACCTGCTGGAGCGCCTGGTCAGCCGCTGCGGCTGGGAGCTGGGGCTGTCCCAGGACGAAATCCGCAAGCGCAACTTCATCAACAGCTGGCCGTACCAGACGCCGGTGGCGCTGCAGTACGACGTGGGCGACTACCTGGCCTGCATGACCAAGGCCGAGGACATGGCTGATGTGAAGGGCTTTGCAGCCCGCAAGGCGGCAAGCGCCGCCAGGGGCCTGAAGCGCGGCATTGGTTATTCGTCCTACATCGAGGCCTGCGGCATCGCGCCATCGAACATCGCGGGCGCCCTGGGCGCGCGCGCCGGCCTCTTTGAATGCGGCGAAATCCGCGTGCACCCCACCGGCAGCGTGACGGTTTTCACCGGCTCTCACAGCCACGGGCAGGGCCACGAGACCACGTTTGCGCAGGTGGTGGCAGCGCGCCTGGGCATCCCGGTGGAGAACGTGGACGTGGTGCACGGCGACACGGGCCGCGTGCCGTTCGGCATGGGCACCTATGGCTCGCGCTCCATCAGCGTGGGTGGCGCGGCCATCATGAAGGCGCTGGACAAGATCGAGACCAAGGCCAAGAAAATCGCCGCGCACCTGATGGAGGCCAGCGACGCCGACATCGAATTTGCCAACGGCGAATTCACTGTCAAGGGCACCGACAAGAAGGTGGCTTTCGGCCAGGTGTCGCTTGCGGCCTATGTGCCGCACAACTACCCGCTGGACAAGCTGGAGCCGGGCCTGAACGAAACCGCGTTCTACGACCCGACCAACTTCACCTTCCCTGCGGGCACCTACATCTGCGAGGTGGAAATCGACCCGGCCACCGGCGTGACGCGGGTGGACAGGTTCACCGCGGTGGACGACTTCGGCACCATCATCAACCCGATGATCGTGGAAGGCCAGGTGCATGGCGGGCTGGTGCAGGGCATCGGCCAGGCGCTGATGGAAAACTGTGTATACGACAAGGAGACCGGCCAGTTGCTGACCGGCAGCTTCATGGACTACGCCATGCCGCGCGCGGACGACTTCCCGCAGTTCAACATCGGCACCGTGTGCACGCCGTGCACGCACAACCCGCTGGGCACCAAGGGGTGCGGCGAGGCGGGCGCCATCGGCTCGCCGCCGGCGGTGATCAACGCCGTGCTGGACGCGCTGAAGGACCTGGGCGTCAAGGAATTCGACATGCCCGCATCACCCAGCCGAGTCTGGGAAGCGATCCAGAACGCCAAAGCCTGAGGAGACAACACCATGTACGCATTTACCTTTGAGCGCCCCGCCTCCGCAGCCGATGCCGCCAAGCTGGCGGCCGCCGGCGGCAAGCTGCTGGCCGGCGGCCAGACCCTGCTGGCGTCGATGAAGCTGCGCCTGACAAGCGCCGAACAGGTCGTGGACCTGGGCGGCATCGCCGAGCTGGCCGGTGTGAAGAAAGACGGCAACAGCGTGGTGATTGGCGCCATGACGCGCCATGCCGACGTGGCGAAAAACGCCGATGTGAAAGCCGCGATCCCCGCGCTGGCCGACCTGGCCAATGGCATTGGTGACCGCCAGGTACGCGCCATGGGCACGATGGGCGGCTCGGTCGCCAACAACGACCCGTCGGCCTGCTATCCCAGCGCCGTGCTGGCGCTGGGTGCCACCGTGCACACCAACCAGCGCAAGATCGCCGCGGATGACTACTTCCAGGGCATGTTCACCACCGCGCTGAAAGACGGCGAGCTCATCACCGCCATCAGCTTCCCCAGCCCGAAGCGCGCGGCCTACATGAAGTTCAAGCAGCCCGCTTCGCGGTTTGCGCTGATCGGCGTGTTTGTGGCGCAGACGGACAGTGGCGTGCGCGTGGCTGTCACAGGGGGCGGCAACGGCGTGTTCCGCCACAAGGGGCTGGAGGATGCGTTGAGCAAGAGCTTCACGCCCGAGGCTGCGGCGGCCGTCAAGATCGACGCGGGCGAGCTGTCCAGCGACCTGCATGCCAGCGCGGCCTACCGGGCCAACCTCATCAGCGTGATGACCCAGCGTGCGGTAGCCAAAGCGCTGGCCTGACCGCCTGTGACGGCATTCGCATCCATCGACGCCCTGCAGCAGGCCCTGCAGGGCGTGGGTTACTTTGCCGACCGCCGCCTGGCCACGGCCGTGTACCTGGCGCTCAAGCTGCAGCGGCCCTTGCTGCTGGAAGGCGAGCCCGGTGTGGGCAAGACCGAGCTGGCCAAGGCCTTGGCGCAGGTGCTGCAGCGCGAGCTGCTGCGCCTGCAGTGCTACGACGGGCTGGAGCAGCGTGAGGCGCTGTACGAATGGAACTACGCCGCCCAGCTGCTGCACATGCGCGCCGTGGAAGGACGCGACAGCGTGGAGGAGGTGGAGCGTGAGGTCTACCAGGCCCGCTACCTCATCCGCCGCCCGCTGCTGCAGGCGCTGCAGGCGCCCGAGCCCGGCGCGGTGCTGCTGATTGACGAGGTGGACCGCGCCGACGAGCCGTTTGAAGCCTTCCTGCTCGAATACCTGGGCGAGTACCAGGTGAGCATTCCCGAAATGGGCACGATCCGCGCACTGCACACGCCGGTGACCATCCTCACCAGCAACCGCACGCGCGAGCTGAACGACGCCGTCAAGCGCCGCTGCCTGTACCACTGGCTGGACTACCCCGAGCGTGACCGCGAGCTGGCCATCGTGCAGGCCCAGGTGCCGCAGGCCAGCGCCGCGCTGGCGCAGCAGGTGGCGCAGTTTGTGGGGCGCCTGCGCAGCCAGCCGTTTGCCAATGCGTTTCAGCGCGCACCGGGGATCGCCGAGAGTGTGGAGTGGGCGAAGGCGCTTGTGGCTCTTGATACGTTAGTTGTTGACCCGGAGGTGGTTTCTGATACGGCGGGGATTCTGTTCAAGCAGCGTGAAGACGTGGCTGCTTTGACGCAGGACCTGGTTGCTGATTTGTTGCGGCCGGAGCCTGCGGACGCTTGAAGATGTTCGCGTTTTGTTTTGCTCGCTGCACCTCGCGGCAAAGTCACGCCCGGGCGCGCACCGACCTGGGGGCTTCACTGGAGCGGTCGCCTGCGGCGACTTCCTTGCGCTGCTCATGGCTCGGTCGCGCTGCGGAACTCGCTGCGCGCGCTTTGCGCGCTCCGCTCAGACAGCCGCAGCGAGTCAGAGCACGAAGCGCGCTGCGCGCGCCGACACTCACCCTTGCGCTGCTC
>JBEIPU010000069.1:0-19436 GCA_040376925.1 Caenimonas sp. | reverse complement strand
CTACGGCGTCAAGCTGTACGGCAACGTGATCATCGCCAGCCCCAAGATGATCAAGGAGAACCCGGCCGCCGTGAAGGCGTTCCTGAGCGCCTTCACCAAGGGCGTGAAGGAAGTGATTGCCAAGCCCGAGGCCGCCATCGACACCGTGAAGGCGCGCGACGGCATCATCAACACGGCGCTGGAAACCCGCCGCCTGAAGATGGCCATTGACTCCGTGGTTGCCAGCCCCGACGCGCGCGCCGAAGGCTTCGGCCAGGTCGTGCCGGGCCGCCTGTCGCTGATGGCGTCGCAGGTGTCGGACGCGTTCAACACCAAGACCCGCGTGAACCCCGACGCCGTGTGGAACGGTTCCATGCTGCCGGCCAAGGCCGAGCTGAATATCCTGCCTGCGGCCAAGAAGTAATGGCCGAAGCAAGCGAACATTTCGTTGACTTTCGCGACGTCTGGCTAGCCTACAACGACGAGCTGCTGGCCTCCAACCACTTCGCGGTGGAGGCCATTGACCTGAAGGTCCGCCAGGGCGAGTTCATCGCCATCGTGGGCCCATCGGGTTGCGGCAAGTCCACCTTCATGAAGCTCACCACGGGGCTGAAGATGCCGTCGATGGGCAAGATCCTGATCGACGGCCAGGCGGTGACGGGGCCGCTGAAGATCAGTGGCATGGCCTTCCAGGCGCCCAGCCTGCTGCCCTGGCGCACCACGGTGGACAACGTGCTGCTGCCGCTGGAGATCGTGGAGCCCTACCGCAGCAACTTCAAGGCCAGGCGCAAGGAGTACGAGGAGCGCGCCCGCAAGCTGTTGCAGAAGGTGGGCCTGGGCGGGTACGAGGACAAGTTCCCCTGGCAGCTGTCCGGCGGCATGCAGCAGCGCGCCAGCATCTGCCGCGCGCTGATCCATGAGCCCAAGATGCTGCTGCTGGACGAGCCGTTTGGCGCGCTGGACGCCTTCACACGCGAAGAGCTGTGGTGCATCCTGCGCGACCTGTGGACCGAGCAGAAGTTCAACGTCATCCTGGTCACGCACGACCTGCGCGAAAGCGTGTTCCTGGCCGACACGGTGTACGTCATGAGCAAGAGCCCCGGGCGCTTTGTGGTCAAGAAAGAAATCGACCTGCCGCGCCCGCGCGACCTGGAGATCACCTACACCAGGGAGTTCACCGACATCGTTCATGAACTGCGCGGGCACATTGGTGCCATGAGGAAAACATGATGGCCATGAACAAGAAACAGGTAGAAATGTGGTCGCCGTGGATCCTGCTGGTGACGGTGATCGGGCTGTGGCAGTTCATCTGCGCGGCGTTCAACGTGTCGGAATTCATCTTCCCCAGCCCCTGGCGCATCTGGACGCAGCTGGTTGAATTCAAATGGATCATTGCGGGCCATGCCTGGCGCACCTTCTGGGTGACGATGGCGGGCTTTGGCATTGCCATCGTCGTGGGCGTGCTGCTGGGTTTCATCATCGGCAGCTCGCGGCTGGCTTATGCCGCCGTGTACCCGCTCATGACGGCCTTCAACGCGTTGCCCAAGGCGGCGTTTGTGCCCATCCTGGTGGTGTGGTTCGGCATCGGCGCGGGCCCGGCCATCCTGACCGCCTTCCTGATCAGCTTCTTCCCGATCATGGTGAACATTGCCACCGGCCTGGCCACGCTGGAGCCCGAGCTGGAAGATGTCTTGCGCGTGCTGGGCGCCAAGCGCTGGGACGTGCTGGTCAAGGTCGGCCTGCCGCGCTCCATGCCGTACTTCTATGGCTCGCTGAAGGTGGCGATCACGCTGGCATTCGTGGGCACCACGGTGTCGGAGATGACCGCCGCCAACGAGGGCATCGGCTACCTGCTGATCTCTGCGGGCTCGGCCATGCAGATGGGCCTGGCCTTTGCGGGCCTGGTGGTGGTGGGTGCCATGGCGATGATCATGTATGAGCTTTTCAGCGCCATTGAAAAGCACACCACGGGCTGGGCGCACCGCGGTTCGCAAAACACGTGAACGCGGAGCAGGCCGCGCGGCACCTGCGCCGCGCCAACGACGTGGCGCGGCGCGCCATGTCGCTGGGCCGCCACCCGTTTGGGGCCATCCTGGTGGCACCCGACGGTGAAACCGTGCTGGCCGAGCAGGGCAATGTGGACACGGTGAACCACGCCGAGTCAGTGCTGGCCCGCACCGCAGCCCAAAACTACAGCGCCGACTACCTCTGGCAATGCACCCTGGTCACCACGGTGGAGCCCTGCGCCATGTGCGCGGGCACACAGTACTGGGCGCACATCGGCCGGCTGGTGTACGGCATGACCGAGTCACGCCTGCTGGAGCTGACCGGCAACCACGACGAGAACCCGACGATGGCCCTGCCCTGCCGCGAGGTGTTTGCACGCGGGCAGAAGGCTGTGGAGGTGATCGGGCCGGTGGCTGCAGTGGAGGAAGACATCGCCACCCTGCACCGCAGCTTCTGGAAAAGTTAACCCCCGCCTGTCACCCCGGGCTTGACCCGGGGTCCATGGTGGCGTGCGCAGATGGATCCCGGGTCAAGCCCGGGATGACAGCCAAGTTCAGCGGTGGACCTCGGCCTCGCCGTGGCGGGACAGCAACTCCATCAGCTTTCGCCGGATCAAAATGCCGGGCCGGTCCGAGTCCATCGAGTACTCCACACCCCGACGGCGAAGGTCGACGACGGCGTCCGGGTCAGTGGACTCCAGGATGTCCTTGTCCTCGCGTGTGATCTCGTCGTCGAAGTCGATCAGCATCTGCGCGGGGCAGTCTTCTTCGGTGTCATTGCGAAACAGCCATTGGCACAGCTGCATGTGGCCGTCGTCAATCGGCGTGAAGCAGTTGATGATCACGTGGCGGCGCCCCGGCTTGCCGTCCACCCCGGGGTATTCAATGTCCAGCCGGCGTGAGAACGGCAGGAAGTACGCGTTGCGCATGTGGCGTGTGGTCACGGCGTCGCTCACGCCGCTGATGGGCTGGAAACGGGCCGGGTTGGCCGCGGCGATCACCGTCTCGGCATAAAAGCCGGTGTCGTTTTCGATGATTTCGTACTTGCTGGGCTGGGGGGCGTCGGGCACGCCGAAGGTGGCACGGTGCACAAAGCTGAAGTGCGAGTTGTCGAATGAATTTTCCAGCGCGCGCAGCGGGCTGGTGTCCCAGGTTTCATAAAACTGGAAGATGGTGCGCCACGCCGGGTTGCTGAACTCGGGAATGTCAGGGATGTCGGCAATGGGTTCTTCCAGCGCCACCCAGGCATAGCCGTAGCGCGCGGTGCAGTGGTAAGCAGTTGTCTTGTAGTCGGGCGGCACCGCGCGGCCTTCGTCGTACTGCGGTATGCGGATGACCTTGCCGCCGCGGTCGTAGGTCCAGCCGTGGTAGCCACACTGGATGTGGCCTTGCGCGCAGGCCTGGCCTTGCGCGTCCACGCACCAGCCCTTGGACAGTCTGGCCGTGCGGTGGCAGCAGCGGTCGCGCAACGCGGCGGGCTCGCCCTGCGCGTCCAGGAACAGCACGATGGATTCGCCGAGCAGCGTGAAGGGTTGGGGGCCGGATGCCAGCCGGGACAGCGGCATGACGGCATGCCAGAACTTGCGGAAGACGGGTTGTTGAGTGACCAGCATGGTGAAGCGCTCCTGAATGGAAATGTTGCCAAGAGCAATTTCCGGCCGGGCGCCTGAATTTGAGGACCACCCGGGTGAACGCTTCTACTCTCACCGCCCATGCTAGCAAAACACACGCCAGCGCACACTGGCACACAACCTGCATTGATGCACGTCAAAGAGTAGAAGCGTTCAGCGTTTGCGCACCAGCTTGATGCGCGCCGCCCGGAAATTGCTCTTGAATGCCCCGGCATGGCGCACGCGCATGCATGCCGGGTTTTCAAGTGCAATGCCTCACGGAGCCCGCCATGAAACGCCGTCTTTTCCTCGCCACCTCATCTGCCCTGGCCGCCCCCGCAGTATGGAGCCAGGCCTCACCCAAGCTCACCCCGCTGAAGTTCACGCTGGACTTTCGCATCACCGGCCAGACCGCGCCCTTCTTCCTGGCGCAAGCCAGGGGTTACTACAAGGACGAAGGCCTGGACGTGACGATTGACACCGGCGCGGGCTCGGTCGCGTCGATTACGCGCATTGCCAGCGGTGTGTACCAGCTGGGCCTGGGCGACATCAGCTCGCTGATTGAATTCAACGCGCAGAACCCCGGAACGCCGCTGGTGCAGGCTGTGTACCAGTACTACAACCGCGCGCCGTTTGCCATCATCGGCCGCAAGGACCGCGGCATCACCACCGACTTCAACAGCCTGCAGGGCAAGAAGATCGCTGCCGCCGCCGTGGAGTCCACGCGCCGCGCCTGGCCCATGGTGGCCAAGAAGCTGCGCGCCAGGCCCGATGTCTTCAACTGGGTTACCACGGATTTCAGCGCGCGCGACAACGTGGTGGTGCGCGGCGATGTGGACGGCGCCACCTACTTCCATGACTCCGCGGTGTCGCTGTTTGCGCGCATGAAGCTGGACGAGCTGTCGGTGCTGAAGTACTCCGACGCGGGCGTGAACCTGTATGGCAACGCCATCCTGGCCAGCAGCGCACTGGTGGCGCAAAACCCCAAGGTCGTGGCCGCCTTCCTGCGCGCGAGCAATCGCGCGATTGTGGAAACATTCGCCGACCCGGCGGCCGCCATTGCTGCCACGCGCCAGCGCGAGCCCATCCTGAACGAGGCGGTGGAGCTGGAGCGCTGGCGCATCACGTCGCAGTACGTGGGCACGCCCGAGGCGCGCGGCCACGGCCTGGGCGACATCCGCAAGCTGGTGCTGGAGCAGCAGGTGGACGATGTGGCCGAGGTCTATGGCCTCAAGACCAAGCCCGCGGCCGACGGCATTTTCAACCTGTCCATGCTGCCGCCCCGGGCCGAGCGCATGCTCAAGGCATGAGCGGGTCAGCACTCAGCACACAGGACGGCACCTACCTGCGCCGCGCCATTGAGTGGTCGCGCACCGCGCGCGAGCGCGGCAACCGGCCGTTTGGCGCGGTGGTGGTGTCGGCTGAGGGAACGGTGCTGGCCGAGGCGTACTGCAACACCAGCGAGACCGGCGACTGCACCGGCCACGCAGAGACCAACGCGGTGCGTGACGTGTCACCGCGCGTCGGCCGCGATGTATTGGCCAACGCCACGATCTATTCGTCGGGCGAGCCCTGCGTGATGTGTGCCGGCGCGATCTTCTGGTCGGGCATCCAGCGCGTGGTGTTTGGCATTGACGCGGTGAGCCTGCGCGTGTTCCGCGGCGAGGTGGCCACGCAGAGGGATGCTGAGCTGTCATGCCGCGACGTGTTCAATGCCTCGCCCCACCCGATCGAGTGCATCGGCCCGGCGTTGCTGGAAGAAGCCAGCGTGCCGCACCGCGGCTTCTGGAAATAGCACGCAACCCGGGCACGTAAACTTGCCGCATGCCCTGGCACGCCCGACTCTCGCTTGACTACACCCTGGAATCGGGCCGCACCGTGGCCCGGTTCGCACACGACGGGCCGCTGCGCATCCTGCAAAGCCTGTACCCCGAAGGCGACGCCATCTGCCACAACGTGCTGGTGCACCCGCCCAGCGGCCTGGTGGGTGGCGACACGCTGGACCTGCGCATCAGCGCCGGGCCCGGCACGCACGGGCTGGTGACCACGCCGGGTGCCAGCCGCTTTTACCGCTCGGATGGCCTGGTGGCCGTGCAGCGCACGCAGATCTCACTGCAGGCAGGGGCCCGCCTGGAATGGCTGCCGCTGGAGGCGCTGTGCTACAGCGGCTGTCTCGCGGAAAACCACCTCACGCTTGACCTGACCCCCGGCGCCGAGCTGCTGGGCTGGGACATCACCGCTTTAGGCCTGCCGCATGCGCAGCTGCCGTTTGAGCGCGGCAGCTTTTTGCAGCACATCGAGTTGCCCGGCGCGTGGCTGGAGCGCGGGCGCATTGACGCAGCGGATGCACGCCTGCTCAACGGCCCGCTGGGCCTGGGCGGCCAGCGCTGCATGGCCACGCTGTTCCTGGCGGCGGGCGAGCCGCTGTCGCGCGCACGGCGCGACGATGCCCTGGCCCTGGCCCGTGCCGTGATCGACGCGCATCCGCTGGGGCCTCATGCGGGCGCCACAGCCCCCAACAGCCAGGTGGTCGTGGTGCGCGCGCTGGCGCCGGTGGTGGAGCCGGCCATGGGCCTGCTGCGCGCGGTGCGCGATGCCTGGCGCACAGGGCTGTGGGGCCTGCCGGCCACCGCGCCGCGGGTCTGGGCCACCTGAGGCGCCGCTGCCGGACGGCTCCTACGCGCCAACGCGCCTTCGGCGCGCGGTGCCCGGCGCGCTGTCGGGCAGGTATTTGACCGGGTCGTTCCTAGACTTGCTCCATCGAATGTCCATTCAAAGGAGCAACCCATGAACATGCTGAACAAGCGCTTTGCGCTCATTGGCGCAGCCGCCCTGCTGGCCGCCACCGCCGCCACCGCCCAGGTTGCCGCCGGCACCACGGGCATTGACGCCTCGGGCAACACACAAGCCGAACGCGCCGCCTGCATGAGCGGCAACACCCAGCAAGACCGCGCCACCTGCCTGAAAGAGGCCGCCAACGCCGCCGCCGACAAGCGCGCCGGCAAGCTGGACAGCGGCAACAATTACGCCGCCAATGCGCTGGCCCGCTGCGATGTGCTGACGGGCGAAGACAAGTCGGCCTGCCAGGCCCGCATCGTGGGCTACGGCAGCACCGAAGGCAGCGTGGCCGGCGGCGGCGTGATCCGCCAGGTCGAGACCGTGGTGGTGCCCGCCAACGCGACGTCCGTGGTCATTGAGCCCAAGACGTCCGACCCGGTGCTGGTGATCCAGCCCGCGAAGTAAGTACCCCGCGCGTTCAGGCCGCCGGCGGCATCAGCCCGTCGGCCTTGAACATCGCCTTGATGCCGCGCACCGCCTGCCGGATGCGCGGCTCGTTTTCGATCAGCGCAAAGCGCACATGCTCGTCGCCCTGGTCGCCAAAGCCGATGCCGGGTGACACGCACACCTTGGCCTTCTCCAGCAGCTGCCTTGCAAATTCAAGCGAGCCCAGCTTGCGGTACGGCTCGGGGATGCGCGCCCAGATGTACATGCTGGCCTTGGGGCAGTCCACCGCCCAGCCGGCCTCCGTCAAGCCCTTGTAGAGCACATCGCGGCGGCGCTGGTATTGCGCGGCGATCTCTTTCACACACGCCTGGTCACCCTCCAGCGCGGCAATGGCGGCCACCTGCAGCGGCGTGAACGTGCCGTAGTCGTGGTAACTCTTGATGCGCGCCAGCGCCGCCACCAGATCGGCATTGCCCACCATGAAGCCGATGCGCCAGCCCGCCATGTTGTAGCTTTTGGACAGGGTAAAGAACTCCACCGCCACATCTTTCGCGCCGGGCACCTGCATGATGGACGGCGCCTTCCAGCCGTCAAACACGATGTCGGCATAGGCCAGGTCATGCACCACGAGGATGTCGTGCTTCCTGGCCAGCGCGATCACGCGTTCAAAAAAATCCAGCTCCACACACTGCGCCGTGGGGTTGGACGGAAAGCCGAAGATCATCATCTTGGGCTTGGGGTAACTGCCGCGGATGGTTTTCTCCAGCTCCGCGAAAAAATCCACGTCGGGTGACACCGGCACGCTGCGGATGTCCGCGCCCGCGATCACCGCACCGTAGATGTGGATGGGGTAGCTCGGGTCGGGCACCAGCACGGTGTCGCCGCGGTCCAGCGTGGCCAGCATCAGGTGGGCCAGGCCCTCTTTCGACCCGATGGTGACGATGGCTTCGCTGTCGGGGTTGATGTCCACTCCGTAGCGTTCCCCGTACCAGTGGCTGATGGCGCGGCGCAGCCGGGGGATGCCCTTGCTGGCCGAATAGCCGTGGGTGTCGGGGCGCTGCGCCACTTCGGTCAGCTTGGCCACGATGTGCGCCGGAGTGGCGCCGTCGGGGTTACCCATGCTCATGTCGATGATGTCGTCGCCGCGGCGGCGCGCCGCGAGCTTGAGCTCGGCCGTGATGTTGAAGACGTAGGGGGGGAGGCGGTCAATGCGCGCAAAGCGGCGCTTCGCGCTGGAAGAAGCGGTCATGGATGAACTTTCACGTAAGCGCCCGGAACCGTCCGAGCGACGTGGCCGGCCATGGGGGCCGGCCCGCACGCATATTAACCCGAAGGCATACATGGGTCAGGTACCGCGCATTTGCCACGGAAATTCAATACGATGGGGGCATGAAAACGTGCATCGCAACCATCCTGTGCGCAACGGCCCTGTTGTCCGGCTGTGCCAGCGGGCCCGGGCCAGAGACCCTGGAAGGCCATGCGGCATGCACCGCCCCCGCGCTGCCTGCGGCGCCCAGGGCCGCAGCTTCGCCAGCGGTGCCAGCACCACTGCTGGCCCGCGTGTGGCTGTGCTCTGACCGTCGCACCGTCACGATCTACCCCAAGGCAGAGGGCGCGGACATCCTGGACCGGGGCTGCCAGATGCCGCTGGCGCGCGTGCCCGCAGCGTCGGGCGCGCGCTACGAAAACCGGGCGGTGGTATTCATTGACAAGGGCAGCGAAGCCCTGCTGCAGCGCAAGCCGGGGCAGCCGCTGAGCTGCCGCGAGATCACGCTGATGTCGCAGATTGAGGACGCACGCATCCGTGGCGTCACTTACCGTGGCCACGGCGTGAACGGCGACTGGCATGTTGACGTCGGCCCGGGCCCCGGGCTCACGCTGGTGCGCGCCGGCGCCGCACCGCTGGTGTTTGCCCGGCCCACCTCGGTGTCGGACCCGAACACCAACACCACCGTCTATTCCGCCCGGCAAGGCAGCAGCACCTTGAGCCTCAAGCTGACCGACCTGAAATGCCAGGACAAGGCGGGCAACACCCTGCCCGGCTCGGCCGACGCGGTGCTGGATGGCGTCGCGCTGGAAGGCTGCGGCGTGCCGCTGTCACGCTGACGGGCCCCGCGCGCATGCACATCGTCGTCCTGGGCACCGGCATTGTCGGCACCTGCACCGCCGCCTGGCTGCAGCGCGACGGCCACCGCATCAGCTTCGTGTCACCGGTGCCGCCGGGCGAGGCCTGCTCGTTCGGCAACGCGGGTTCGCTGTCGCCCAGCGCCTGCCTGCCCGTGGGGCTGCCCGGCATGTGGAAGCAGGTGCCCGGCTGGCTGCGCGACCCCGACGGCCCGCTGACCATCCGCGCGGCCTACCTGCCCACGGTGCTGCCCTGGCTGGTGCGCTTTCTGCGCCATTCGCAGCGCGCCGAGGTGGTGCGCATTGCCACCGCGCTGCGCGGGCTGCTGGCGCCGATTTTTGACAGCTATGCACCGCTGCTGGCCCATGCCAACGCACAGCATCTGGTACGCCAGACTGGCTGCCTGTATGTTTACAGCTCGCAGCAGGCCGCGGCGCGCTGGCAGTGGGGCATGAACCTGCGCCGCAGCCTGGGCGTGGACTTGCAGGACGTGGGCCGTGACGCGCTGGAACAGCTGGAGCCCGACCTGAAGGGCCGCTTTCGATTTGGCATCCTGGCGCCGGACAACGGCTCCACGCTGGACCCGTCGCAACTGGTCAAGGCCCTGCACGCGCAGTGCGTGGCCGATGGCGCACAGACGGTGACCGGCGAGGCCGCCCGCTTTGAGCGCCAGGGCGGCACGGTGCGTGCCGTGGTGCTGGCCAGTGGCCAGCGCATGGAATGCGACGGCGTGGTGGTGGCGGCCGGCGCCTGGTCAGCCCCGCTGGCACGGGACCTGGGCCTGCGCGTGCCGCTGGAGACCCAGCGCGGCTACCACGTGACGGTGCAAAGCAGCAACCTGGCGCTGCGCCACACCGTCATGGCGCCTGAATACAACCTCATGGTCAACCCCATGGCCATGGGCCTGCGCCTGGCCGGCAGCGTGGAGTTTGCGGGGCTGGCACCACCGCCCAACTACCGCCGCGCCGACGTGCTGCTGGCCAAGGGGCAGGAGATGTTCCCGCACCTGGACACCTCGCGCATCACGCGCTGGATGGGCCATCGCCCCTGCCTGCCCGACAGCCTGCCGGTGATCGGCCGCGCACCGGCACTGGACAACGCCTGGCTGGCCTTCGGCCACGGCCATGTGGGCATGTGCGGCGGCGCCACCACGGGGCGCGAGGTGGCCCACCTGGTGGCGGGCCGCGCGCCGCAGGTGGACCTGGCACCGTTCCGGCCCGACCGCTTCTAGGCGCAGCATGCAACGCGTGGCGCTCGTTTGCACCCAGGGCTTTGCCGATGTGCTCACGCTGGGCCGGCAAAACCGCGTCGACCCGTATGTGCTGCATGTGGGCCAGTCACCCTGGGTCACCGCGCTGCCTGATGCCTGGCGCGTGGAGGTACCGGGGCGCATCAGCGCCGGCGGGCAGGAGGTCACGCCGCTGGACCTGCCCGCGCTGCTGGCGGGCCTGGCGGCCCTGCCCCAGGCACCCACGCACATCGCGGTGTGCCTTCTGCAGGCCTCGCGCAACCCCGCGCATGAGCAGCAGGTGCGCGCCGCGCTGCAAGCCCGCTGGCCCGGTGTGCCCGTGACCTGCTCGCATGAAGTGCCTGCGCCCGGCGGGCATGCAGGTGAGTTTGAACGTACCGTGGCGACGCTCGGCGCGGCCGGGCTCACGCTGCCTGCACCGCCCGCGCCGGGCAACGCCGCCCCCACCGGGCTGGCCGGGCAGCTTGAAGCACTGGCCAACGCCATGCAGGCCTGCCTGGTCGCGCAAGCCGTGTCGTCGGTCGTGCGTGAGGCCATGGACTGCGCGGCTGCCGTCTTTTTGCCCGACGGGCGCATGCTGGCCCAGGCGCGCTCGCTGCCGCTGCTGCTGGGCAGCCTGTCGCCGGCGGTGGCCGGGCTGCTGGACGCGTTCCCGGCGCAGGCCATGCAGCCGGGGGACGGCTACCTCAGCAACGACCCCTGGGCCGGCGGCACCCACCTGCCCGACTTTGTGCTGCTGCGGCCGGTGCATGTGAACGGCGTGGTGCGCGCACTGCTGGCGTGCATCCTGCACCACCAGGACGTGGGCGGCATCACCCCGGGCTCGGTGCCCACCGATGCCACCAGCGTCCAGCAGGAGGGCCTGCGCATCACACCCGTGCAGCTATACCACCAGGGCCAAGCCGATGCGAACCTGATGCGCCTGCTGCGCGCCAACAGCCGCATGCCCGACAACCTGGCGGGCGACCTGGCCGCGCAGTGGGCCGCGCTGGCCCTGGGCGAGCAGGCCTTGCAGCCGCTGGTGGCCCAGGCCGGGTTTGACGCGCAGGCGCAGGCGTTGATCACCGCGTCGGAGAGTGCCACGCGCGCTGCCTTGCGTGCCGTGCCGGACGGTGAATGGCGCTTTGCCGACGCGCTGGACGGCGACGGCATCAGCCCTGACCCGGTGCCGCTGGAGGTGGTGCTGCGCAAGCAGGGCGACGCACTGCAGATTGACCTGCGCGGCTGCGCCGCGCAAACGCGCGGGCCCGTCAACGCATCGCGCGGGGCCGTGTGGGCGGCCGTGACCTACTTTGCCCGCATGCTGGCGCCGCAGGCCGACAGCAACCACGGCTGCACCGCACCGGTCACGTTGCACACGCTGCCCGGCACGGTGGTGGACCCGGCGTTCCCGGCGGCGGTGAATGCACGCACCAACCTGGTCAAGCTGCTGGCCAATGCCCTGCTGGGCGCCTGGGCCCAGGCCAGCCCCGGCCAGATGCCCGCGCCCAACGCCGGCGTGGCCGTGGTGCTGTCGCTCAGCGGCGAGGCGGCCGGCAAGCGCTGGGTGTTCACCGAGATCATTGCGTCGGCCGCGGGCGGCGCGCCCTGGGGGCCGGGGGGATCGGGCGTGTCCACCGACGTGGGCAATGCGCGCAACACGCCGGCCGAGGTCATCGAAGCGCAGGCGCCACTGCGCGTGCAGCGTGTCGCCCTGCGCCGCGGCTCCGGCGGCGCGGGCAGGCATGCGGGCGGCTGCGGCGTGGTGCGGGCCTACCGCCTGCTGGACGGCAGCGGGCTCATCTCGTACCGGGGTGAGCGCCACAGCATCGCGCCCCAGGGCGCGGCCGGCGGCCAGCCCGGCGCCTGCGGCATCGCGCGCATCGAGCGCGCCGACGGTACGACCCAAGTGCTCACGGCCAAGGCCCGCGCCCATTGGCACGCGGGCGATCTGCTGGTGATTGAAACCGCGGGCGGCGGCGGCTGGGGTAAGCCCGTGGCCGCCGGTGCGGATTTTGCGTAAGACTTGAAACCTCCAACCCACCGAAGCGAAGCGAGAAGCCCATGAAGCACACACACGCACCCAGCCGCCGCGAATTTGCGCTGCTGACCGCCGGCCTGCTGGCGGCGGCCACGCCGCTGGCACGCGCACAGGCCTGGCCGGCCAAGCCCATCCGCATCGTGGTGCCCTTCCCGCCCGGGGGCAGCACCGACCTGCTGGCGCGCCGCCTGGGCGAAAAGCTCGCTGTGGCGCTGGGCCAGCCCGTGGTGGTGGAAAACAAGCCCGGCGCGGGCGGCACGACCGGCGCTGACGGCGTGGCCAAATCGCCCGCAGACGGTTACACGCTGCTGATGGGCGTGACGGGCAGCAACGCGATTGCAGCCAGCCTTTACCCCAAGCTGCCCTACGACCCGCTCAAGGACTTTGCGCCCGTGAGCCAGGTGGTGTCGGCCCCGCTGGTGCTGGCCGTCAATGCCGCCAGCCCCATCAAGACCGTGGCCGAATACATCGCCGCGGCCCGCGCACAGACCATGACGTATGGCTCACCGGGCAATGGCACCTCCATGCACCTGACCGGCGAGATGTTTGACCTGGCCACCGGCGTCAAGCTCACGCATGTGCCGTACCGTGGCAGCGCGCCGGCCATGAACGACCTGCTGGGCGGCACGCTGGCGTCCATGTTTGGCGACTTCCTGGTGCTGCTGCCGCAGATCAAGGCCGGCAAGGTCCGCGCGATTGCCGTCACGTCCGCGCGCCGCCACCCGCTGCTGCCCGAGGTGCCCACCATTGCCGAATCAGGCATTGCCGCGCTGAACGGGTTTGAGGCAAGCTCTTGGCAGGGCCTGTTTGCGCCGGCGGCCACGCCGCGCGACATCATGGCGCGCCTGAATGCCGAGGTGGTCAAGGCGCTGGACAGCGCGGACATCAAGGAGTTTTTTGGCAGCCAGGGCTTCATCGTCGCGGGATCGTCACCTGATCAGTTCAGGTCGTTCATTGAAGTCGAAGTGCCCAAGTGGAGCCGGGTGGTCAAGGCGGCCAACGTCAAGGTCGAATGACGGCGCCGCGCCATATCGCCAGCACGGTGCAGGTGCTGGCGTTTGACATCTTCGGCACGGTGGTCGACTGGCACGGCAGCATCCGGCGCGAGGTCCAGGCGCGTTACCCCGGTGTGGACGGCGACGCCTTTGCACGGGCCTGGCGCGCAGGCTACAAGCCCGCGATGGCCCGCGTCATGAACGGCGAGCTGGGATGGACGCTGATCGATGACCTGCACCGCATGATCCTGGACCAGATCCTGCCCGGCTTCGGCCTGGGTCATCTGGGTGACGAGGAGCGGCGCGAGTTGAACCGCGTGTGGCACCGCCTGGACCCCTGGCCGGACAGCGTGCAGGGCCTCACGCGGCTCAAGCGCAAATACACGATCTGCACCCTGTCCAACGGCAACATCGGCCTGCTCACCAATATGGCCAAGCGTGCGGGGCTGCCGTGGGACTGCGTGCTGAGCGCCGAAGTGTTTCGCGCATACAAGCCCGCGCCTGAAACCTACCTGGGCGTGGCCCGGGTGTTCGATCTGGCACCCGCACAGGTGATGCTGGTGGCCGCGCACCACGACGATCTGGCCGGCGCGCGCGCCTGCGGCCTGTGCACGGCTTATATCGAGCGGCCCCTGGAATTCGGCGCGGGCCAGATCAAGGACGTGGCACCGCGCCCGGGCAATGACCTGCATTGCAGCAGCATCAGCCAGCTGGCCGATGCGCTGGGTTGCTGATGCACAAGGCCCTTAAAACACGCCAAAAAGCATCAGCAGCAGGATGACACTGAGGGGTACGCCGAGCAGCCAGAGAATGATGGGCATTTGGAATCTCCTTGAAGGTTGGTGATTCCAAAGATAAACACCGCGGCGGCACGGGCCTGCGCGACAGATTCGCGCATGGGGGTAGGTTGAAGCCTACTTGCGGGTGTAGACGATCTGCTTGCTGCCTGAACCGCAGGTGGCCACGACCTTGCCCTCGGGCTTGGCATCCTTGCCCACGATCTCCAGCGAATAGGCCTTGACGCCCTTGCCCTTGAGCTTGGCTTCAATGCGGGTCTTCATCTCGTCGCACGACTCGGCGGCAAAGGCCGCGCCGGGCAACAGCATCAGGCCCGTGCAGATGGCAAACAGGGTTTTCATGGCGGCTCCTCTGAGTGTTTTTGCGCAAGCCCCGATTGTGCCCGCGGCGGGGGTCAGATGGCCACCAGCTGGCGAATACCTTTGGCTTCCATTTCGCTGCCCGGGCCGCGTGCGATGAATTCGCCACGCTCCATCACCAGGTAGTCATCTGCCAGCTCCTGGGCAAAGTCGTAGTACTGCTCGACCAGCAGGATGGCCATGTCGCCCCGGTCGGCCAGCATGCGGATCACGCGGCCAATGTCCTTGATGATGCTGGGCTGGATGCCCTCGGTGGGTTCGTCCAGGACCAGCAGTTTGGGCTTGGCCGCCAGCGCGCGCGCAATCGCCAGCTGCTGCTGCTGCCCGCCCGACAGATCGCCGCCGCGGCGGTTGAGCATCTGCTTGAGCACAGGGAACAGTTCGTACAGCTCGGCCGGGATCGGTGTGGACGCGCTCTTGTACGCCAGCCCCATGCGCAGGTTTTCTTCCACTGTCAGGCGCGCAAAGATTTCGCGGCCCTGCGGCACAAAGCCGATGCCGGCGCGCGCGCGTTCATACGGTGTGGCGTTCTGGATCTGCTTGCCATCGAATTCAATGGTGCCGGTCTTGATGGCGACCAGCCCCATCAGGCTCTTGAGCAGCGTGGTCTTGCCCACGCCGTTTCTGCCCAGCAGTACGGTGACCTTGCCCAGGTTCGCCTCCAGACTCACGTCGCGCAGGATGTGGGAGCCGCCGTAGTACTGGTTGATGTTCTTTACCGTCAGCATCTTTTTGTCACTCCTGCACCTCGCGGCGGGCGGTGTGCGGCGGGGCGATTTCTGCGGTGGCGAGAAGCACAGGGGGGAGTGTTGGCGCGCGCAGCGCGCACCGTGACATGCTCGCCGCGGCTGTTTGAGCGCAGCGCGTGAGCGCGTAGCGAGTTCCGCGGCGCAACCGACCCCCGAGCATCGCAGCGGAGTTTTCGCGAAGCGAAAACCGCCGCAGTATGAGCCCCGCCGCACACCGCCCGCCGCGAAACCCGCGAGTGCAAAAAGAGCTACCGGCCAAGATACACCTCGATGACGCGTTCATCCGCCTGCACCTGATCCAGTGTCCCTTGCGCCAGCACGGACCCATCACACAAAACGGTAACGATCTCGGAAATCGTGCGGATGAAGCTCATGTCATGCTCCACCACCATCAACGAATGCTTGCCCTTGAGCATCAGGAACAGCTCGGCCGTGCGCGCTGTCTCTTCGTCCGTCATCCCGGCTACAGGCTCGTCCAGCAGCAGCAGCTTCGGGTCCTGCATCAGCAGCATGCCTATTTCAAGCCACTGCTTCTGGCCGTGGCTCAGGTTGCCGGCCATGCGCGTCACGCTGTCGGCCAGGTGGATGGTGTGCAGGATCTCGGCCAGGCGGTCGCTTTGCGTGCTGTCCAGCTTGAAGAACATGGACGCGGCCACGCCCTTGTTGGTTTTGAGCGCCAGCTCCAGGTTCTCGAACACTGTGAGCTGCTCGAACACGGTCGGCTTCTGGAACTTGCGGCCGATGCCCATCTGCGCGATCTCGGCTTCCTTGTAGCGCAGCAGGTCGATGGTGGAGCCGAAGAACACCGTGCCCTCGTCGGGCCGGGTCTTGCCGGTGATGATGTCCATCATCGTGGTCTTGCCCGCACCGTTGGGGCCGATGATGCAACGCAGCTCTCCGGGCGCGATGTCCAGGCTCAGCTTGTTGATGGCCTTGAAGCCGTCGAAGCTCACGCTCACGTCTTCCAGGTACAGGATGCGGCCGTGGGTGGTGTCCACCACGCCGGGGGCTGCGGCAATACGCGAGAAGCCTGCAGCGCGGCCGCCGGATTCGGTCTTCCCCTGCTCCGTCTTGCCTGAATACGCCTGAATACGGCGCGCGCCTTCTTCCAGCAGATCGGGAGTCATGCCTTGTCCCCCTTGCCGCGCAGTTTCTTCACCAGCCCCACCACCCCGTTGGGCAGGAACAGCGTCACCAGAATGAACAGCGCACCCAGGAAGTACAGCCAGTATTCCGGTGCCGTCACGGTCAGCCAGCTCTTGGCGCCGTTGACGATGAACGCTCCCACGATGGGGCCGATCAGCGACGCGCGGCCACCCACGGCGGTCCAGATGGCGATCTCGATCGAATTGGCCGGGCTCATTTCGCTGGGGTTGATGATGCCCACCTGCGGCACATACAGCGCGCCCGCCACGCCGCACATGACGGCCGAGATGACCCAGATGCTGAGCTTGTAGCCGATGGGGTTGTAGCCGCTGAACATCACGCGCGTTTCGGCGTCGCGGATGGCCTGCAACACCCGGCCGTACTTGCTGGCCACCAGCCAGCGTGCAAACAGGAAGAAGCCCAGCAGCGTCAGGCCGGTGATGACAAACAGCGTCATGCGCATGGACGGCGTGGCCACCGCGATGCCCAGGATGCGCTTGAAGTCGGTGAAACCGTTGTTGCCGCCAAAGCCGGTTTCATTGCGGAAGAACAGCAGCATGGCCGCGAACGTCATGGCCTGGGTGATGATGGAGAAATACACACCCTTGATGCGCGAGCGGAAGGCAAAGTAGCCAAACACAAATGCCACCAGCCCCGGCACCGCCACGATGAGGAACAGCGTGGCAATGAAGCTGTCGCTGAAGGCCCAGTGCCAGGGCAGCTCCTTCCAGTCCAGGAACACCATGAAGTCGGGCAAGTCGCTCTTGTAGTTGCCGTCGCGCCCGATCTGGCGCATGAGGTACATGCCCATGGCATAGCCGCCCAGCGCAAAGAACAGGCCATGGCCCAGCGACAAAATGCCGGTGTAGCCCCAGATCAGGTCCATGGCCAGGGCCGCAATGGCGTAGCACATGATCTTGCCGACCAGCGCCACGGCATAGTCGCTCATGTGGAACACACTGGTCTCGGGCACCACCAGGTTCAACAGCGGCGCCAGCGCGCACACTACCAGCAGCGCAATGACAAACGCCGTCCAGCCCGTGCGGGTGAGCACGACGGGCTTTGAAGGGAGGGTCAACGTGCTCATGCTTCGGCGCTCCGGCCCTTCATCGCGAATATCCCTTGCGGACGTTTCTGGATGAAGATGATGATGAGCACGAGCACGGCGATCTTGGCCAGCACCGCGCCGGCCCAGCCTTCCAGGAACTTGTTCAGCACGCCCAGGCCAAGCGCCGCGTACACGGTGCCGGCCAGCTGGCCCACACCGCCCAGCACCACCACCATGAACGAATCCACGATATAGCCCTGGCCCAGGTCAGGCCCCACGTTGCCCACCTGGCTCAGGGCGCAGCCGGCCAGACCGGCGATGCCCGAGCCCAGCGCGAACGCATAGGTATCGATGCGCGCCGTGTTCACGCCCATGCACGAGGCAATCGGGCGGTTCTGCGTGACGCCACGCACAAACAGGCCCAGGCGCGTCCGGCTGATCAGCCAGGCCATGCCCAGCAGCACCGCGAAGGCAAAGCCGATGATGATGATGCGGTTCCACGGCAGCTGCAGGTTGCCCATGACCACCACGCCACCGCTCATCCAGCTCGGGTTTTCTACACCCACGTTCTGCGCGCCAAAGATCGTGCGCACCAGCTGCATCAGCATCAGGCTGATGCCCCAGGTGGCCAGCAGTGTCTCCAGCGGGCGGCCGTACAGAAAGCGGATCACACTGCGCTCCAGCGCCGCACCCATCAGGGCCGACGCCATGAAGGCCACGGGCACCGCGGCCACCAGGTACCAGTCAAACGCGCCGGGCAAGTACTTCTGGAACAGGCCCTGCACCACATAGGTGGCATAGGCACCGATCATCATCAGCTCGCCATGGGCCATGTTGATCACACCCATCAGGCCGTAGGTGATGGCCAGGCCCAACGCCACCAGCAGCAGGATGGAGCCCAGGCTGATGCCGCTGAACATCGCGCCCAACCGGTCGCCCCAGGCAAGCTTGGCCTCGACCGTGGCCAGGCTGGCCTCCAGCACGGACTTCACTTCACCGTCGGATTCACCGCGGATGCGCTCGAGCAGCACGGTCTTGGTGCTGGGGTCGCCGCTGCCGGCCAACAGGCGCGCGGCTTCCATGCGCCTGGCCTTGTCACTGCTGCCCAGCAGGGCTGCGGCACGCACCAGGCCCAGCTGCGCCTTGAGCTGGGGGTTGGCCTCGGCCGCGTAGGCTTTTTCAATCAGCGGCAGGCGGGCTTCGTCGGCCTCACCCTGCAGCGTCTTGATGGCGGCGGCGCGGACCTTGTCGTCCTTGGAGAACAGCTTGAGTGCGGCCAGCGCCGTGTCCAGCTCGCCGCGCATGCGGTTGTTGTTGATGACGTCTTCCACCGCGTCAGGCAGGGGCGACTCTGCGCCGGTCACCGGGTCAAAGGCCTTGTCGCCCTTGACGATGATCACGCGCTCACCCGCGACCTTGACCTCGTCGTCGGCCATGGCCTGGATGAACGCCGCCGTCTTGTCGTCTGCCGCCGCCACGGCCTTGGCCAGCGCGGCGATGCGGGTGTCCGTCTCGCCCGTGGCAATCGCCTTGGCTTCATCGGCTGTCAGCGCATGGGCCGCAGCCGCCGCGCACAGCACGGCCAGTAAAACGAATCGCTTGATCATGAAGGAACCTGTAGGGTGGGCAGCGCGCTACCCACCATGCAAGCACCGTGCCCCCTCATCAAAGGGGGCAGGAGGGCTTACTTCTTCGCCGGTTCGTCAGGCTTCTTGTCGTTGCCTTCGATGTAGGGGCTCCACGGCTTGGCCTTGACCGGGCCCGGCGTCTTCCACACCACGTTGAACTGGCCGTCGGCCTTGATTTCGCCGATGAACACCGACTTGTGCAGGTGGTGGTTCTTCTCGTCCATCTTGCTCACGATGCCCGACGGTGCCTTGAAGGTCTGGCCGGCCATGGCGGCGATGACCTTGTCGGTGTCGGTGGACTTGGCCTTGTCCACGGCCTGCTTCCACATATTGATGCCGATGTAGGTGGCTTCCATCGGGTCGTTGGTGAGCGGCTTGTCCTTGTGGGCGGGGATGCCCTTGGCCTTGGCGTAGGCGCTCCTCTTATTGATGAAGGCGTCGTTCGCCGGGGCCTTGATGGACATGAAGTAGTTCCAATCGGCGAGGTGGCCTTGCAGCG
>JBEIPU010000135.1:0-11568 GCA_040376925.1 Caenimonas sp. | reverse complement strand
TTTGTTATACAGCTCCCCCGTGCGGTGGGGGGTGGCGTGTAGCGCCGTTCTGGGCGCAAAAATATGTGCCGTGGTCTGCGCCGGCCGGGCGTGTTCCTGCAGTTCCCGCCCGGGCCGAGCAACGCCGCGTGCCCGTAGCGTAGCGCAGGGCCGACGAATCCGGCTCGCCTTTCTTTTGGGTACTTTGCTTTGGCGAAGCAAAGAAAAGTACCTCGGCCGCCGGGCCGAGACCCGGCTTGCAGGCCAACAAACCACTCTGAACAGAGAAGAGATAACAAACTCATCTCCCCAGATAAACCTCAATCACCCGCTCATCCGACTGAACTTCTTCAAGCGTCCCCTGCGCCAGCACAGACCCATCACAAAGAACGGTCACGATGTCCGAAATCGCCTTGATGAAACTCATGTCGTGTTCCACCACCATCAGGGAATGCTTGCCCTTGAGGCTCAGGAAGAGTTCCGCCGTGCGCGCAGTTTCCTCGTCGGTCATGCCGGCCACCGGCTCATCCAGCAGCAGCAACTTCGGATCCTGCATGAGCAGCATGCCTATCTCCAGCCACTGCTTCTGGCCATGGCTCAGCGTGCCGGCCTGGGCGGTCAGGCTGCCGGCCAGGTGGATGGTGTGCAGCACATCGGCCAGGCGGTCGGACTGGCCCGAGTCCAGGCGGAAGAACATGGAGGACTTCACGCCCTTGTCGGTCTTGAGGGCCAGCTCCAGGTTCTCGAAGACGTTGAGCTGCTCGAACACCGTGGGCTTCTGGAACTTGCGGCCTATGCCCAGCTGGGCAATCTCGGCCTCGCTGTGGCGCAGCAGGTCGATGGTGGAGCCGAAGAACACCGTGCCCTCGTCGGGGCGGGTCTTGCCGGTGATGATGTCCATCATCGTGGTCTTGCCGGCGCCATTGGGCCCGATGATGCAGCGCAATTCACCCGGCGCAATGTCCAGGCTGAGCTTGTTGATGGCCTTGAAACCGTCGAAGCTCACGCTCACGTCTTCCAGGTAGAGGATGCGCCCGTGCGTGACGTCCACCTCGTCGGCCGCGCGGACACGGCCGTAGCTCGCGGTCTGGCCGCCGGCCTCGGTGTTCAGGCGCGCGGCATCCAGCGCCGCGACCCTGGCCGCATAACGCTGCGCCCCCTGTTCCAGCAGATCCGGTGTCATTTCTTGGCCTCCCGCATCCCTTTGAGCTTCTTCACCAGCCCCACCACGCCATCGGGCAGGAAGAGCGTGACCACGATAAAAAGTCCGCCCAGGAAATAGAGCCAGAACTCGGGCGCCGCCACGGTGAGCCAGCTCTTGGCCCCGCTGACCACGAAGGCACCGACGATGGGGCCGATGAGCGTGCCGCGCCCGCCCACCGCCGCCCAGATGGCGATCTCGATGGAATTGGCCGGGCTCATCTCGCCCGGGTTGATGATGCCGACCTGGGGCACGTAAAGCGCTCCGGCAATGCCGCACATCACAGCCGACAGCGTCCAGATCGCGAGCTTGTAGCCCAGGGGGTTGTAGCCCGAGAACATCACCCGGCTCTCGGCATCGCGTATGGCCTGCAGCACCCGGCCGAATTTGGCGCGCACCAGCCAGCGGGCCAGCAGGAAGAAGGCCAGCAGCGTCAGCCCGGTCAGCACAAACAGGAACATGCGCATGTTGTGCGTGGCAATCGGCACGCCCAGGATGCGCTTGAAGTCGGTGAAGCCGTTGTTGCCGCCGAAACCCGTCTCGTTGCGGAAGAAGAGCAGCATGGCCGCGAAGGTCATGGCCTGCGTGATGATGGAAAAGTACACACCCTTGATGCGCGAGCGGAAGGCGAAGAAGCCGAACACAAAGGCCACCAGACCCGGCACCAGCACGATGAGGATCAGCGTGGCGATGAAGCTGTCGCTCAGGGCCCAGTGCCAGGGCAGCTCCTTCCAGTCCAGGAAGACCATGAAGTCGGGCAGATCGCTTTTGTAGTTGCCGTCGCGGCCGATCTGGCGCATCAGGTACATGCCCATGACGTAACCGCCGAGCGCGAAGAAGAGGCCGTGGCCCAGCGAGAGGATGCCGGTGTAACCCCAGATCAGGTCCATGGCCAGGGCGCAGATGGCGTAACACATGATGCGGCCCAGCAGGGCCACGGCGTAGTCGCTCATGTGGAAGACGCTGTCCGCCGGGACGATGAGGTTGAGCAGCGGCGCCAGCGCACAGATGGCCAGCAGCGCGACCAGGAAGGCGCTCCAGCCCTTGCGGGTCAGCAGCGGCGCGGTACCGGGAAGTTCGATCTTGCTCATGGTCAGGCTTCCGCGCTGCGGCCCTTCATGGCAAAGATGCCCTGCGGACGCTTCTGGATGAAGATGATGATGAAAACCAGCACGGCGATCTTGGCCAGCACGGCCCCCGTCCAGCCTTCGAGGAATTTGTTGAGCACGCCCAGGCCCATCGCGGCGTAGACCGTGCCGGCCAGCTGGCCCACACCCCCGAGCACCACGACCATGAAGGAGTCGACGATGTACCCCTGGCCCAGATCCGGCCCGACGTTGCCCACCTGGCTCAGCGCGCAGCCGGCCAGGCCCGCAATGCCCGAACCGAGGGCGAAGGCATAGGTGTCGACGCGTGCCGTGTTCACCCCCATGCAGGAGGCGATGGGGCGGTTCTGCGTGACACCGCGCACAAACAGGCCCAGGCGCGTGCGGCCGATCAGCAGGGCCATGCCCACGAGCACGGCCACCGCGAAAGCGATGATGACCAGGCGGTTGTAGGGCAGGATGAGGTTGGGCAGCAGCTGCCAGCCCCCGCTCATCCAGGCCGGGTTCTCCACCGCCACGTTCTGCGCGCCAAAGAGCGAGCGCACACCCTGCATGAGCACCAGGCTGATGCCCCAGGTGGCCAGCAGGGTCTCCAGCGGCCGTCCGTAGAGGAAACGGATCACGCTGCGCTCCAGCGCCGCACCCACCAGCGCCGAAGCCAGGAAGGCCACGGGCACGGCGGCCACCAGATACCAGTCGAAGGCGCCGGGCAGGTACTTCTGGAACACGCCCTGCACCACATAGGTGGCGTAGGCCCCGATCATGATGAGTTCGCCGTGGGCCATGTTGATCACGCCCATGAGCCCGTAGGTGATGGCCAGGCCCAGGGCCGCCAGCAGCAGGATGCTGCCCAGGCTGATGCCGGTGAAGGCCTGGCCCAGGCGCTCGCCCCACTGCAGGCCATCGTCGATCTGGCGGATGGCGGAGCTGATCTGCGCCTTCACGTCGGCGTCGCTCTCATTGGCCAGCCGCTGGTTGAGCAGCAGCTTGGTGTCGGGTGTGCGGCTTTGCGCCAGGGCGCCGGCCGCGGCCAGGCGCTGGGCCTTGTCTGCACTTTCCAGCAGCACGGCCGCACGGGCCAGGGCCAGCACCGCTTTCACGCGTTCGTCCTGTTCGCCCGCCAGGGCCTTGTCCAGCAGGGGCAGGCGCCCGGCATCGGGCTCCTTGAGCATGGCGCGGGCCGCGTCCAGGCGCAGCTTGCTGTCCGGGCTGAAGAGCTTGAGCACCGCGAGCGCGGTGTCGATCTCGCCGCGCAGGCGGTTGTTGTTGATCACGTCCTCGGCGGTGTCGGGCAGTGCCACCTTCTCCCCCGTGGCCGCGTCTGTGGCCTGGTCGTCCCGCACGATGTAGACCTTGCCTCCCGCCACCTTGACGGCGTCGTCGGCCAGGGCCTGCAGCAGCGCGGCCTTGCGTTCGTCGGGGTTCAGCACGGCCTGCTGCAGGGCCGTGATGCGGCCATCGGTCTCGCCGATGACGATGGCCTGCGCCTCGGCGGGCGTGAGGGCCTGGGCTTGTGCAGCGCACAGCAGCGCGGCGAGTGACAGCAAGAAACTTCGAATCATGAGAGAACCTGTAGGGTGGGCACGGGACCGTGCCCACGCTGCAAATCCCGTCACCGGGACAGGATGCCCGCCGTAGCGGGCATCCTTCAGATCAGCCTATCACTTCTTGGCCGGCTCGTCAGGCTTCTTGTCGTTCCCTTCGATGTACGGAGACCAGGGCTTGGCCTTGACCGGGCCCGGGGTCTTCCACACCACGTTGAACTGACCATCAGCCTTGATTTCGCCGATGAACACGCTCTTGTGCAGGTGGTGGTTCTTCTCGTCCATCTTGCTCACGATGCCCGAGGGTGCCTTGAAGGTCTGGCCAGCCATGGCGGCGATGACCTTGTCCACGTCGGTGGACTTGGCCTTCTCGACGGCCTGCTTCCACATGTGGATGCCGATGTAGGTGGCTTCCATCGGGTCATTGGTCAGCGGCTTGTCCTTGTGGCCCGGGATGTTCTTGGCCTTGGCGTAGGCGCTCCACTGCTTGATGAAGGCGTCGTTGTCCTTGTTCTTGATGGACATGAAGTAGTTCCAGGCAGCCAGGTGGCCCACCAGCGGCTTGGTGTCCACACCACGCAGCTCTTCTTCACCCACGGAGAAGGCGACAACCGGCACGTCCTTGGCCTTCAGGCCGGCGTTGCCCAGTTCCTTGTAGAAGGGCACGTTGGAGTCACCGTTGATGGTGGACACCACGGCGGTCTTGCCACCGGCCGAGAACTTCTTGATGTCGGCCACGATGGTCTGGTAGTCAGAGTGGCCGAACGGGGTGTACTTCTCGTCGATGTCGGACTCCTTCACGCCCTTGCTCTTCAGGTAGGCGCGCAGGATCTTGTTGGTGGTGCGGGGGTACACGTAATCAGTGCCCAGCAGGACCCAGCGTTTGGCGGCGCCGCCGTCCTTGGACATCAGGTAGTCCACGGCGGGGATGGCTTGCTGGTTGGGGGCCGCGCCCGTGTAGAACACGTTCTTGGACAGCTCTTCACCCTCGTACTGCACGGGGTAGAACAGCAGGCCGTTCAGCTCCTCGACCACCGGCAGCACCGACTTGCGCGACACCGACGTCCAGCAGCCGAAGATGACCGCGACCTTGTCCTGCGTCAGCAGCTGCTTGGTCTTTTCAGCGAACAGCGGCCAGTTGGAAGCGGGGTCCACAATGACCGGCTCCAGCTTCTTGCCCATCACGCCGCCCTTGGCGTTGATTTCGTCAATGGCCATCAGCACCGTGTCC
The DNA here is from genome assembly GCA_040376925.1 of Caenimonas sp. GTDB lineage: Bacteria > Pseudomonadota > Gammaproteobacteria > Burkholderiales > Burkholderiaceae_C > RAM1. The sequence goes on along the minus strand of JBEIPU010000135.1, from coordinate 6,507 downwards.
TTGAGGACGGTTTCCGAAATGGCCATGGTGCCGGACAGGCTGTGCAGCACGCCGACCTTGATGGTGCCGCCCGCCTGGGCGAATGAGGCACCCGCGCCGGCCAGTGCGACGGCGGCGGTGAGCGCCTTGAGCGTAAAACGACGTTGCATGTGAATGCTCCTGAAAATTGAAAGGAAAACCCGAGTCGAAACCTGAAAATCGCCCCACCCCCGCCTCTTTCGAAGCGCCTCTGATGCGGACGGTTTGATTCTGGGGATTACCCGCGGTGGCGGGAATACGCCGTGTGGCGTATGCGGGGCGCGGGCATCAACCCCGTTTGCCGACATCGTGGTCACAGACATCAGCCCGCCGCGGCTGCCCTGCACGGGTTCAAGTCGCAAGGGCGAGACTTTCAGATTCGGTACCGGCAGTTTTACAGATGGCAGAACCGGCAATCTGCCGTAAGTAGCTTGTCAATCAACAGATTTTTCCCGAAAAGTACAGATATTGTTTTTTTCTTTTCAAGAAGAACCAGCACTATGCGCCACCTGCCAGCACGGCTGATTGAAACTTTGGGGTCCGGCTGATTGAAACCTTTACCCCTCAAACTGCGGATGCAGCTGCCGGATGCGGTTCATCGCCATGGCCGCCGCGGCCGTGCGCGTCTCCACCCCCAGCTTGGCAAACACGCGCTCCAGGTGTTTCTTGACCGTGGCGGGGCTGGAGCCCACGATGTCGGCGATGTCGCGGTTGATCTTGCCCTTGACCACCCAGTACAGCACCTCGGCCTCCTTGGCGGTGAGCTTGAAGGCCAGGCTCATGGATTCGATGATGGCCGCGTCCGACACCTCGCGCATCACGATCAGCCAGTCGCCGCCGCCTTCTGAATCGCCGGTCTGCTGGTGCAGGCGGAACGTCAGGCGGCGCGCGCCCAGCTCGACCATCAGGCGCGGCGGCTCGATCTGGGCCTCGGCTTCCTTCAGGTGGCGGCGCAGCCAGTCGACCACCGGCTGGGGCGCCTGATTGCCCGGCGGCATGGCGGCGCCGTAGTACTGCGCCAGCAGGTCACGCGCCAGCGCGGTCTGCCACATCAGGCGGCCGTCGCTGGCGCGCACGGTGATGCTGGCGTAGCCAAACGCATCCAGCGCATTGCGGGCCTGGCGCCGCTCACGCGCGCCTTGCATGTGCACGTTCATGCGGGCCAGCACTTCCTTAGGGCGGATGGGCTTGGTCACGTAGTCGACCCCACCCGCCTCCAGCGCGGCGACAAGGTACTCGGTCTCGGTCAGGCCTGTCATGAAGATGATGGGGATGTGCGCCGTCTGCGCCGTGGCCTTCAGGCGCTTGGCCACCTCAAAGCCGTCCATGCCGGGCATCATGGCGTCCAGCAACACGATGTCGGGCAGGGCCTGGGCGGCACGCGCCAGCGCTGCCTCGCCACCCGTGGCCACCAGCACGGTGTAACCCGACTCGTCCAGTGCGTCGTGCAGCACCGACAGGTTGTCGGGCACGTCGTCCACGATCAGCACGACCTCGCTGTTGGCGCGGTCCAGCGTGCGGTCCAGGGTACGGTCCGGGGTGGGGTCATGCGGGGGGATCATGTTCATGGCTGCTGCGCATTGTGCGCGCCCTGTGCATCCACCAATTGCCGGCTGATCACCTCAAACTGGAACTGGCGCGCGCTTTCGCGCCACTGCGCCACCAGCGGGGCGCTGGCGGGCTCGGCCGCCTCGATCTGGTCCAGCTGGTTCATGATGCCGCGGTAGTAGCCCAGCTGCACCACCTCCTGCAGGGCCGCCAGGCGTTCGGGCTGCGGCCACACCAGGGCGGGTGCTGCTGCAGCCTCGGGCACCGGCTGGGGCTGCTCCAGCCACTGCAGGCCCAGCTGGCGCTCCAGCCAGTCCAGCAGCTCGCTGTGGCGCACGGGCTTGAGCACAAAGTCTTCCGCGCGTATGCCCACATCATTGTCCAGTCCCTTGTCGAACGCATTCGCCGAAACAATGGCTACGCGCGCATGGCCGCCCTCGATGGCGCGCAGGCGGCGTATCGTCTCCCAGCCGTCGATGCCCGGCATGGCCAGGTCCATCAGGATGGCGTCGGGCCGCAGGCCGGCGGCCAGCAGGTCCAGGCAATCATGCCCGCTGGCGGCGGTGCGCAGCTCAAAACCCAGCGGCTCCAGCAGGTGCACCAGCAGCTCGCGGTCGGGTTCCTCGTTGTCCACCACCAGCACCTTGCGGCGCGCGCCCGCATAGGCGCGGCGCACGCGCGCGGGCGCCAGCACGGGCCGCGCGGCCACGCCGCGGTGCACCTCGGGCAGGAACAGCTTGACGGTAAACACCGAGCCCTGGCCCGGCGTGCTGGTGGCGCTGAGCTGGCCGCCCATCAGGTCGGTCAGCATCTTGGCAATGGTCAGGCCCAAGCCGGCGCCGGGCGCAGCCTGGGCAGATGCCGTGCCACGCGCAAAGGGCTCGAAAATCTGTTCGATCTCCTGCGCGGTCAGGCCGGGGCCGGTGTCTTCAATCTCGATCGTGGCCATCTCGCGTGCGTAGCGCACACGCAGGGCCACCCGACCCTGCGACGTGAACTTGATGGCATTGCCCAGCAGGTTGATGAGGATCTGGCGAACGCGCTTCTCGTCGGCGCGCACCACCTCGGGCAGCGTGCCTTCGGCGTCAAAGCTGAAGGCCAGGCCCTTGGCGAGTGCCTGGGGCTCGAACATGCCCGCCATCTCATGCACGCAGTCGGCAAAGGCCATGGGCTTGACGGTGAGCGTGAGCTTGCCGGCCTCAATGCGCGCAATGTCCAGCGTGCCTTCGATCAGGCTCAGCAGGTGTTCGCCGCCGCGCTTGATGACATTGACTGCCTGCTTGCGGTGAGCGGGCACACCGGCGTCCTCGCCCATGAGCTGCGCGTAGCCCAGGATGCTGTTCAGCGGCGTGCGCAGCTCGTGGCTGATGGCGCTGATGTAGCGGCTCTTGGCCTGGTTGGCCTGCTCGGCCGCGTGGCGCGCCTGCTCGGCCTGCAGCTTGGCCTGCTGCAATGCCTCGTCGGTCTGCTTGTGCGATTCGATCTCCCGCATCAGCAGATGCGTCTGGCGGTTGGACTCCTCCTGCGCGACCTGGCGGCTCTTGTGCGCCAGCACCAGCCACCAGGCCACGATGCCGGCGATGACCAGCAGCGCCATGTAGGCCTTCAAAAAGCCCGAGCGCAGCGTGCCGTCGCTCACGCCGCCATGCGCGTCCCCCAGCGCCGCGCCCACTGCCTGAAGTTCCTGGTGGTACAGCAGGCCAAACACGGTGGCCAGCAGCGGCACGATGATGAGCATCAGCAGGATGAAATGGCCCAGCCCGGTATCCAGATAGGGCCAGATGCGTTTGGGCAGCGCCCAGCGCAGCGCGCCCGACCATTGCGCCGACAGGCTCGCGTGCGGCTTGCACAGGTCGCCACAGCGCGCGTCCAGCGTGCAGCACAGCGAGCAGATCGGCCCCTGGTAGGCGGGGCAGTTCGCCATGTCGGGGCCTTCGTAGTCGCGCTCGCAGATCACGCACTTTTTCAGCGCGCTGGCCAGGTAGGCGCCCTCTGCTCCGGTGTCTTGGCCGGCGTCGGCGGCCGCGTCGGCTTGGGGCCCACGCGCAATGTAGTAGCGCCCGCGCGTGGCCCAGGCGATCAGTGGCGCGGTGAAGAAAGCGGTGGCCATGGCGATCACTGCAGAGAACGCCTGCGCCGTCGGCCCAAACAGCCCCAGGTGCGCGGTGATCGACAGGGCCGACGCCAGCACCATCGCGCCCACCCCCACGGGGTTGATGTCGTACAGGTAGGCGCGCTTGAATTCAATGCCCCTGGGGCTCAGGCCCAGCGGCTTGTTCACGACCAGGTCCGCCACCACAGCCATCATCCAGGCGATGGCGATGTTGCTGTACAGGCCCAGCACATCGCCCAGCGCCTGGAACACATTCATCTCCATCAGCATGAAGGCAATGCCGGTGTTGAACACCACCCACACCACCCGCCCCGGGTGGCTGTGCGTCACGCGCGAGAAAAAGTTGCTCCACGCCAGCGAGCCCGCATAGGCGTTGGTCACGTTGATCTTGAGCTGCGAGATCACCACGAACAGCGCCGTGGCCGCCACCGCCCAGCCGTAGTTGGGGAACACGTATTCGTACGCGGCCAGGTACATCTGGTTCGGGTCTACCGCGCGGTCCACCGGCACCATGTGGGTAATGGCCAGGTAGGCCAGCAGCGCGCCGCCCAGCATCTTGATCACGCCCAGGATCACCCAGCCCGGCCCGCCGGCCAGCACGCCGAACCACCAGCGACCCCGAGTGGCTGCGGTGCGCGCCGGCATGAAACGCAGGTAGTCGGCCTGCTCCCCCATTTGGGTGATGAGTGCGATGCCCACGGTCAAAGCCGCACCAAACATGTGCATATTGAAACCAGGTTCGCGAGACTTATCCCCTATGTAGTGCGTGACGCCGGTAAACGCACCAGGATCGCGCAGCAGCACAAACACAAATGGGACCACCAGCATCACCAGCCACAGCGGCTGAGTCCAGACCTGCAGCCGGCTGATGACCGACACGCCATGTGTGACCAGCGGTATTACCACCAGCGCACAGATCAGGTAGCCCCAGCTGGGCGGGATGTTCAGCGCCAGCTCCAGCGCGTAGGCCATGACGGCGGCTTCGAGCGCAAAAAAGATGAAGGTGAACGACGCATAGATCAGCGAGGTGATGGTCGAGCCGATGTAGCCAAAACCCGCACCGCGCGTGAGCAGGTCCATGTCCACCCCGTAGCGGGCGGCGTACACGCTGATGGGCAGCCCCGCCAGGAAGATGATGAGCCCGGTGGTCAGGATGGCCCAGAAGGCGTTCATGAAGCCGTACTGCACCAGCAGCGTGGCGCCCACGGCCTCCAGGATCAGGAACGACGCCGCGCCAAACGCCGTGTTGGCCACCCGCCATTCAGACCACTTGCGAAAGCGCTGTGGCGTGTAGCGCAGCGCGTAGTCCTCCATCGTCTCGCTGGCCACCCAACTGTTGTAGTCGCGCCGCACCTTCACGATGCGCTGCGGCGCCTCGTCCCCCGCGGGTGGTGCGGGGTAGATGGGGATGGTGGGGCGGGGGGTGGGGCTCACGGGCGTACTCTGGCAGAGGACAGTTTGCAGGTTCCGTGCCTTGCCATACGCCACACGGCCCATGGCGCGGCATGGGGTTTGCAATATGATGATTCGCACCCCCTTTCAGCGCTGCGCCATGGAACTCACCCCCCGCGAAAAAGACAAGCTGCTCATCTTTACCGCCGCGCTGCTGGCCGAGCGCCGCCGCGCGCGCGGCCTGAAGCTCAATTACCCCGAGGCCATGGCGCTGATCTCTGCCGCCGTCATGGAAGGCGCCCGCGACGGCAAGACCGTGGCCCAGCTCATGAGCGAGGGCCGCACGGTGCTCACGCGCGCCGATGTGATGGACGGCGTGGCCGACATGATTCCCGACATCCAGGTCGAAGCGACCTTTCCCGACGGTACCAAACTCGTTACGGTGCACCAACCCATCGTCTGAAGGAGACCGACTTTGCGCAAGATTGCCCCCACCCTGATCACCGCCCCCGCCTTGCTGGCCACCAGCGCCTTCGCCCATGACGGCCACGGCCTGGCTGGCACGCACTGGCATGCCACCGATGTCTGGGGCTTTGTGGCCTTTGCGGCGCTGGTTGCCGTGGCCGTGTGGCTGTCGCGCCGCAAGTAAGGGGGCTGCCATGATCCCCGGCGAACTGATCACAGACGACGGCGAGCACACGCTCAACCCCGGCCGGCGCACCGCCACGGTGGTGGTGCAAAACACCGCCGACCGGCCCATCCAGGTCGGCTCGCATTACCACTTTGCGGAAACCAACGGCGCGCTCAGCTTTGACCGCGACGCGGCGCGTGGCATGCGGCTGAACATTGCGTCGGGCACCGCAGTGCGGTTCGAGCCCGGACAGCAACGCACCGTGGAGCTGGTGGACTTCAGCGGCGCGCGCGTGGTGTACGGATTCCGCGGACTCGTACAAGGACAACTCTGACATGGCAACTATCGGACGCCGCGCCTACGCGGAAATGTTTGGCCCCACCCGCGGCGACCGGCTTCGCCTGGCCGATACCGGCCTGATGGTGGAGGTGGAAGACGACTACACGCTGCGCGCCGGCGGCTATGGAGAAGAGGTGAAGTTCGGCGGCGGCAAGACCATCCGCGACGGCATGGCGCAGTCGCAGCGCACGCGCGACGGGACCGGAACGGGCCCCTCCGGTGGCGGTGCGATGGACTGCGTGCTGACCAACGCCCTCATCATCGACCACTGGGGCATCGTCAAGGCCGACATTGGCCTGAAAGGCGGGCGCATCGCAGCCATCGGCAAGGCGGGCAACCCCGACACCCAGCCGGGCGTGGACATGATCATCGGCCCCGGCACTGAAATCATCAGCTGCGAAGGCAACATCGTCACCGCGGGTGGCATCGACAGCCACATCCACTTCATCTGCCCGCAGCAGATCGA
>JBEIPU010000060.1:0-22015 GCA_040376925.1 Caenimonas sp. | reverse complement strand
CGATGACCGGCGCCGGCGGCGGCGGGTCGGCCGGCTTTACGCTGGTGCAGCCTGCCGCCGCGGCGGCGCAGGCCGCCAGCAGCAGCCGCAGCGGCAGCGCCAGAGGAGGGCGGGTGGACATCAATGCAGGGGACTCAACGCGCATGGGGGATTTCTATACGGAAAACGGTGCCCGCGCCATCAGACAACAGCGCGACCTGGCCGCCATGGGCGGCCACGTACTCGCGCACGATCGACAGGCCGATGCCGGTGCCGGGCACGGCGTCCTCGGGCTGGCGCTCGCCCCGGTAAAAGGGCTCGAACACGCGGGCGCGGTCGGCGGGGGCGATGCCGGGGCCGGCGTCGGCGATGTCAATGCGCGCGACGCCCGGGGCTTCTGACAGGGCCAGGCGGATGGTGCTGCCCGGGGGGGAGAAACGGATGGCATTGGACAGGATGTTTGCAATCGCCGTGCCCAGCTTGTCGGCGTCCACCGGCACGCTCAGCGCTGTGCCCTGCACGCTCACGGCCAGGCCGCGCGCACGCCACTGCAGGCGCTGGGCTTCGGCCTGCTCTTCCAGCAGGGCCAACAGGTCGGTGGGGCGGCGGTTGAGCTGGCGCGCCTCGAACGCCGCGGCGTTGAATCGCAGCAGCGCCTCGATCTGGCGCTGCAGGGCCAGCGTGTTCTGGTGCAGGATGCGCGCCACCTCGCGCTGGCTGGCATTGAGCTCGCCGGTCACGCCGTCTTCCAGCAGGGCCACGCCCTCGCGCAGCGCGGCCAGCGGCGTCTTGAGCTCATGCGACACATGGCGCAGAAAGCGCGATTTGTCCTCGTCCAGCTCGGTCAGGCGCAGGCGCAGCCATTCCAGCCGCTGGCTCACGCGGCGCACATCCGACGGACCGGGGATGTCAATGGGCTGGCTGAGCTGGTTTTCGCCCAGGCCGGCGATGGCGGCCTCCAGCCGGCCAAACGGCCGCGCCAGCCAGATGCCCAGCGCAAAGGCCAGCGTGACCGCAATGACAATGGCCAGCACCACCTGCTGCATCAGGCGCGCGCGGCTGGCGCCCAGCTGTTCCTGCAGGGCAGTATTGCGGCTTTCGATCAGGGCCTGCACCTGGCCAGAGATGGCACTGTTGATCGCGCCCAGCTCGCGAAAGGCCGCGGCCACCGCGCGTTCGCGGTCCAGCGCGGTGGCGCTGGGCCCGTCCATCCATTCGGCAATCGTGTCCAGCTGTGTACGCCAGGCCGCGGTGTCGGCACCGGGCAGACCTTGCTTGACGATGCGGTCCACCGCGGCGCGGGCGTTGCCGGCCTCGGCCTCGAACTGGCGGCGCAGCACGACGTCATTCAGGATCAGTGATTGGCGCGCAGCGCGCTCCATGGCCGTGGTGCGCGCAGCCAGCGCCTGCACCGCCGCGCTCAGGTCCAGCGCGCGCGCGGCCTCGGTGCTGCTCTGGGCCATCAGCCGGTCCAGGATCACCACCGCGCGCAGGGCAGTGCCGCCCAGCAGGGCGGCAATCAGCAGGAAGGCAACCAGCAGCAGCTGGCGAAATGAACCCATGCGTGCTGCTGCCGGCTCAGGCCGGCTCGGGCTGCGCCAGGCGGACTTCGCCGCGCAGCGAATGCGGGTAGGCCTCGGTCACTGTCACATCCACCATCTGGCCTATCAGGCGCGGGTGGCCCTTGAAGTTGACCACGCGGTTGCATTCGGTGCGTCCGGCCAGCTCCGACGCGTCCTTGCGCGACGGGCCTTCCACCAGGATGCGCTGCACGGTGCCCACGCGCTGCGCGCTGAAACGGCGGATATTGGCCTCGATCACCGCCTGCAGCTGCTGCAGCCGCGCCAGCTTCACGGCGTGCGGCGTGTCGTCGTGCAGGTTGGCCGCGGGCGTGCCGGGGCGGGGGCTGAAGATGAAGCTGAAGCTGTTGTCAAACTCAATGTCGTCAATCAGCTTCATCATCCTGCTGAAGTCGTCGTCCGTCTCGCCCGGAAAGCCCACGATGAAGTCGCTGCTCATGGCCATGTCGGGGCGGATCGCGCGCAGCTTGCGCACGGTGCTCTTGTATTCCATCGCGGTGTAGCCGCGCTTCATGGCCATCAGGATGCGGTCACTGCCGTGCTGAACCGGCAGGTGCAGGTGGCTCACCAGCTTGGGCACCCGCGCATACACGTCAATCAGGCGCTGCGTGAACTCATTGGGGTGGCTGGTGGTGTAGCGGATGCGCTCGATGCCGGGGATGTCGGCCACGTACTCGATCAGGAGCGCAAAGTCTGCGATCTCGGCCGTGCCGCCCATGGCACCGCGGTAGGCGTTGACGTTCTGGCCCAGCAGCGTCACCTCGCGCACGCCCTGTGCGGCCAGCCCGGCGATTTCGGTGAGCACGTCGTCAAACGGGCGCGAGACTTCCTCGCCGCGCGTGTAGGGAACCACGCAGTAGCTGCAGTACTTGCTGCAGCCTTCCATGATGCTCACGAAGGCCGTGGCGCCCTCCACCCGCGCGGGCGGCAGGTGGTCGAACTTTTCAATCTCGGGAAAGCTGATGTCCACCTGGGGGCGCTGCTGCTTTGCGCGTGCGTCCAGCAGCTCGGGCAGACGGTGCAGGGTCTGGGGGCCGAACACCACGTCCACATAGGGCGCGCGCTTGATGATCTCGGCGCCCTCCTGGCTGGCCACGCAGCCGCCCACGCCGATCAGCACGCCCTTTTTCTTGAGGTGCTGCACGCGGCCCAGGTCGCTGAAGACCTTCTCCTGCGCCTTTTCGCGCACCGAGCAGGTGTTGAACAGGATCAGGTCGGCCTGCTCCACGTCCTGCGTGGGCTCGTAGCCCTGCGCGGCGTTCATCACATCGGCCATCTTGTCCGAGTCGTACTCGTTCATCTGGCAGCCGAAGGTCTTGATAAAAACTTTCTTGCTCATGCGGCCCCCGGCTTACTTGCGCGCGCCAAAAATCAGCGCCAGCAGCTCGGCCAGGCGCTTGTAGCCTTCGGCCGTGCTGGCGTCCACGCCGCCCAGGCGGCGGTACTCGTCAGGCGTCAGCACCCAGGCCTCGTGCACCAGGCCGGCCGCGTCGCGGCGGTACACCACGGGGATGTCCTGGCCGGTGATGCCGGCCGACATGACCAGCATGTTGTTCAGGTCGCGGATCCGCGCGCCGGGCGACAGCCGGTCGGGCTTGCCGTCGATGGTGATCTGCGGCGCAGCGGTGACGACCAGGCGGCCCGGTCGCACGTCCTTGGGCGCTTCACGCACGATGCCCTGCGCGGCGGCGGGTGGTGGAAGCAAAGCGAATGAGCCTGCCAACAGCGCCAGCGCGGCAAAAGCATGCGCGGCGGCCCGGTGGCGGCTTCGTGTGCAGCGGATCATGGTGTACGTCCAGAGGCTGTGAAGCGGGTGAGGGACCGTCAGTGTAACAACGGGCCCGGGAAAACAGAGGTATGAAAAAAGCCTTGCGGGCAGGGCCTGCAAGGCTTGGGAGTCTGGTGGCGCTTCACGGATTCGAACCGCGGACCTGTGGATTATGATTCCATCGCTCTAACCGACTGAGCTAAAGCGCCGAAGCCCGCGATTATAACCAATCGGCTGCGCGTGTGATCAGCCGGTTTTCTTGACGTAGGACCCGCACCAGCCCGCCGCGCTTACCTGCTGGCCGGCAAACAGCGGGCACGGCCCGGCAGCGGCGCCGGCCACCCCCTGGTACAGCGCGCAGTTGCCGCAGGCCTGGCCCGGGGCGTACTTGGGGTACTTGGCCTTGTCCACCCGCGCGGCATCCGCCACGTAGCCCAGCGCGACTGCGGCGGCTTCCTTTTCGTCCACCATGGGGCCGAGCGCCGCTGCGGGGGGCGCTGCAGCCGGGGCTGCGGCGGGTGCCGGCGCGGGGGCGGGGTTGGGTGCGGGGGCCGCAGGCGGCGCAGCTGCTGGCGGGGGTGCCTTGTCGGAACAGGCAGCGAGCAGAACGGCGCCTGACACGGGCACGATCTGGATGAAGAGGCGGCGGGTGGTCATGGCGGGGCTCCTGAGGCGTGAGCGGGCTGGCTGCGGGTGTCGCAATCTGGCGACCGCTCGCCGTGGGTCAGATGACCATACAGGAATCTGGCGCGGATTGGCGCTTATTCGTGTGTAAACGCGGCTTTGCGCTTGTTTACAAAGGCGTCCATGCCCTCTTTCTGGTCGGTGGTGGCAAACAGCGCGTGGAACATGCGCCGCTCAAACATCACACCGTCCGACAGGCCGGATTCAAACGCGCGGTTCACTGATTCCTTGGCTGCCATCACCGCGATCTGCGAGAACTCGCTGATCACCAGCGCCGCGCCCAGCGCCTCGTCCATCAGCTTGTCCAGCGGCACCACGCGGCTGACCAGGCCGCTGCGCTCGGCCTCGGTGGCGTCCATCATGCGGGCCGTGAGCGCCATGTCCATGGCCTTGGACTTGCCCACTGCGCGCGGCAGGCGCTGGGTGCCGCCCGCGCCGGGAATGATGCCCAGCTTGATTTCGGGCTGGCCGAATTTCGCGTTGTCTGCGGCGATGATGAAGTCGCACATCATGGCCAGCTCGCAGCCGCCGCCCAGCGCAAAGCCGCTGACTGCGGCGATCACCGGCTTGCGGATGCCGCGGATGGTTTCCCAGTTGCGGGTGATGTAGTCGCCCTTGTAGACGTCGGCAAAGGTGTAGGTCGCCATGGCGCCGATGTCGGCGCCCGCGGCAAAGGCCTTTTCGCTGCCGGTCACGATCATGCAGCCGATGGCCGGGTCGGCGTCGAATGCCTTGAGCGCGGCGCCCAGCTCGTCCATGAGCTGATTGTTCAAAGCATTGAGCTGCTTGGGACGGTTCAGCGTGACGATGCCGACCTTGCCGCCTTCGGTGCGGACCTCAATCATTTCGTAGGCCATGGACTTGCTCCTGATTTCTCTGATGGAATGGGCAACTATAACCAAGGGAAAACATTAGCCGACCGATCGGTTGGTTAATGATAGATTCACGTCCAGGAGACATTTCAATGACCGAACCGACTGTTCTGCTGCGCACCGACGGTGCAGTGGCCCTCGTCACGCTGAACCGCCCCCAGGCGCTCAACAGCTTCACGCGCCAGATGCACCGGGAGCTGTGGGCCGCGCTGGACAAGGTGGAGGCCGACAGGACCTTGCGCGCGCTGGTGCTCACCGGCGCCGGCCGGGGCTTTTGTGCCGGGGCCGACCTGGCGGAGTTTGACTTTGAACCCGGCCCCGACCTGGTGAAGCGCGCCGACCCCGGCCCCATCATCGAGCAGGCCTTCAACCCCACCACCCGCCGTCTGATGGCGCTGAAGGTGCCCACGGTGGCGGCCATCAACGGCGTGGCCGCCGGCGCGGGTGCCTCCATCGCGATGGCCTGCGACCTCGCCATTGCCGCGCCGTCGGCCTCGTTCATCCAGGCGTTCAGCAAGATCGGGCTGGTGCCCGACGCCGGCGGCACCTGGTTCCTGATCAGGAAACTGGGCCTGGCGCGCGCCATGGGCTGCGCCATGCTGGGCGACAAGCTGTCGGCCAGGGATGCGAAAGAGTGGGGAATGATCTGGGATGTGGCGCCCGAAGGTCAGGACTGCATGGAAGCCGCACTGAAGCTGGCGCACCGGCTGGCGGTGTTGCCCACCCAGGCCCTGGTGCAGACGCGCAAGCTGCTGCGCGCCGCCGCGTCCAATGACCTGGACCGCCAGCTGGACATGGAGCGCGACACGCAGTCGGCCCTGGGCGGCACGCACGACTACATCGAAGGCGTGACGGCTTTCCTGCAGAAGCGGCCCGCGCAATTCAAAGGCGAATGACCATGGCAGCGACCGATCTCGCACAACGCGTGGGCGAAGCCATGTGGGCCCATGACACGGCCTCCAAAGACACCATGGGCATGGAGCTTTTGAGCTGCGAGCCCGGGCGCGCCGTGTTGCGCATGACGGTGCGTGAACTGCACCTGAACGGCCACAGGATCTGCCACGGCGGCTTTATCTTCACGCTGGCCGATTCCACCTTTGCGTTTGCCTGCAACAGCCACAACAAGGTCACGGTGGCGGCGGGCTGCAGCATTGAATTCCTCAAGCCCGGCCAGCTGGGCGACGTACTGACCTGCGAGGGCGTGGAGCAGACGCTGTCGGGCCGCCACGGCATTTACGACATGAAGGTGAGCAACCAGCGCGGCGAGGTGGTGGCGATGTTCCGCGGCAAGAGCGCCAGCATTGCCGGAACCGTGGTCCCCGGGGAGTCTGCATGAAAAGTTTTGCACTTGAACCCGTCGAAAAGGCCAGCATCGATGAGCTGCGTGGCCTGCAGCTCAAGCGGCTGCAAGCCACGCTGCGCCATGCGTACGCCAATTCCCCCGTGTATCGCGCCAAGTTTGATGCGGCCGGCGTGCACCCGGACGACTGCCGCACGCTGGCCGACCTGGCGAAGTTCCCGTTCACCACCAAGAAGGACCTGCGCGACAGCTACCCGTTTGGCATGTTTGCCGTGCCGCGCGAGCAGTGTGCGCGCATCCATGCGTCCAGCGGCACCACGGGCAAGCCCACGGTAGTGGGCTACACGCAAAAGGACATTGACACCTGGTCGCACGTGATGGCGCGCAGCATCCGCGCCAGCGGTGCGCGGCCCGGCGACCTGGTGCATGTGAGCTATGGCTACGGGCTGTTCACCGGCGGCCTGGGCGCGCACTACGGCGCCGAAAAGCTGGGCCTGACGGTAGTGCCGTTTGGCGGCGGCCAGACCGAGCGGCAGGTGCAGCTGATTGCCGACTTCAAGCCCGACATCATCATGGTCACGCCCAGCTACATGCTGGCCATTGCCGACGAATTCGAGCGCCAGGGCATGAACCCGGCCGAATCGAGCCTGCGCCTGGGCATCTTTGGTGCCGAGCCGTGGACGAACGACATGCGCCTGGCGATTGAAAAGCGCATGGGAATGGATGCAGTGGACATCTACGGCCTGAGCGAAGTCATGGGCCCGGGCGTGGCCAATGAATGCGTGGAGACCAAGGACGGCCCCACGATCTGGGAAGACCATTTCTACCCCGAGATCATCAACCCCGACACCGGCGAGCCGGTGGCCGACGGGGAGCTGGGCGAGCTGGTGTTCACCAGCCTGACCAAGGAAGCGCTGCCCATCATCCGCTACCGCACGCGCGACCTCACCCGCCTGTTGCCCGGCACGGCGCGCACCATGCGCCGCATGGAAAAGATCACCGGACGCAGCGACGACATGATGATCGTGCGCGGGGTCAATGTGTTTCCCACGCAGATCGAGGAGCTGATCCTGAAGCGTGCGGAGCTGGCACCGCACTACCTGTGCATCCTCACGCGCGAAGGGCCGCTGGATTCGCTGACGGTGGCGGTGGAAACGCGCCACGGCACGCTGCCCGATTCCGCTGCCGCGCAGATGGCGGCGCAGACGCTGGCGCATGAGATCAAGACCTTCATTGGCACCAGTGCAAAGATCGAGCTGCGTGCAGAAGGCGGTGTGGAGCGCAGCCTGGGGAAGGCGAAACGCGTGCTGGACCAGCGAACGAAGTAGCCTACCGCTGCTCAATCTTCTCGACCAGCAGGTCGAGATGAACGTCACTGCCCTGGTTGATGCGGATGCGCACCGGCAGGTACTGCAGGCCCGGTGCAAACCACATCTCGGCCGTGATGTTGCCGCGCGGGTTGGCAATGGGCCGGGGCTTGAGGTGAAACGCCTGGACCGCGCCGAGTTTGGGCGTCTGCAGCACCACGTCTTCCACCACGTCATACGTCCACAAATCCACCGCGCCGGGCCGTGCCATCCAGAAGCTGACCTGGCCGCCGGTTTGCAGCGGCTGCAGCTGGTTGGCAAAGCGGTAAGCCAGATCCACAAACTGGCTGGCCGTGTCCTGCAGGCCCGCGGGGCGCGGCAGGCGTCGCCCATCCTCCAGCGCCACGTCAGCGTCAAGCATGCGCATGGCGCGTGTCCGGCCGCGGCGTACCTCTTCGTAGGCCGACGGCCGCAGGCCCTGCGGCGTGACCTGGCCCTGGCTGGTCATGGCCAGGCTGATGAAGGTGCTGATGTCAATGTCCACGCGCACCTGGTAGCGGTCGGCCTGGCGCTGCCATTGCACGCGCGCATCGCCTTGCAGCTCGCCGCGGTACCACCCTGTCAGCACATAGCTCAACCGGGTGTCGCTGGGCCAGCCGGCCAGCGGGTCCGCCGCAGGGCCAGGTGGCGCCGGGGCTGTTGCCTGTGCTGCGGTCGGGGCCGCGGGTGGCGGCTCGGGCGCTGCGTTGGCCAAGGGTGGCGCAGCCACAGGGGTGGTTGCAGCGGCGGGCGCCTCTGGCACAGGCACTGTGGGTGTCTGCACAGCGGGCTGCGATGCCACAACGGTCGCCTGGGCGCGCAGCGCCGGCGCCGCTGATGGCACGCGCGCCACGGCCTGGGGGGCTGGCGGTGGCGGTGCCGTCACGGCCACCATGCGTGTGAACAGGGGTTCGGCCATCAGCTGCATGGGCGGCTGTTCGCGCCACTGGCGGGCCAGCCAGTCCAGCACCAGCACATGGCCGGCGATCACCAGCAGTGTGCTGGCGATCAGTGTGGCGCGGCCAGCCACGTGCGCAGCTGCGCGGCGTCACGCACGGCAAGCCGCCAGGTGGTGATGTCGGCAGGCAGGTTCAGGGGCAGGCGCAGCAGGCGGCGGTCGCGCGCCACCAGCGCGGTCACGCTCCTGTGCTGGCCCGCATAGAACGGCAGGTCGTCCAGCTTGGCCAGGCGCCAGCCGTCGCCGGCTACTTCCACGCCCAGCCATTCGTCGCCGCTGGCAAAGCCGGCCCGCTCGGCGGCACCGCCGCGCAGCACCGCCTTGACCTGGATGGCGCCGCCGGTTTCGGCCACCCGCAGGCCCAGGCGCTGGGCCTGCTGCGGCGGGTCGTCATGAACTGAGACGCCAAACGCCTGCAGCAGGTCGCGCAGGGGCAGCTCGCGCACGCCATGCACCCAGTGCAGCAGCTCGCGGCTGTAGGCGCGTCCGCCCACCTCGCGCAGCACGGCCGCAAAGTCGGCCTCGCCCATGGGGCCGGCCTTGCAGCGCTCCCACAGCGTGCGCATCACGGCGTCCAGCGAGCCGGCTCCTTCGCGGCGCAGCGTCAGGTCAAAACACAACGCCACCAGCGCGCCCTTGGTGTAGTAGCTGACGGTGGCGTTCGGCGTGTTTTCGTCCTGGCGGTAGTACTTGACCCAGGCGTCAAAGCTGGCCTGTGCTACCGACTGCACTTCGCGCCCCGGCGTCTGCAGCACCTGGTTGATGGTCTTGTTCAACAGCTTCAGGTAGCCCGCGTCGTCCAGCAGGCCGCAGCGGCGCAGCAGCAGGTCGTCGTAATAGCTGGTGAAGCCTTCAAAGAACCACAGCAGCGCGCTGTAATTCTCTTGCGTGTAGTCGTACTGCGCGAAGTCCGCCGGGCGCAGGCGCTTGACGTTCCAGGTGTGGAAGTATTCGTGGCTGATCAGCCCCAGCAGCGTGGTGTAGCCCTCGCTGGTGCGCGCCTCGCCCAGGCGGGGCAGGTCGCGGCGCGATGCAATCAGCGCCGTGCTGTTGCGGTGCTCCAGCCCGCCATAGCCGTCGTCCACGGTGTTGAGCATGAACAGGTAGCTTTTGTGCGGCGGGCGGCGCTTGCCGTGCCAGAAACGGATGGCTTCCTCGCAGATTTTCCGGGCGTCGGCAAGCAGACGCGCGCCGTCAAACGAGCCTGCCGCACCGGCCACCACAAAGCGGTGCGGCACGCCGCCCGCTCGGAACTCGCCGCTCCAGAAACGCCCCATCTCCACCGGGCAGTCCACCAGTTCGTCGTAGTCGGCCGCCAGGTAGGTCCCGAAGCCCTTGCGGTTGACCTTGTGCGCGGCAAGACCAGTGGCCACATCCCACTTCGCGGTCGCGGCCGTGCCGGCCAGCTCCAGCGCGTGGGGCGAGGCCTCTTGCCCGTGCACGCGCAGGCACAGGCTGGTGCCATTGAAAAACCCGCGCTGCGCGTCCAGCCAGGCGGTGCGCACGGAGTTGTCCAGCGCATAGACCTCGTAGGTGAGCTCCAGCGGCGCCAGCGGGTCGGCGCTGAATTGCCAGCTGCATTTGTCCAGCTGCTGCACCGTTACCGCGCGCGTGCCCTGGCGCGCATGCAGCTTCTGCAGGTTTTTGGAGAATTCGCGCACCAGGTAACTGCCCGGTATCCAGACCGGCAGCGACACCTGCTGCACGGCCGCGGGCCGTGCAACCGTCAGCGTGACACGAAACAGGTGGGCATGCAGGTCGGCGGGCTCAACGCGGTAGTGAATGCCCGCAGGCAGAGCAGAGGACTTTTTGGCGGCCATGCGGCGACTATACGCAAGCCCGCGCGTTGCCCGTCGCTGCGGCTTGCAGGGCCTACTTGGCTTCGGCCAGGAACTTCTCGACCTGCTGGGCGTTGATGGCGCCGGGCACGCGCGAGCCGTCGGCGAACACCAGCGTCGGTGTGCCGGTGATCTTGTGCTTCTTGCCGAACTCGATGTTGCGGTTGAGGGCGCTGGTGTCGCAGGTGGCGTTGGCGGGAACCTGGTCGCGCACCATCCAGTCCATCCAGGCGGCGGCCTTGTCCTTGGCGCACCAGATGTTGCGCGATTTGGCGGTGGAGTCGGCGCTCAGGATCGGGTACAGAAACATATAGACGGTGACGTTGTCCACCTTCTGCAGGTCGCGCTCAAAGCGCTTGCAGTAGCCGCAGTTGGGGTCCTCAAACACGGCGAGCTTGCGCTTGCCGTTGCCGCGCACGATAGTGAACGCATCCTTGAGCGGCAGGCTGTCAAAGGCCACGGCAGTCAGCTTGTCGATGCGCTCCTCGGTCAGGTTGCGCCTTTGCTTGGTGTCGATCAGGCTGCCCTGGATGAGGTAGTTGCCTTCGGCATCGGTGTACAGGATGTCGGTGCCGTTGTAGCGCACCTCGTACAGGCCGGGCATGGCGCTTTTGGTGATTTCGTCGATCTGCTGCAGCTGCGGCACGCGCTCGGACAGGTTCTTGCGGATGGTGGCTTCCTGGGCCTGTGCGCCCAGGCCCCAACCCAGCCCGCTTGCCAGCAGGGCCGCAACCAGCCCGGTCTTGATCATGTTCATGGTGTTCCCGTTCATTTCAGTTCAAACCCATCGCCTGTCGCGCGACCCACTGCTTCAGCGGTCCGCTGCGCTCAAACCCCCGCATGCCCCAGTTGCGCAGCGCCTGCCCGGTGTCACCCTCGCGGGCAAACAGCTGCTGCAGGCCGTCGGTGGTGGCGCCCATCATCAGCACCCCCGCCTTGCGTTCGCGTTCATAGCGGCGCAACAGCTTCGCATCGCCCACGGCGCGCCAGTATTCGCGCTCGTGCAGCACCCTGGCCAGCGCCGCCGCGTCGGCCAGGCCCAGGTTCAGCCCCTGGCCTGCCAGCGGGTGCACCGTGTGTGCCGCGTCACCCGCCAGGGCCCAGCCCGGGCCCGTCCAGCGGCTGGCGCGGGCCAGCTGCAGCGGCCAGCTGGCCCGGATGCTGGCCAGCGCCAGGCCACCCAACACGCCACCGCTGGCGGTCTGCAGCAGTGCCGCGAAGTCGGCGTCGGGCAGGGCCATCAGGTCCGGCACGCGGCTCTCATGGACTGACCACACAACCGCCACCGAGTTCCCGCCCAGACCTGACAAAGGCAGAAAAGCCAGGATGTCGCCGCCGCAAAACCATTGCCGGGCGATGCCACCGTGTGGTTTTTCACAGGTCAGCCGCGTGGCAATGCCGTGCTGGGCATAGGGGGTGGTGTCAAAGCTGACGCCAAATTCGGCCCGCGTGGCGCTGGCACGGCCTTCGCAGACCACGGTGAGGGTGGCCGGCGCGGGCGCGTCCAGGGTTTCGATCAGCGGCTGGTAGCGCACGGCTTCGGACAGCTCGCGCTCCAGCGCCGGTACGTCCACGATCCAGGCCAGTGCACTCACGCCTTGCTGGGCGGCGCTGAAGTTGACTTCACCGCCGTCGTCCCCGTGCACCTGCATGGCCTGCACTGGCGTGGCGTGTTCGCCCGAAGGCCAGGCGCGTACCGATTCCAGCAACTGGCGCGACGCGGCATTCAGCGCATAGGCGCGCACATCGGTGTGCGACGCGTCGGCGCCGCCATGGCGCACCAGGCCCACGCGCAGGCGCTCGCGCGCGAGCAGCAGGGCCAATGCGCTGCCGGTGATACCGGCGCCGCGGATGCAGACGTCATAGGGGGAGGGCATGCGGGAATTGTAGGAGCCCGGGCCCGGCCATGCAGGCGGCGGCACAATGGCGGCTGCACTGCCCCCAGAAGGAAAGCCCCGTGAGCGCCACCCCGCCCGACGTTACCGCCCGCATCGCCCGCCTGTTTGTCTACCCCGTCAAGTCGTGCGCGGGCATCGAGGTGCAGGAGGCCATCCTGACCGAAACCGGGCTCGAATGGGACCGTGCCTGGATGGTGGTGGACGAGCAGGGTGAATTCGTCAGCCAGCGTGAGCTGCCGCGCATGGCGCTGATCACGCCCCGGCTGCGCTTTCATGACGTGGTGCTGCGTGCGCCTGGCATGCTGGCGTTGCACCTGGCCATGGACGCGGTGGAAGAGCCGGTGAAGGTGCGCGTGTGGGACGACGAGGTCGATGCCTACGACATGGGCGGCGTGGCCGCGCAGTGGTTTACCGACTTCCTGGGGCAAAAGCTGCGGCTGGTGCGCTTTGACCCGGACTGCCGCCGCCTGTCCAGCATGAAGTGGACCGGTGGCGTGCAGGCCCCCAACCAGTTTGCCGACGGATTCCCGGTGCTGGTGGCCAGCGAGGCATCGCTTTCGCTGCTCAATGAGCGGCTGGCTGCCGGTGGCCACGCCGCCGTGGGCATGGAGCGATTCCGGCCCAATGTGGTGCTCGCGGATGTGCAGGCCCACGACGAGGACCGGCTGGACGTGATGCACATCGCCACCGGCCAGGGCGAGGTGCAGCTCAAGCCCGTGAAGCCCTGCGCGCGCTGCCCCGTCCCCAATGTGGACCCTGCCACCGCCGTGAGCAGCCCCGAAGTGGGCGACACCCTGCAGGGCTACCGCCAGGACGCGCGCCTGAATGGCGCGGTGACGTTCGGCATGAATGCCATTGTGCTGGCGGGTGACGGGCAGGTGCTGCGCACGGGCCAGCCAGTAACGGCCAGCTACAGCTTCGACTGAGCCAAAGCGTCATCGGCACCGCGCGGCAACTCGCTGTCGCCGCCGTCCAGCAGGGAGCCATCGTCCAGCGGCATGCGCTGGGTGGCCTCGGGCTCCAGGAAGCGGATGGGCCGGCGCGTGCGCGGCGACATGCTCTTGAGCAGGTCAGCCAGCGCCTCGGCCAACGCGGGCGCATCCATGCTGCGCTCGTCCAGCAGCACGGCGGCGATGTGGAACTGCAGCGTGACCTCGGGCTTGAGGCCCTTGAGCGGCATCAGCCCGGCGGCGATCAGTCGCGCCGCGCGGTCGGTGACGGACGAGCGTGAGGTGACGCCTTCCAGGATGAGGCCAAAGCGGGCTTCGCCCACACGGCTGACCGTGTCCACATCGCGCAGCAGGCGACGCAGCTTGATCACACTGCGCAGCAGGCTCTGCTCGGCGATCGACGCGCCGTGGAAGTTCTTGATGCGGGTGTAGTTCACCAGGTCGATGAACACCACCGCGGCGGCGTATCGGTCGCGCCGGTGGCGCGCCACCACCTGGCGCAACCGGTCGTGAAACAGGTGGGCAGCCAGCAGCCCTGTCAGCGCATCCTGGCTGGACAGCGCCTGTTCACGGATCTGTGCACCATGGCGCTCGCGTGAACGGATGCTCAACGCCACCAGCAGCAGCGGGACTTCGAGCGCGATGCCCAGCACCACGGCGTATTGCGTTCCAAACGACGTGGGCAGCAACCCGAACAGGCGCAGCACGGCCAGCAGGACCGCCAGCGACAGCGGCAGGTAAGCGCCCAGCACCCACAGGCCCACCACGTCCCCGCGACGCCAGGCCAGCCAGGCGATCCAGGTGTTGGCGATGGCTGCGTAGCCGACATACCCGCCCACCACCATCAGCGCCACCGACTTGCTCAGGAACAGGAACAGAACCGCAAGGCCCACGCCGGCCCATCCGGAGGCATAGACGGCGCGATCCACCCAGCGAAAGCGCGCGGGTGTGCCGGTGAGCTGGCGCACGAACAGCAGCGCCGCGCCGCCGGCCAGCAGCGCCAATACCCCCTGAGAGGCGTCGGCCCAGTAACCCCAACCGGGCCACAGCAGGTGGCCAGCCACGCCGGTGTAGGCCGCTACTGCCAGCGTCATGACACCGGCATAGACCGAGTACCAGGCATAGATGCGGTCCCGGTACACCCAGGCCTGTGCGGCGCAGGCGGCAATCAGCAGCAGCAGCGCGCCAAAGGCCATGCCCAGCGCCATGTACTCCACCTGGATGCGCTGGTCATGGGCACCCTGGCTCACGAAACGCACGGGCAGGCTGACTGGCGTGGTGTGGCGGATGCGTACGTAAATGTCGCGTGGCTGGCCTGGCGCCAGGTTCAGGCGGAACGCCGCGTAGCGGCCGGCTTCGGGCCAGGTGTTGACCGGGAGGGTGTCGCCGGCGGACTGTGACTGCCATTGGCCACGCGCGTCCTGCAGGTAGACCGTGGCCAGATCCAGCACGGGGATGGGAAACTCCAGCAGCCAGCCTTGCCACTGGCTGCGATCGAGGTCGACGCGAAAGTGCAGCCACAGCGCGCCGGCCTGCTCGGCCGAATAGATGTGGCCTTCGCGCATGGGTGCGAAGCGCGCCGGCCCGCCGGCCTGGGCCACCTGTTCGATGGTGGCGGTCCCGGCCATTTCCATCCAGTACAGACCCAGCTGCTCTGCCGCGACCGTTGCGGTCTTGTCGTTCAGGGCGATGACCGCGGGTTTGCCCGGCTGCGCCAGCACGCTGCCGGCCAGCAGGGCGCTTGCCAGCAGGGCCGCCAGCACCCGCCAGCAGGCGGCCAGCCGCCGGGCGACGCATCGCATACACTTGCCGCCTTGTTTTTCGGGAACTGTCATGAGCTTGAAGTGCGGCATTGTAGGCCTGCCCAACGTAGGGAAATCCACCTTGTTCAATGCATTGACCAAGGCTGGCATCGCCGCTGAAAACTACCCCTTCTGCACGATCGAGCCCAATGTGGGCATCGTGGAGCTGCCCGACCCGCGGCTGGACCAGCTGGCCGCCATCGTCAAGCCCGAGCGCATCGTGCCGGCGATCGTGGAGTTTGTGGACATCGCAGGGCTGGTGGCCGGCGCCAGCAAGGGCGAAGGTCTGGGCAACCAGTTCCTCGCGCACATCCGTGAAACCGACGCCACCGTGAACGTGGTGCGCTGCTTCGACGATGAAAACGTGATCCACGTCGCCGGCAAGGTGGATCCGATCTCCGACATTGAAGTCATCCAGACCGAGCTGTGCCTGGCCGACCTGGCGACTGTGGAAAAGGCGTTGCACCGGCACACGAAGACCGCGCGCTCGGGTGACAAGGAAGCCGCCAAGATCGTCGCCATTCTTGAGAAGTGCCAGGCCGCGCTGAACGAAGGCAAGCCCGTGCGCGCGCTGGAATTCAGCAAGGAGGACCAGCCCCTGCTCAAGCCGCTGTGCCTTATCACGGCCAAGCCCGCGATGTTCGTGGGCAACGTGGCCGAGGACGGCTTTGACAACAACCCCTACCTGGACCGCCTGCGTGAATACGCCGCGGCGCAGAACGCGCCGGTGGTGGCCATCTGCGCCAAGATGGAAGCCGAGATGGCCGACATGAGCGACGAGGACAAGAAAATGTTCCTGGCCGAAATCGGCCAGGACGAGCCGGGGCTGAACCGCCTGATCCGCGCGGCCTTCAAGCTGCTGGGACTGCAGACGTACTTCACCGCCGGCGTGAAGGAAGTGCGCGCCTGGACGGTCGCCATCGGCGCCACCGGGCCGCAGGCCGCCGGTGTGATCCACACCGATTTCGAGCGCGGCTACATCCGCGCCCAGACCATTGCGTTTGACGACTACATCCAGTACCAGGGCGAGCAGGGCGCCAAGGATGCGGGCAAGATGCGCAGCGAGGGCAAGGAATACGTCGTGAAGGATGGCGACGTGATGAATTTTCTCTTCAACGTGTGACCGGCCACAGGTACAGCAGCGCCCAGGTCATCGTCAGGTAACGCAAAAACTTCCCTGCCAGCATGTAGCCCACGCAGGGCCAGAACGGCAGCTTGAGCCAGCCGGCCACGGCGCACAACGGGTCACCCACCACCGGCAGCCACGACAGCAGACAGGCCGGTGGCCCCATGCGTTCCAGCCAGTCCAGTGCGCGCACGTGGGTGGGTGAATGCCGGTATTTGTCCACCACCTTGTGGGCGCCGTAACCCAACCACCAGTCCAGCGCGCCGCCCAGCGTGTTGCCGGCTGTGGCCACGAGGATCGCGGACCAGAACAGTTGCGGGTTGAGCGTGATCAGGGCAAACACTGCCGGCTCCGAGCCCAGCGGCAGCAGCGTGGCCGAGATGAAGGACACGACGAAGACCGTGCTCAAGCCGTATTCCGGCAATGCCAGAAGATTCAGCAGGGAGTCAAGCCAGGCGTTCATGAGTGCGGCAGTGTAAAGGGCCCGCGCATTTCGTTTGCTGAAATTTTCAGCAGCTACAATCGTGCCTCATTTTTCAGCAACCCTGCGCCCCCTCCCATGAACATCGGCCCCTACACCCTTGCGAACAATGTGTTCGCTGCGCCGATGGCCGGGGTGACGGACCGGCCGTTTCGCCAGCTGTGCAAGGCGCTGGGCGCGGGCTATGCGGTCAGCGAGATGGTGACCTCGCGACGCGACCTGTGGAACAGCCTCAAGACATCACGCCGCGCCGACCACAGCGGCGAGCCCGGGCCCATTGCCGTGCAGATCGCCGGCACCGACGCGGCCATGATGGCTGAAGCCGCCGCCTACAACATCGACCGTGGCGCGCAGATCATCGACATCAACATGGGCTGCCCGGCCAAGAAGGTTTGCAACAAATGGGCCGGCTCTGCCCTGATGCAGAACGAGGCGCTGGCACTGCAGATCGTGCAGGCGGTGGTGGCCGCCAGCGCGCCGCGCAACGTCCCCGTCACGCTGAAGATGCGCACCGGCTGGTGCCAGGCACACCGCAATGCGGTGGCGCTGGCACGCGCGTTTGAATCCGCGGGCGTGCAGATGCTGACGGTGCATGGCCGCACGCGCGAGCAGGGTTACAAGGGCCATGCCGAATACGACACCATCGCCGCCGTCAAGGCCGCGGTGCGCGTGCCGGTGGTGGCCAACGGCGACATCACCACGCCGCACAAGGCCCGCGAGGTGCTGGCGTACACCGGCGCCGACGCGGTGATGATCGGCCGCGCGGCCCAGGGCCGGCCCTGGATATTCCGCGAGGTGGCCCATTACCTGGCCACGGGCGAGCTGCTGGCGCCGCCGCTGGTGGCCGAAGTGCGCCGCCTGCTGCTGGATCACCTGCAGGACCACTATGCGCTCTACGGTGAGTTCACCGGCGTGCGCAGCGCGCGCAAGCACATTGGCTGGTATGTGCGATCGCTGCCGGGCGGCGAGGCGTTTCGCGACAGCATGAACCTGCTGGAAGACAGCGCGGCGCAGTGGCGCGCGGTATCTGACTACATGGAGGAGCTGGGTGCGGTCATGGATCGCATGCCGGCGCTCGCGCCCGTGGCGGCGATGGACTGCGAAGAACCGGTGGAAACAACCGCATGAGCAAAAAACAGATCGAAGAATGCGTGCGCACGAGCCTGGAGGGCTACTTCAAGGACCTGCGCGGCACCGAGCCCGACGGGCTGTACGAAATGATGGTCAAGGTGGTTGAAAAGCCGCTGCTGGAGACCGTCATGGCCAAGGCCGACCAGAACCAGTCCAAGGCCGCCGAATGGCTGGGCCTGAACCGCAACACCCTGCGCAAGAAGCTGCTCGAACACAAACTGCTGAAATAAGAAAACCTTTGCCATGAACGCACTCATCTCCGTCTCGGACAAGACCGGTATCGTCGAGCTCGCGCAGGCCCTGCACAGCCTGGGCATCAAGCTGATTTCCACCGGTGGTACCGCCAGGCTGCTGGCCGACCAGGGCCTGCCGGTGACCGAGGTGGCCCAGGTCACCGGCTTTCCTGAAATGCTGGACGGCCGCGTCAAGACGCTGCACCCGCTGGTGCATGGCGGCCTGCTCGCGCGCCGCGATGTGCCCGCGCACATGCAGGCCCTGCAGGACCATGGCATCGCCACCATTGACCTGCTGGTCGTCAACCTCTACCCGTTTGAAGCCACTGTGGCCAAGCCCGGCTGCACGCTGGAAGACGCCATCGAGAACATCGACATCGGCGGCCCCGCCATGGTGCGCAGCGCCGCCAAGAACTGGAAGGACGTGGGCGTGCTGACCGACGCATCGCAATACGCGGGCGTGATCGAAGAACTCAAGACCACGGGCACGCTCAGCAGCAAGACGAAATTCGCGCTGTCGGTGGCGGCATTCAACCGCATCAGCAATTACGACGGCGCCATCAGCGACTACCTGTCGCGCATCCAGGACGACGGCAGCCATTCGCTGTTCTCGGGCCAGGCGAATGGCCGCTTCATCAAGCTGCAGGACCTGCGCTACGGCGAAAACCCGCACCAGCAGGCCGCCTTCTATCGCGACCTGTACCCGGCGCCGGGCTCGCTCGTCACAGCCAAACAGCTGCAGGGCAAGGAGCTGAGCTACAACAACATCGCAGACGCCGATGCGGCGTGGGAATGCGTCAAGAGCTTTGATGCCGCGGCATGTGTGATCGTCAAGCATGCCAACCCGTGCGGCGTGGCCGTGGGTGCGCACGCGCTGGAGGCCTACAGCAAGGCCTTCAAGACCGACCCGACCTCGGCCTTCGGCGGCATCATTGCGCTGAACCGCACGCTGGACGGCGCGGCGGCGCAGGCGATCAGCAAGCAGTTCGTCGAAGTGTTGATGGCGCCGGCCTTCACCTCCGAGGCGCTGGAGGTGTTCAAGTCCAAGGCCAACGTGCGCATCCTGCAGATCGACCTGCCCAAGGGGGGCGCCACCGACTGGGACAACGGGCGCAACCTCATGGACGTCAAGCGGGTGGGTTCTGGCCTGCTGATGCAGACGGCCGACAACAAGGAGCTGACGCTGGCCGACCTGAAGGTGGTGACGAAGAAGGCGCCGACGGCTGAAGAACTGCAGGATCTGCTGTTTGCCTGGAAGGTCGCCAAGTACGTCAAGTCCAACGCCATCGTCTTCTGCAAGGGCGGCATGACCATGGGCGTGGGCGCGGGGCAGATGAGCCGTCTGGATTCAGCCCGCATTGCCAGCATCAAGGCCGGCCATGCGGGGCTGACGCTGGCCGGCACCGCTGTGGCCAGCGATGCGTTCTTCCCGTTCCGCGACGGGCTGGATGTGGTGGTGGACGCCGGTGCGACCTGTGTGATCCAGCCAGGCGGATCGATGCGCGATCAGGAAGTCATCGACGCTGCGAACGAACGCGGCGTGGCCATGGTCTTCTCAGGCGTGCGCCATTTCCGGCATTAAACGATTCCCCCCGAAGCGGCCTGGCGGCCGCCTCCCCCCAGGGGGCACCACCAGCGGCCCGGCGGAGCCGGTTCCGCGGTGGCCCTGGAGCGGCGATCCGTCTATGTCTTGATTGCTTTGAAGACCTCGCGTGCTGCGCTGATGGTGTCTTGGATGTCCTGGTTGGTGTGCGCGGCGCTGACAAAGCCAGCTTCATACAAGGCCGGGGCGATGTAGATGCCGCGGTCCAGCAAACCGTGGAACAGCGTGTTGAACTTCGCGCCGTCGCTCCTCATGACGGCAGGGTAGTTCTGCGGCAACGCGTCCAGCAGGAAAAAGCCGAACATGCCGCCCTGGCAGTCGGCGCTGAAGGCAACGCCTTCGGCTTTGGCGGCCGCAGACAAGCCGTCGACCAGCGAACGTGTTTGGGCTGAAAGCGCATCGAAGAACCCCGGCTTGCGGATTTCACGCAGCGTCGCCAGGCCGCAGGCCGTGGCCACCGGGTTGCCCGACAGCGTTCCGGCCTGGTACACGGGCCCGAGCGGCGCCAGGTGCTCCATGATGGCGCGGGGCCCGCCGAAGGCCGCCAGCGGCATGCCGCCGCCGATCACCTTGCCCATCACCGTCAGGTCAGGCTTGAAGCCGGGGATGGCCTTGGCGTACACACTCTGTGCGCCGCCCAGTGCCACGCGAAAACCGGTCATGACCTCGTCAAACACCAGCAGCGCGCCATGTTGCGTGCACAGCTCGCGGCAGCGCTGCATGAAGGGCACGCTGGCGCGCACGAAGTTCATGTTGCCAGCAATCGGCTCGATCATCAGGCAGGCCAGTTCGGGCCCGTGCAGTGCAAAGGCTTCTTCCAGTTGCGCGACGTTGTTGTACTCGAGCACCAGCGTGTGCTGCACCACTTCGGGCGGCACGCCGGCACTGGTGGGGTTGCCAAAGGTGGCCAGGCCCGAGCCGGCCTTGACCAGCAGCGCGTCGGCGTGGCCGTGGTAGCAGCCTTCAAACTTGATGAGCTTGCTGCGCCCGGTGGCGCCGCGCGCCAGGCGGATGGCGCTCATGGCAGCTTCGGTGCCCGAGCTGACCAGGCGCACCATGTCCATGGAAGGCACCAGGGTCAGGATTTCCTCGGCCAGTTCTACTTCGCGCTCGGTCGGCGCGCCGAATGAAAAGCCGTCGAGCACGGCCTTTTGCACCGCCTCCACCACGGCGGGGTGGCCGTGGCCGAGGATCATCGGGCCCCAGGAGCCGATGTAGTCGATGTGGCGCTTGTCGTTGGCGTCCCAGAAGTACGCGCCTTGCGCGCGCTGCACAAAGCGCGGCGTGCCGCCTACCGCGCGAAACGCGCGCACAGGTGAATTCACACCGCCAGGAATGCTGCGGCGCGCGCGCTCAAACAAAGTTTCGTTCATGTCCATGGTGTCAGTGCTTGGTATCGTGGGCAGGCATTTCGAATCCGTGCAGGCCGGGGTGGCCGTCATCGGAGCTGTCTTCTTCGTCATCGGATTCAGGCTGGGCCCAGAACAGCCGGTCAGGTATCACATTGCCCATGCCGGGGCGAAAGCCACCGTCCAGGCAGCGGTCCAGGTAGCTCAGCGCTTCGGTCGCGGCGGCGGGCAGGTCGCTGCCGCTGGCAATCAGGGCGGCCAGCGCCGCTGACAGCGTGTCGCCCGCGCCGGAGAACACGGCTTCAAAGCGTTCGAACTTCTCGCTGCACAGCACGGCCTGGGGCGTGGCCAGCACGTTGTCGATGAACTGGTCGGGCAGGGGGATGCCTGTTACAAGTGTGTAGGGCACGCCGAACTCGGAGGCGGCCTTGGCGATGTCGCGCGCGCCGGGGCTGCGGTCGCTGCTCCAGTCAGGCAACAGCCAGCGCCACAGCGTGCTGTGGTTTCCTACCAACACGGTGGTTTGCGGCAGCACCA
The DNA here is from genome assembly GCA_040376925.1 of Caenimonas sp. Taxonomy (GTDB): domain Bacteria; phylum Pseudomonadota; class Gammaproteobacteria; order Burkholderiales; family Burkholderiaceae_C; genus RAM1. Next base: position 580 of record JBEIPU010000060.1, on the reverse strand, counting down.
GCTCGCGAAACGCGTCCAGATACAAATCGATCTGGCTTTCGTCCCACCACGACAGGTTGGGCATGTAGGCGATCAGCGGCAGGTCGGCGTAGTCGGCGGCGATCTCTGCAATGGCCGACAGCACCTCGGGGTTGCCGGCAAAGCCGACCTTGATGACCTGCACCGGCACGTCTTCAAGAATGGTGCGGGCCTGCTCGGCCACGGCCTCTTCGTCGAAAGAGAAATGCTCGAATATCTCCGCGGTGTCACGCGCATAGGCACCGGTCACCACGGGCAGCGCATGCGCGCCAACCGAGGCGATCGCGCTCACGTCGGCCGACAGCCCGCCCGCGCCGCTGGGGTCGCTGGCGTTGAAGACCATCACACAGGCCGGGCCGCCGGTATCGTCACTGCTGTCGTCAGCGGTGGGCTCAGCCGGGGCGGGGGAATTGGGGTTTGTCATAGGCATGAATCCAGCGGTGGGCGGCGGCTTGCGCGCGGCTCGGTCGCAGTGCCTCGATACAATCGTTGCATTCTATGCGAAGGCCCTTTAAGCTGTGACTGAAACTAAAACTTGGATGTGTCTGATCTGCGGGTGGAT
>JBEIPU010000105.1:0-14178 GCA_040376925.1 Caenimonas sp. | reverse complement strand
GTCTGGCCCACGCTGCAGATGTCGTCGCGCTCGCCTTCCACCGTCAGCAGCGCGGTGCGGCGGATGGCGGCGCAGTTGACCTTGCGGCCGCGGTACATCAGCTCGCCGCGGGCCAGGTCGTAGGTCTGGAAGACCTTTTCCACCGTCTCCAGGTAAAACTCCGCCGGCAGGTCGTTCACGGCCAGGTATTCGTCATAGAACACGCGGATCACATTGGCCTGCTCTTCCTCGCCCTGCACCAGATGCTGGTACAGGTTGCGAAACTGCTGCTTGTGCCGCTCCAGGTTCATCGACAGGAACGCGCTGAGCTGCACAAAGCCCGGGTACACGCGGCGCATGAAGCCGGCATGCGGCATCGGCACATGGCTGATCAGGTTTTTCTCGAACCAGTCGATCGGCTTGCTCACGGCCAGCGCATTCACGCCCGTGGGGTTCACGCGGCAGTCCACCGGGCCGGCCATCAGCGTGAGGCTGCGCGGGGTGGCGGGGTGGTCGTCCTCGGCCATCAGGGCGGTGGCGGCCAGGGCGGCCACGCAGGGCTGGCACACGGCCACCACGTTCACACCGGGGCCAATGGCCGCCATGAACTGCATCATGTAGTCGATGTAGTCGTCCAGCCCGAACGCGCCGTGGCGCAGGCTCACGTCGCGGGCGTTGTGCCAGTCGGTGATGTACACGTCATGGTCCTGCAGCAGCGTGCGAACCGTCTCGCGCAGCAGCGTGGCAAAGTGGCCCGACAGCGGCGCTACCAGCAGCACCGGCGGCTGGCCGCTGACGGCGGCCTTGTGAAAGCGCAGCAGTGTGCCAAACGGCAGGGCCAGCACCTTCTGCTCGGTCACGGCAAAGGTTTCTTCGCCCACGGTCACTGAATCAATGCAGTAGGGCGGGCGTGAATGGGTGAGCCGCATGCGCGAAAACACCTCGCTGGCCGCGGCCATCTTGCGCAGCACCGAACCCTCGGTCTGGCGCAGCCACAGCGCGGCGCCACTGTGCTGGGCCAGCAGGCGCAGCGGGGACATCAGGTCGGACTGGGTTTGGTAGGCCTGGTAGAGCATGTTCTTCCTGACGGGAGGGGCTTTTGGCCCGGTACCGGGCTTGCAGGCAAGTTGTGGGCCAAGGGGGGGCGGACCGCGCCATGCACCGATCTGGCCCGCAACTTGCTCAATCCCGGGGCACACCGGAGATCAGCATGGCCAAGCCCGTCCTCACCATCAGCAGCAAGAATTACGGCGCGTGGGCGCTGCGCGGCTGGCTTATGGCGAAGCTGGCAGGGCTGGATTTCACCGAAAAGGTGATCCCGCCGGACGACCCGGCCATGAAGGCCGAGATGCTGCTGCTGGCGCCGTCCATGCTGGTGCCTTCGTTGCAGCACGGCAACGTCAAGGTCTGGGACAGCCTGGCCATCGGCGAATACCTGAACGAGATCAAGCCCAAGGCCGGCCTGCTGCCCGCCGACGTCAAGGCGCGCGCGCACTGCCGCGCGATCTGCGGCGAGATGCATTCGGGCTTTTCGGCCATGCGCGGCGCGCTGCCCATGAACATCAAGGCCCATTTCCCCGGCTTCAAGGTCTGGTCGCGCGCGCAGGCCGACATCGACCGCGTGCTGGCCATCTGGAAGGAATGCCTGGCGGCCTACGGCGGGCCGTTCCTGTTCGGCAAGGTACCCACGCTGGCCGACGCGATGTACGCGCCGGTGGTCACGCGATTCCTGACCTACGACGTGCCGCTGGACAAGGTGAGCGTGGCCTACTGCAAGCGCATCATGGACTTGCCGGCCATGAAGGAATGGGTGGCGGCAGCGAAGAAGGAGCCCGACGAGATCGACGAACTCGACGCCGAGTTTTAGGACGCCCCCCGAGGCGGCCTCTGGCCGCCTCCCCCCACTGGGGGGCAACACCAGCGGCCCGGCGAAGCCGGTTCCGCGGTGTCACTGGACTGGCTTCACTTCCAGGGCGTTGGTGGAGGTATCTCGCATACGGGCTCCACGTCAACGGTCTTGAAATCCGCGGGGCTCACGATTTCAAGGTATTCCATATCGGGGCTGTAGTCGAACAGGTAATGGCGGATGCCCGGGCGCTGGTGGACCACGTCACCGGCTTCCACCAGCGTCACCTTGTCTTCGTACATGAACTTCGCCCAGCCCTTGGTCATGATCACGATCTGGAAGTCCGCCTCATGTCGGTGCCAGCCCGTGCCCGTTTGCGGTGCCATGTTGGCCTTGACCAGGTGGGCAACGACCTTGCCGTTGGTGGCCTCGGCCACGCCCAGGTCGCGGTACAAAAAGAAATCACGCAGGCCGCCTGATACAAAGGTGGTATCGCCGGGCTTGACGTGCGAGAACTTGGTTTGGGTACGGTCCAGCATGGGGCTTCTCCTTGCGGTATGGATGGATGCTGCAGTGCAGCACCCAAGCATGAAGCGTTCCCGCGAGAAAGGGGCGCCATGCACCGGTCTGGGATAATCGCGGCCCATGAGCGGCAACACCTTCGGCACCCTATTCGCAGTCACCAACTTTGGTGAATCCCACGGCCCGGCCATTGGCTGCGTAATCGACGGTTGCCCGCCCGGCATGGCGCTGGGCGAGGCCGACATCCAGGGCGACCTGGACCGGCGCCGCCCCGGCACCAGCCGCCACGTGACCCAGCGCAACGAACCCGACGCGGTCGAGATCCTCAGCGGTGTGTACGAGGGCAAGACGACCGGCACCCCGATCTGTCTGCTGATCCGCAACACCGACCAGCGCAGCAAGGATTATTCAGAGATCGCGCAGACCTTCCGCCCCGGCCACGCCGACTACACCTACCTGCAGAAATACGGCCTGCGCGACCCGCGCGGCGGCGGGCGTTCATCGGCCCGCCTGACGGCGCCCATGGTGGCGGCCGGTGCGGTGGCCAAGAAATGGCTCAAGGAAAAGTACGGCACCACCTTTCGCGGCTGCATGGCGCAGATCGGCGAGGTCGCCATCCCGTTCGAGAGCTGGGACCATGTGCCGAACAACCCGTTCTTTGCCCCCATGGCCGACGTGACCCACCTGGAGGCCTACATGGACAGCCTGCGCAAGGCGGGCGATTCATGCGGGGCGCGTGTGCGCGTCACGGCCAGCAACGTGCCCGTGGGCCTGGGCGAGCCGCTGTTTGACAAGCTGGACGCCGACATCGCGTACGCCATGATGGGCATCAACGCCGTCAAGGGCGTGGAGATCGGCGCGGGCTTTGGCAGCGTCACCCAGCGCGGCACCACGCATGGCGATTCCCTGTCGCCCCAGGGCTTTCGCACCAACAACGCTGGCGGCGTGCTGGGCGGCATCAGCACGGGGCAGGACATTGACGTGGCCATCGCCATCAAGCCCACCAGCTCCATCATCAGCCCGCGCGAGACCATCAACGTCAAGGGCGAGGCCACCGAGGTGATCACCAAGGGCCGCCACGACCCCTGCGTGGGCATACGCGCCACGCCGATCGCCGAGGCCATGCTGGCGCTGGTGCTGATGGAGCACGCCTTGCGCCACCGCGCGCAGAACGGCGACGTGAACCCGCCCGTGCCGGTGCTGCAGGCGTCGTTTCTTTAAAGCCATTCGTGACCCTGTAAGTGACTGAAGCCGCCGCCCAGCGCCGCCAGCTGGTGCCGTTTGCCGCGCTGTCGGCCACCTACTTTGCCCACATCGGGTTCTTCAACCCGTACCTGCCGCTGTGGCTGAAAGACCTGGGCCTGCCCATCGTCGTGATCAGCCTGCTGACCTCGGTGCAGAGCTTCACGCGCGTGTTCGCGCCGTATGCCTGGGGCGCACTCAGCGACCACACCGGCGAGCGCGTGCGCCTGCTGCGCATCAGCGCGGCCGTGGCGCTGCTGGCGTCGGTGGGGCTGTGGTTCAACCTGGGCGCGTGGTGGATCGGCATCGTGCTGCTGGTGCTGTTCACCCACACCAGCTCCATGATGTCGCTGACCGAAGCCGCCATGGCCCACCTGGTGGCCGGCGACTGGGGGCGCTACGGGCGCATCCGCCTGTGGGGCTCGGCCGGGTTCATGCTCACCGTGTTTGCGGCAGGGGCCTGGTTTGAAGGCCACGGCATGCAGGACTTCCCCGCGTGGACGGCCGTCACGCTGGGCGGCGTGCTGCTGTGCACCTGGTGGCTGCCCGACGTGCGCGAAAAGCACGCCCATGCTGATGCGGTGAAGGAGCCGATTGGGCCGGTCATGCGCCAGCCGGTGGTGCGCTGGTTTTTTGCGGCGCTGCTGTTTCACGTGATGGCGCATTTTTCGATCTACGGATTTCTGTCGCTGTACCTGGATTCACTGGGGTACAGCAAGGCCATGATCGGCACGCTGTGGGCGGTATCGGTGCTGGTGGAGATCGCCTGGTTTTTTGCGCAGGGCCGGCTGATCGGCGCCCTGAGCATGACGCGCTGGCTGGTGGTGTGCGGCATGGCCACCGCGGCGCGCATGGCGCTGACCGGCGGCCTGGGCGACTGGCTGCTGGCGCTGTTCGTGGCGCAGGTGCTGCATGCGCTGACCTTTGCCAGCCACCACACGGCGTGCATCGCCATGGTGAGTCACCATTTCCCGGGGCGCCTGCGCGGGCGCGGGCAGGCGCTGTTTACCGTCATCGGCTACGGCTGCGGTGGCGTGGCCGGTGTGCTGGCCGGCGGTGCCGTCGTGTCACGGTTTGGTTTTGAGCTGATGTACGGCGTGGCCACGGTGCTGGCGGTGCTGGCGACGCTGTGCGCGTGGCGCACGCACCGGCTGGAGCACGCCTAACGCAGCGGCGTGGCAGGGGTGGCGGCCATGCGCACCGGTTTGCTGCTCAGTTCGGTCTTGTACAGCACGGTACCCACGGCCGCCACGGCGCAGCAGATCGTGCCAAACAGCAGCACCCAGGGCCAGCGGGAACTGCGCGCTGGCAGTTCGGGTAGCGGGGCAGGGCGGCTCAGGCGGCCGGCGGGGCGCAGGGCCGGGTCGGCGGGTGCTTCCTTGCGGGCAATCCACTGGTCGTGCTGCTCGCGCTGCGCCGGGTCCGACAGCACCTCATACGCCTTGTTGAGGTTGGCCATGACGCGCGGTGCAAAGCGGTTGTCGGGCGATTTGTCGGGGTGGTAGCGCTGGGCCATGCGCCGGTACGCCACGCGGATGTCCCCCGCGGGTGCGTCGCGCGCAACCTGCAGGATGTCGTAGTACGAAGGGACGGACGTTCGCATTCAGGTGTTTTCTGGCCGTGGGCCCGCGCGGATTCTATGTGAAGCGCTATCAAAATCAAAGCGCCGGTGTTGCGCCGGCGCTGCGCCTGGCGCGGTCTGATGGTTTCGCAGGTGTGTACGAGCGTTTGGCGGCAAGCAGATGGAATATCAAGCTCCCTTTTGTCGATGGTTATAGTCAGACACCAGGCATCGGGTTTCAAACGTGGATCGAGCGGGGCCCGGTCTGCCGCCCTGACACGCATCAGCCTTTATCAACGACATGGCCAAGAAAAAGCGGACCACACCGGAAAGTCCGGCCGGTAAAGCCAGCGCAAGTCCGGCAGATCCCGGCAATGCCCAAGCGCAGCAGTTCCATGCGCGGCCACCAGAAGAAGCGGGCCTTTGGGACCGGGCGCTCGTGGTTCTTGCGCTCACAGTGTTGATTGCACCTGCCGTGGGCGTTCCGCACGATGAAATGGTGCCCGATACATTGAAGTCGATCGTCGTGGCTCTTGGGGTGCTGGTCGCCGCCCTGGTGTTTTTCTGGCAACAGCGTGACCGGCGGGACAGTCTGCGCTGGCATGCGCTGATGTGGCTGCCACTCGCGCTGATGGTGTATGCCTTGGGCAGCATGGCGTGGTCACACACCTACCTGGGCGCAGTGGAGGCGATACGCTGGTTCATCTTCAGCGTCCTGCTGTGGCTGGGTCTGAACATCCTGACGCGTGACAGAACGATGCTTCTGGCATGGGGTGTTCATGGGGGCGTTGTACTGGCCGGGGTGTGGGCGGCATTGCAGTTCTGGATCGATCTCAGGTACATCCCCCAAGGGCCCAATCCTGCATCTACCTTTGCCAACCGGAACTTCTATGCAGAGTTTGCCGTGTGCACCATTCCCTTCAGTGCACTTTTGCTGGCACGCGCGCGCAGCACAAGCCAGGTTGCTCTGCTTGCGCTGACGTCGGCATTTGTCATCGTGACGGTCATGATGACGGGCACACGCAGTGCTTTGGTGGCGATGTGGATCCAGTTGCTGCTGGTTCTGCCGCTAGTTGGCATCCTGTATCGCCGCCAGTTTGAGTTCAATCAGTGGAGTGCCCTCAAGCGGATCACGGCCATTGGCTTGTTATTGGCAACAGTTGTGGGCCTGGGGATGATCCCCACCGGCAATGCCAGGCTCATCGACGAGCATCGCGCTGATGGACGGGGCCTGACCGCGCTGGAGCGCGGCTTCAAGCGGACAGCCAGCATCGCCGTGGACGACGGCTCCCTGGGTGTGCGCTTGATGATGTGGCGGGCCACCAGCCGGATCATCCAGGCGCGGCCATTGTCCGGCGTAGGCGCCGGCGCATGGGAGGTGAATGTCCCGCTGTACCAAACGGAGCGTGCCCTTCTCGAAACTGACTACGACTACGTTCATAACGAGTTCCTTCAGCTTCTGGCCGAATATGGCCTGACAGGCTGGATATTCCTGCTGTTGTTGATGGCTTACTTGCTCAGGGCCACCTGGCAGACTTTATGCGATACGTCGGCGCAAGGCCGGTCCGAGGCACCGGTGCGGGCCGTTGCGTTGACCGCGCTGCTGGCGCTGTTCATTGTCAGCAACGCCGGCTTTCCATGGCACCTGGCCAGTACCTGTGCATTGTTCGCCATATGCCTGGCCATACTCGCAGCGTCGGATGCGCAGCGGGGGGACCGGGGCTTCACCACTGCAATGCGCCTGAGCTGGCGACCTGCGTTCTCGCAAGGATTGGCAGTGGCCAGCATTGCCTGCCTGGCGTTGGCAGGCTACATTGCCAAGCATGCCATTGAATGCGAGAGCCGGCTTGTCAGGGCTTACAAGATCGCACTCGCGATTTCGCAGTCGGGCGACCACCAAAACCCCGCCTGGGCCCAGCACAAGGCCGACGCGGTACGCCTGGTCAAGGAAGGTATTGACATCAACCCGCACTACCGCAAGCTCACGCCCAGGGTGGCCGATGAAATGGCCAGGTGGGGTGACTGGAAGAACGCCACCTGGGTCTGGGAGACCGTGGTGTCTTCGCGGCCTTATGTGGTGGTCATTCTGACCAATATCGCGCGCGGCCATGCGTTGACGGGCAACATGGACAAGGCGATTGAATACGTTGGCCGCGCGAGAAAAGTCCAGCCCGCCGTCCTGTCGGCACGCTCACTGGAGGTCGTCCTGCTCAGTCGCAACGGACAGGAGCCGAAGGCTCTGATGCTGGCGCGCGAAGCGCTGGCCGAGAACTCCTATGACTACGACCTGGTCAACGCGGCATTCGTTCTGGGCTGGCGTGGCGGCGATTTCGATCTGGCGCGAAAGGCGATGGACCTGCGCATGAAGGACTGGCCTGCAAGCCGGGGCGAAGGCTATGCCCAGCTTGGCAACATGTACATCACAGAAAAAAGGCCGGACAAGGCGCTGGAGTCGTTCAGGAAAGCAGTGCAGCTGACGCCTGAGACGCAACGAAAGGCGCTGCTGCCGCAAATTCCGCAAGCCTATTGGGCTCCGGCTGGCCTGGCCAATTAGTACGCAGTGTGTTTCAGGGCTCGGGCGGCGCGCCGCGAAACGGGTTGAAGCCGGTGATCAGCGCTGTGGCGCCCAGCACCAGCAGGCAGCCCGGCAGCATGCCGGCGGTGATGGGCTCGCCCAGGAACAGGCCGCCCCAGGTCACGCCGAACAGCGGAATCATGAACGCCGACGAAGTAGCCGCGCTGGCGGTGATCTCGCGCATCAGCCGCATGCTGATCCAGTACATCAGGCCCGAGGTGATGCAGCCCAGCGTGCCGGCGGCCAGCAGCACGCCGGGGCTGAATGCCATCGCGGGTGCCGATGCGCCCATGGGCAGCAGCAGCACGCCGGCGGCGGCCACATGCACGGCCGCCGACGCAGGCAGCGGCTCATGGACCAGCGTGGCGCGCTTCATGAAGATGGCGCCAAAACCATAGGCCGCGGCCGCCACCGTGCAGGCCAGCGCGGCCAGCACCACCGTGCCGGTGACGGCCACCGGGCCCAGCTGCACCAGCAGCGCCACGCCCGCAAAGCCCAAGGCGCAGCCGGCCAGGCGGCGCGCCGTCAGACGCTCTTCGCCCATGGCCGCGGCGCCCAGGATGCCGAACAGCGGCGCCGTGGCGTTGAGCACGGCCGAATAGCCCGCGGGCAGCACGAGCCCGGCCCAGTTGAACAGCACGAACGGCGCCACCACGGTCAGCACCGCCGTGGCCGTGAGCGCAGGCCAGGCCGCACGCGCGGGCCAGCGGTTGCGCAGCATGCGCATCAACGCAGCCAGCACCAGTGCCGCCAGAATGCAGCGGATGCCCGCCAGGCCGAACGGCCCGAGCGCGGGGCTGGCGATGCGGATGAGCGGGAACGAGGCGCCCCACAGGGCCGACATGGCGACGAGTTGGGCGAAGTGGCGTGTTTTCATGGGGCGCACTGCATTCTGGCGGGCATCGCGTGAAAGTCGCGGCACAATGCGCGCAGAGGTGACACAGGTAGGAAAAAGGATTCATGCCGCAACTGAATTTCGTCAAACAGGGCCAGGGCCCGCTGGTCGTATTGAGCCACGCGCTGGGCTGCGACCTGACCATGTGGGACGGCGTGGCCGACCTGCTCGCGCGCCGCTACACCGTGCTGCGCTACGACCACCGCGGCCATGGCGGCTCGGCGGGCATGGGGGGGCCGTACTCCATGGAGATCTTCGCCGACGATGCGGCGGGCCTGATCGAATCGCACAGCAGCAGCCCGGTGACCTTCATTGGCCTGGTCATGGGCGGCATGACGGGCCAGCAGCTGGCCGTGCGTTACCCGCACCTGGTGCGCAGCATCGTCATGGCCAACGCGGCAACCTACTTTGACGACAGCATCCGCACCCGGCTGACCCAGCGCGTCCAGCTGGCGCTGGCCCGGGGCATGGATGCCGTGGCCGATGAGGCCATGCACCGCTGGTTCAGCCCCGCCTTCATGGCCGACCCGCAAGGCGCGGGCAAGGTGGCTGCGCTGCGCGCGCAGCTGTCCGCGATGGACCCCCAGGTCTATGCCGCCAGCTGCGAGGCCATGATGGAGGTGGACTTCGGCAGCACCAACTCGCTCATTGCCTGCCCCACGCTGGTCATCTCGGGCACGCAGGACGACGCCATTTCGGCCAGCACCGCCGAGGCGTTGTGCCGCAGCATTTCGGGTGCCGAGCTGCGCACCCTGCCCACGGGGCGCATGAGCGCCGTGGAACAACCCGCAGCCTTTGCCAACCTTGTTCACGACTTTCTTAGAAACACATGAAAACCGCTGTCATCCTGAATGGTCCCAACCTCAACCTGCTGGGCACGCGCGAGCCCGCCGTGTACGGCGCGCAGACCCTGGCCGATGTTGAAAAGCTCTGCGCCGACGCCTGCGCCGTGCACGGCCTCAAGCTGGACTTTCGCCAGACCAACCACGAAGGCATGCTGGTGGACTGGCTGCAGGAGGCCGGGCGCAACCAGGCCGCGGGCACGGTGGCCGGCGTGGTGCTGAACGCCGGCGCCTACACCCACACCAGCGTGGCGCTGCACGACGCCATCAAGGGTGCGGGCGTCACGCTGATCGAGCTGCACATCAGCAACGTGCATGCACGCGAGGCGTTTCGCCACCACAGCTACATTTCGCCGGCGGCCAAGGCCGTGATGGCGGGCTTTGGCGTGCAGGGCTACCCGCTGGCGATTGCAGGTCTGGCCGCGATGGCGGGCATGTAGCCGCCGGACGAGGCAACATATGAGCGCATTGAATGCGTCGTCCGCGCGCTCGCTGGTGGGCCTGATCGGCTCGGGCATCCAGCGTTCACTCACGCCGGCCATGCACGAGGAAGAGGCCCGCCACCATGGATTGCGCCTGCACTACCAGCTGATTGACCTGGACACCACGGGCAGCACGGTGGACGCATTGCCCGGGCTGATCAAGGCTGCGCGCACCATGGGTTTTGCCGGGCTCAACATCACCTACCCCTGCAAGCAGGCGGTGATTCCCCTGCTGGACGACCTGTCAGACGAAGCACGCGCGATGGGCGCGGTCAATACCGTGGTCAACCACGCAGGCCGTCTGGTAGGGCACAACACGGACGGTGCGGGCTGGCTGTGGGGTTTTCAGCGGACCTTGCCGCAACCTGACGTGAGTCATGTGGTCCTGCTTGGCGCGGGCGGCGCGGGCTCTGCCATTGCCCACGCGGTGCAGCGCCTGGGTGCGCGCCAGCTGACGGTTGTGGACAGCGACCTGCCGCGCGCGCGGGCGCTGAGCCAAAGCCTCAGGCAGCTGTATGGCGGTCGCATCGAAGCAGCGGCCGACCCGGCGCAGGCCATGGCCACAGCCACCGGGCTGATCCACGCCACGCCCACGGGCATGGACAAGCTGCCTGGCCTGCCGCTGGCCGAATCCCTGCTGCGCCCGCATCTGTGGGTGTCAGAGATCGTCTACTTTCCACTGGACACAGCGCTGCTGAAGGCGGCCCGCGCTCGCGGTTGTGCCACGGTGGACGGCGGCACGATGGCGGCCGGACAGGCCATCGGCGCCTTCAGCCTATTCACGGGTCTGGTACCCGACGCCACGCGCATGGAGTTGCACCTGCGCAGCCTGCTGGCGCAACGCGCAGGTTGAGGGCGACCCCAAGCAAGGGGCACGAAAAGCCCCTAGCATTGGCAGCCTGTAATTCCTGCAAGGCAATGCCATGGCAACCCCCCTGAAGATTGATTTTGTGTCCGACGTGTCGTGCCCCTGGTGCGCGATCGGCCTGGCCGCGCTGGAGCAGGCGCTGGACCGGGTGAAGGGCGAAGTGCAGGCCGAGCTGCACTTCCAGCCTTTCGAGCTGAACCCGCAGATGGGTCCGGACGGCCAGGACGTCACCGAGCACCTGACGCAAAAATACGGATCCACCCCCGCGCAGCAGGAACAGATCCGCGACACCATCCGCGAACGTGGCGCGGCGGTGGGCTTTGACTTCCGCCGCGAAGGCCGTGGCCGCATCTGGAACACCTTTGACGCGCACCGCCTGCTGCACTGGGCGGGGCTGGAAGGCGCGGACCAACAGCATGCGCTGAAAAAGGCGCTGCTGGTCGCCCACCACGGCCGCGGCGAAAGCCCGGCGTCGCCCGACGTACTGGTAGCTGCCGCGCAAAGCGCCGGGCTGGATGCGGCGCGTGCGCGCGAGATCCTGGCGGGCGATGAATATGCCGCCGACGTGCGCGCGCAGGAGCAGTACTACACCAGCGCCGGCATCCATTCGGTGCCGGCCATCATCTTCAACGACAAACACCTGGTCTCCGGCGGCCAGCCGGTGGAGGTGTTTGAGCAGGCCATCCGCCAGATTGCCGCAGGTGCGGCGGGCTGATGCAGGCGGCTGAGCTGGGCAGCCTGCGCTGGCAGGCCGAGCTGCTGGTCACGCCCTGCGGCAGTGGCGAGATGGTCTGGCATGCCTGGGGCAGCGGGCGGCCGCTGGTGCTGCTGCACGGCGGCAGCGGCAGCTGGACGCACTGGCTGCGCAACATTGAGGCCCTGGTGGAGGCCGGGCGCCGCGTGATCGCGCCGGACCTGCCAGGCTTTGGCGATTCAGCGCTGCCCGACAAGGGCACTGACGCGGACGCACTGCCCGAACCGCTGGAGGCGGGGCTCGCGCAGATCGTGGGCGACGCGGCGGTGGATGTGGTGGGCTTTTCGTTTGGCGGCATGACCGCCGGCCTGTGGGCGCAGCGCTTCCCGGCGCGGGTGGCGCGGCTGGTGGTGGTGGGCGCGCCGGGCCTGGGCCTGTTCGCGCGCCGCCCGGTGGACCTGAGCCCCTGGCGGCACCTGAGTGATGAGGCTGGGCGTGACGCCGTGCACCGCGCCAACCTGGCCGCGCTGATGCTGCACGACCCGGCGGCCATTGACGACGCGGCGCTGGCCCTGCACAAGGCCAACGTGGTGCGCGACCGCATGAAGGGCCGCACGCTGGCCCGCACCGATGCGCTGGCGCGTGCCCTGCAGCAGGCCCCATGCCCCGTGTGGGCGATCTATGGTGAACACGACGCGCTGTACCAGGGCCAGATGGACGAGGTGCGCGAGCGGCTGCAGGCCGCGCGCAACTTTCGGGGCATGACCGTGGTGCCCGGCGCGGGTCACTGGGTGCAGTACGAGCGCCCCGCGGCGTTCAACGCCGCGCTGCTGGCGGCGCTGGACTGATGGCGCGGGCGCTCAGGCGTAGTCCGATACCGGCACGCAGCTGCAAAACAGGTTGCGGTCGCCGTACACGTTGTCCAGCCGGCCCACGGGTGCCCAGTATTTGGCGTGCTGCTTTGCATTCAGCGTGGCAGCGGCCACCTGGCGCGAATAGGCATGCGCCCAATCGTCTGCCAGCAGCGCCTGCGCCGTGTGCGGTGCGTGCTTGAGCGGGTTGTCGTCCTGCGGCCACTCACCCTGTTCCACGCGGCGGATTTCCTCGCGGATGGCGATCATGGCGTCAATGAAGCGGTCGATCTCTTCCAGCGTTTCGCTCTCGGTCGGCTCCACCATGAGCGTGCCCGCCACCGGGAAGCTCAGCGTCGGCGCATGAAAGCCGTAGTCAATCAGCCGTTTGGCCACGTCTTCGGCGGTGACGCCGCTGGTTTCCTTCAGCGGGCGCAGGTCCAGGATGCATTCATGCGCCACATGTCCGTTGTCGCTGGCGTACAGCGTGGGGTAATGGTCCTTCAGGCGTGCGCTGATGTAGTTGGCCGAAAGGATGGCCACTTCGGTGGCCTGCTGCAGGCCCTCGGCGCCCATCATGCGGCAGTACATCCAGCTGATGGGCAGCACCGCTGCGTTGCCCAGCGGTGCCGCTGAAATGGCACCCACGCCGTTCACGGGGATACCGCCCGTGGCATGCCCGGGCAAAAACGGAACCAGATCCGCCACCACACACACCGGCCCCACGCCGGGACCGCCGCCGCCGTGCGGGATGCAGAAGGTCTTGTGCAGGTTCAGGTGGCTCACGTCGCCGCCGAACTCGCCCGGCGCGGCCACGCCCACCAGGGCGTTCATGTTGGCGCCGTCCACATACACGCGCCCGCCATGCTGGTGTACCAGCGCGCACAGCTCCTTGACCTGCGTTTCAAACACGCCGTGGGTGCTGGGGTAGGTGATCATCACCGCCGCCAGATTGGCGCTGTGCTTTTCGCACTGGGCCTGCAGGTCGGCCATATCCACGTTGCCGTTGTCGTCGCACCTGGTCACCACCACCTGCATGCCCACCATCTGCGCGCTGGCCGGGTTGGTGCCGTGGGCCGACGACGGGATCAGGCAGATGTTGCGGTTGGCCTGGCCGCGGCTGGCGTGCCAGGCCTTGATCACCAGCAGGCCGGCGTATTCGCCCTGGCTGCCCGCATTGGGCTGCAGGCTGATGCCGGCATAGCCTGTGGCCTGGCAGAGCCATTCGCGCAGCTGTGCGTCCAGCTGCGCATAGCCCTGCAGCTGGCCGGCAGGGGCAAACGGGTGCACGTTGGCAAATTCGGGCCAGGTGATGGGGATCATCTCGCTGGTGGCGTTGAGCTTCATGGTGCAGCTGCCCAGCGGGATCATGCTGCGGTCCAGCGCCAGGTCCTTGTCGCTCAAGGCGCGGATGTAGCGCAGCATGCCGGTCTCACTGTGGTGCGTGTTGAACACCGGGTGTGTGAGGTACGCACTGGTGCGGCGCAGCTCCGTGGGGATCATGGGCTCAATGCCCTTTTCAGATTCGGCGAACGAGGGCAGGGCCTGGCCGTCTTTGGCAAAGATCTTCCACAGCAGCTCCACGTCGGCGCGGGTGGTGGTCTCGTCCAGCGACAGCGTGATGTATTCGCCAAAGTAGCGGCGCAGGTTGGCGCCCAGCGACACCGCGCGGTCCATGAAGCCCTGCGTGGCGGCGCCGGTGTGCAGCGCCAGCGTGTCAAACGCACTGTCCTGCTTGGGCGCATGGCCCAGGGCGGCCAGGCCGCGCGCCAGGATGGCGGTGTAGCTGGCCACGCGCTGCGCGATGCGTTTGAGGCCCTG
>JBEIPU010000121.1:0-12820 GCA_040376925.1 Caenimonas sp. | reverse complement strand
AGCCGGGCCCGCAGGTCATGACCAGCAACCCGCAGCTGTTCTGGGGCCTGATCGTCTCGATGTGGCTGGGCAACCTGATGCTGATCATCCTGAACCTGCCGCTGATCGGTATCTGGATCAAGTTCCTGACCATTCCCTACCGCTGGCTGTTCCCGGCCATCGTGCTGTTCTGCGCCATCGGCGTGTACTCCACGAACAACAACACCTGGGACATCTGGATGGTGGCGATGTTCGGCATCATCGGCTACGGCTTCATCAAGCTGGGCATGGAGCCTGCGCCCTTGCTGCTGGGCTTCATCCTGGGGCCCATGATGGAGGAAAACCTGCGCCGCGCGCTGCTGCTGTCGCGCGGCGACTGGAGCGTGTTCGTCACCCGCCCGCTGTCGGCCGGCCTGCTCGGCGCGGCGGTGCTGCTGCTGGTGATCGTGCTGTTGCCGGCGGTCAAGAACAAGCGGCAGGACGTTTTCGTCGAGGATTGACCCCCCCGACCCCTGACTTCACGCGGCGCCTTCGGGCGCTGGCTTGTGAATACGGCGCCTTCGGGCGCCGTTGTCATTTCTGACGGCTGGCACAATGGCTGGTCAGAGGAAAGCATGACAAATACCGTCTTTCGAACCCATCCCGAGCGGATGGCGCTGCACAACGAAATCCATGCGCGGCCGCCGGAGGCCCTGACCGCGCCGCTGGCGATCTCGCACACCGTGATGGTGTGCGACGCCGCCGAGCGCGACGCCAGCCGCGCCCATGTGGCTGCGCTGCTGCGCGAGCACCACCTGCCGCTGCCCGACGTCACCTCCACCCATGTGCGCATGGACCTGGGGCCGTTTCGCTTGCGCTGGGAGCTGCACACCGAATTCGTGACCTGGACGTTCACCCGTGCCATGGATGCCGACGGCTTTGGCGAGCGTGAGCCCGCCACCGCCGCCGATGTGCTGCCCCAGGCCTGGATGGCCGGCCTGCCCGGGCAGTGCCTGGCGCGGCTGCACCTGTGGGTGCTGCCCACCCAGAGCCTGGACACGGTGTCGCTGGTCAAGCATGTGCTGCATGAGGACACGCTGGTCGCCTCCACCGTGGCCGACGGCCATGGCGAGGTCTATACCGACTTTGCGGTCCATGCCGACGGCTATTCGCGCATGGTGCTGCTGGCCGGCAGCATGACGCCCCGGCGCCTGGGCCGCCTGGTGCAGCAACTGCTGGAGATCGACACCTACCGCATGGCGGCGCTGCTGGGCCTGCCCGCGGCGCGCGAGGCCACCGCCGTGCTCGCCTATGCCGAGCGCGAGCTGGCCGCGCTGGCCGACGCCATCCGCACCGCCACCAGCAACGACGAGCCCCAGCTGCTGGACCGCCTGACCAAGCTGGCCGGCCAGGTGGAAAGCCAGTACGCGTCCACGCATTCGCGCTTTTCGGCCAGTGCGGCGTACTTCGAGCTGGTGGACAGGCGCATTGCCGACATTGCGGAGTCGCGCCTGTCGGGCCTGCAGACCATTGGTGAGTTCATGGACCGGCGCCTGTCGCCCGCGCGCAGCACCTGCCAGTGGGCCACCCGGCGCCAGGACGCCCTGTCCCAGCGCGTCTCGCGCATCAGCAACCTGCTGCGCACGCGCGTGGAGATCGAACAGCAGCAAAGCAGCCAGGCCCTGCTGGGCGCCATGAACCGCCGCCAGGGCCTGCAGCTCAAGCTGCAGTCGACGGTGGAAGGCCTGTCGGTTGCGGCCATCACGTACTACATCGCCGGGCTGGTCAGCTACCTGGCCAAGGGCGCGCAGGCGCTGGGCTGGCCGTTCAGCCCAGAGTCCACTGCGGCGTGCGCCATCCCGGTGGTGGTGCTGGGCGTGTGGTGGTCGTTGCGGCGCCTGCACAGCCGGGTGTTCCGCGATTGAGCCTGTCCCAAGCGACGCCGGCGCCCGGCAAAGGCCTGGCCACCGGCCTGGCGCTGGCCGCCGCCGGCGCCATTGCCTTCAGCGGCAAGGCCATCATCGTCAAGCTGGCCTACCGGTACGGGGTGGATGCAGTCACGCTCATCATGTACCGCATGCTGTTTGCGCTGCCCATCTTTGCGGTCATGGCCTGGTGGGCCAGCCGGGGCCGCGAACCGCTGACCCGCCGGGACTGGCTGGGCGTGGTGGGCCTGGGCGTGACGGGTTACTACCTGTCGAGCTTCCTGGATTTTCTGGGGCTGCAGTACGTGAGCGCCTCGTTCGAGCGGCTGATCCTGTACCTCAACCCCACGCTGGTCATGCTGCTGGGCTGGGTGCTGTACAAGCGGCGCTTCACCCGCATCCAGGTGGCGGGCATGGCCATCAGCTACCTGGGCGTGGTGCTGGTGTTCGGCCATGAGATCGAGCTGCAGGGCAGCCAGGCCGCCTGGGGTGCGGCGCTGATATTCACCAGCGCGGTGACCTATGCCATCTACCTGGTGTACAGCGGCGAGCTGGTCAAGCGGCTGGGGTCGTTGCGCCTGGTGGGCCTGGCCACCACCGTGGCCTGCCTGTGCTGCCTGGCCCAGTTTGCGCTGCTGCGCCCGCTGGACGTGGCGCTGGCGGTGGCGCCGCAGGTGCTGTGGCTGTCGGTGCTGAACGCCACCCTGTGCACGGCCGTGCCGGTGCTGCTGGTCATGATGGCGATCGAGCGCATCGGCTCGTCGCTGGCAGCGCAGACCGGCATGGTGGGGCCGATGTCCACCATCGTCATGGGCGTGCTGATCCTGGGCGAGCCGTTCACAGGCTGGGTGGCTGCCGGCTCGGCGCTGGTGATTGCCGGGATTTTTGTGTTCACGCGCTCGGGACGGTAGCCTGTGCCCGCGCTCAGCGCGCGAGCCTCTGCGCCAGCGGCACCGGCGGCTTGCCGCCCAGGCCCGCCAGCCGGTCGCCCATGGCCTGGGTGAGCTGGTCCAGGCGCTGCTGCGCGGGCGGGTGAGTGCTGAGCGACAGTGCAAACAGCGGGTCGTCCGGCGTGGCGGTGCGCAGCTGCTGCAGCGCCGTGACCAGGCCATACGGGTCAAACCCCGCACGGGCGGCCAGCGCCACGCCGTTGCGGTCGGCGTCAAACTCATCGCCCTGGTCCAGCCCGCTGGCGTACAGGTTGCGCCCCAGCGCCAGCAGCTGCGCCGACACCGCGCCGCCCAGGTTGTTGTTCAGCTGCGAGCTCACGGCCTGCGTGAGAAGCCCGGCGCGGGCCTTGGCCTGAAGGGCCTTCAGGTGGTGGCGCCCTGTCACGTGGATGATCTCGTGCGCCAGGATGCCGGCCAGCTCGGCCTCGCTGCCCACGCGTTCGAGCAGGCCGCGCGTGACGAACACATAGCCGCCCGGCGCCGCGAACGCGTTGTAGCCGGGGTCATCCAGCACCGCAAAGCTCCAGGGCAGCTGCGGCCGGGTGGACTGCAGGCTGATCCAGCGGCCCAGCTGGTTCAGGTAGCGCTGCACTTTCATGTCGGCATACAGCGGCTTGCTGCCCAGCAGCACGGCGGCCAGCTGGCGGCCAATTTCGATTTCACGCGGCTCGTCGATCTGG
Organism: Caenimonas sp.; assembly: GCA_040376925.1. GTDB lineage: Bacteria > Pseudomonadota > Gammaproteobacteria > Burkholderiales > Burkholderiaceae_C > RAM1. The sequence goes on along the minus strand of JBEIPU010000121.1, from coordinate 9,307 downwards.
TCCAGCGACTGCTGCAGCAGCTGCAGCATGTCTGTGGCCCGGCCCACTGCCGGGGCGGCCTGCAGCGCTGCTGCGGGCGCGGTGGCGGCGGCCGGGGCGGCGGGGCGCATCAATGAATTGAGCAGGTTCAGCGCGCGCGTGGCGTCGGGGCTTTGCGCCTGCGCCGTGCTGGCTGCCGTGCACAGCGCGAGCGCGCAGAGGGTGTGTGCTTTCATGGCGCCGTCTCCGTGCCACCTGCGCCCGGCGCCCTGGCAGGAGCCGGCAGCGGCGCAACCGTGACGGGCGCGAGCGCGGCTTCAGCAGCGAAGCTGCGCGCCTGGGCTTCGTCCAGCCGCAGTGATTCCATCTGGCTCACGGCGGCGGGGTTGGGCTGGGCGTTGGCCAGGTCTTCCGCGCCCAGCCCGCGGATGCCGATGGTGGAGGTGGGCAAGGTGGCGGGGCTGCCCGCAGCGCCGCGGTTGAACAGGCTGGTGATGCCGCGCAAGGCGCCGGTCACGGCATTGCCGCCGCCGGGCTGTGCCTGCGCCTGCGCACCGGTGGCGGCCAGTGCGGCCAGCAGCGCCATGCAATACCCCGTGCGCCGCGATGAGAGATGCCCTGCCCGTATCATGTGAATCGATCTTTTTGTCGGAACCAGAAAGCGGAGATTGTTATGGATTTGGGTATTGCGGGCAAATGGGCGCTGGTCTGCGGCGCGAGCAAGGGTCTGGGCCTGGGCTGCGCGCAGGCCCTGTCGCGCGAAGGCACGCATGTGCTGCTGGTCGCGCGTGGCGCCGACGCCCTGAAGGCAGCGGCCGACGCGCTGCTGGCCGATCCGGCCAAGCCTGCCGCGGCCGTGGTGCAGTATGTGGCGGCCGACATCACCACCGCCGAAGGCCGCGCCGCCGTGTTTGCGCGGCGCAGCGACTTTGACATCGTCGTCACCAATGCCGGCGGCCCGCCGCCCGGCGACTTTCGCGACTGGGACCGCGACGCCTGGATCAAGGCCATCGATGCCAACATGCTCACGCCCATCGAGCTCATCAAGGCCACGGTGGACGGCATGGCCGAGCGCGGCTTCGGACGCATCGTGAACATCACCTCGGGCGCCGTGAAGGCACCGATCGACATCCTGGGCCTGTCCAACGGCGCGCGCAGCGGCCTGACCGGCTTTGTGGCCGGTGTGGCGCGCCAAAGCCGCCTGGCGGGCCGCAACGTGACGCTGAACAACCTGCTGCCCGGCAAGTTCGACACCGACCGCATCGCCGTGACGAATGCCGCCGCCGCCAAGCGCACGGGCAAGACGGTGGAGGAAATCCGCAAGACCCAGGAAGCGCAGATCCCGGCGCAACGCCTGGGCACGCCGGCCGAATTCGGCGCGGCCTGTGCCTTCCTGTGCAGTGCGCAGGCGGGGTACATCACGGGGCAGAACATCCTGACGGATGGTGGGTCATACCCGGGGACGTTCTAGGTTTGTGGCGGGTCCAGGAGTAACGCGGGCAAATTCTCAAGCCCGCCGCGACGACACCACAATCCCGCCCACGATCAGCGCAAACGCCATGCCGTGGTACAGGTGCGGTGCCTCGCCCAGCATCACGGTGGACATCAACGCGGCGAACAGAGGCGTGAGGTTGGAGAAGAAGCCCGCCACGCTGGGCCCCACGCGCTGCACGCCGATGCCCCAGCAGCGATACGCCAGGATGGCGGGGCCCACGGCCACGTACAGCAAGGTGGCCGCCACCGGCCAGCCCCACACGATGTGCGCGTCCGTCACCGCCCATTCACCCGCTGCAAACAACCCGGACCACGCAAGCCCGGGCACGACCTGCGCCATGAGAAAGGCGGCCCAGTCATTGCGGATGGCCGGCGGGTCGCCAGGCCGCGTCAGCAGCCAGCTGTAAAACGCCCAGGCGGCAGTGGCCAGCAGCACATACAAATCGCCGGGCACCAGGCGCACCTGCATCAGCAAGTCCCACTGGCCGCGGCACAGCACCAGCAGCACGCCGGCAATGGACATCGCGGCACCCAGCATCTGGCGGCGCGACACCGCCTGGGCGAAAAACAGCGCGCCTATGGCCAGCATGAAGACGGGCGTGCTGGCCGCCACCAGCGTCACATTGATGGGCGTGGATGTTTTGAGTGCCAGGTATTGCAGGGCGTTGTAGCAGCCCACGCCCAGCAGCCCGAGCAGGGCGTAACGGCGCCAGTGGCTCCACAGGCCGCTGCCGCGGCGCAGCACCCAGGCGGCCAGCGGCAACAGCAGCGCAAAGGCCAGCGCCCAGCGCAGGAAGTTCAGGGTGATGGGCGGCACCAGGCCGCTGGCCAGCCGGCCCACGACGGCGTTGCCAGCCCACAGCAGCGGCGGGATCACCAGCAGTGCGGCGGTGGCGGGGGTCAGGCGTTGTTGGTTCATGGCTGCGTCTGACTGTACGGGTTTTGGCAATAAGTCAGGCCCGGCAAGGCTTGCAGTTTCATGGCAGCATTCACGCCAACTTCACCGAGGAACCAGAATATGACCAAAGCCGTCCAGATCGCCCAGCATGGGGGCCCCGAGCAGCTCAAGCTCGTTGACGTCACCGTGGGGGACCCGGGTCCCGGTGAGGTGCGCATCCGCCACCACGCGATCGGCCTGAACTTCATCGACGTCTACCACCGCACTGGCGCCTACCCGCTGGCCATGCCGGCCACCATCGGCATGGAAGGCGCGGGCATCATCGAGGCCGTGGGCGCGGGCGTCGCGCACCTGAAGGCCGGGGACCGTGCGGCATACGCCAGCCAGCCCCCGGGCGCGTACTGCGAGGCGCGCGTCATGCCGGCCAAATGCGTGGTCAAGCTGCCCGATGCCATCAGCTTCGAGACGGCGGCGGCCATGATGCTCAAGGGCCTGACGGCGCAATACCTGCTGCGCAAGACGCTGCCGGTCGAGGGCCTGCAGGCCGGTGACTTTGTGCTGTTCCACGCGGCCGCGGGCGGCGTGGGCCTGATCGCCTGCCAGTGGGCACGTGCGCTGGGCCTGCAACTGATCGGCACCGCCGGCTCGGACGCCAAATGCGCGCTGGCCAGGGAGCACGGCGCGGCGCACGTCATCAATTACGCCACCGAAGATTTCGCCGCGCGGGTCAAGGAGATCACCGGCGGCAAGGGTGTCAAGGTGGTGTATGACTCGGTGGGCAAGGACACCTGGGACAAATCGCTGCAGTGCCTGCGCCCGTTCGGGCTGATGGCCAGCTTTGGCGCCTCGTCGGGCGCGCCGCCTGCGTTCGACGTGGGGATGCTGGCCAAGCTGGGTTCGATCTACGTCACGCGCCAGACGCTGTTCAGCCACATCGTCTCGCACGAAACCACCCAGCCCATGGCCGACGACCTGTTCGCCGTGGTGCAAAGCGGCCAGGTCAAGATCCGCATTGACCAGCGCTACCCGCTGGCCAACGTGCAGCAGGCGCACCGCGACCTGGAAGCACGCAAGACCACGGGCTCGACCATCCTCACGCTGTGACCAGCCGGGCGCCCGATGCGGATTGGCTCGCCGGCCTGCAGGCGCGGGCCGACCAGCCGCCCGAGGCACCGCGCCAGCCCCTGTGGGCCGGGGGGTCATGCATCGGCTCCATCGAGCCCGCCATCGCCCAGGCCCTGGCGGGCCGCGTGGCGGCGGTGTTCCAGGCTGCCCCGGGCGACGCCGGCTGGCGGCTGCTGGGCCCGGTGACGCCGGCGCTGGCACAGGTGGCGTTGGCATTGCGCGACATCGGCGTGGCCGGGGCATGGCGCCATGAGCAACTGGGTGTAACCGACGCGCAGGGGGTGCTGCTGGGCACCGTCGAGCGTGCTGCCGTGCGGGCGCTGGGCATTGCCACCCATGCGGTGCACCTGGCGGGCTGCAGCCCGGACGGGCGTCACTGGGTCCAGCGGCGCGCGCTGGACAAACCCAACGACCCGGGCCTGTGGGACACGCTGATGGGCGGCATGGTGCCCGCGGCTGACACCCTGCAGGCGGCGCTGGCCCGCGAAACCCTCGAAGAGGCGGGGCTTGCGCTGGCCCAGCTGCGGGACTTGCGCTACGGCGGGCGCGTGGCCATCCGCCGGCCGTCGGGCGGCGGTGGCGCTGCGGGCGGCTACACCGTGGAGCATGTGGACTGGTACCGCTGCACTGTCCCCGACGGCGTGCAGCCCGTGAACCAGGACGGCGAGGTGGATGAGTTCCGCCTGATGGGCGGCGCCGAACTGCACGAAAAGCTGCACCGGAACGAATTTACGCTGGAGGCGGCCCTCGTCCTTTGCGCCATGGGGCTTTAGCCCTGTTCCTACAGGCGTGTGGCACAACTGCTTTCACCCGCAACCCGGCGCGCGCCCTAAAGTAACTTCAACAGTCAATCACCCCGCAAAGCCCACCAGGCTGCGCGGGCAGGAGAAACACATGAAGTTCAGAGCGTATATCGTTGAAGACAGCGCCACCATCCGGCAGAACCTGATAGAGACCCTGCAGGAGCTGGCTCTGGTCGAGCCCGTAGGCATCGCCGAAACAGAGCACGAGGGCCGCGAATGGCTGGCCCGTAACGACGATTTCTGGGATCTGGCCATCGTGGACCTGTTCCTGCGCGAAGGCAGCGGGCTGAACATCCTGGAGGCCTGCCGCTACCGCAAACCCGAGCAGAAGATGGTGGTGTTGAGCAACCATGCCACCAACGACGTGCGCTGGCGCTGCGCCCAGCTGGGCGCAGATGCGGTGTTTGACAAATCCACTGAAATCGATGCCCTGCTGGAATACTGCATCCAGGAGCGCGGGCGGCGCGAAAGCGCTCCCGGCTGAGGCAGCGCCGCGCGGCTTACTCGCCCGCGGGCAGCACCGGCTGGCGCAACCGGTTGGGCGCCAGGGCGCCGGCGGAATCCAGGATCGGGTAGGCGATGGAGCAGATGTGGGAGTTGATCCGCTTCAAGTCGCTGATCAGGTCGATGTGCAGCGAGCTGGTCTCGATGCTCTGAACCGTGTTGTCTGACAGCCGGCCCAGGTGGGTGGTGGCGTATTCACGCTCCAGGTCGCGAAAGCGCGCCTTTTCCTCCAGCAGCTTCTGTGCGTCGCGCACCGTGCCATTCAGGAACACGCTCATGCCCAGGCGCAGGTTGTCCACCAGGCGCGCATGCAGCTCGCAGATCTCAGCCATGCCCGCCTCGGAGAAGCTGCGGCCCTTCTTGATCTTCTTGTCCTCGATGTCGATCAGCACGCGCTCGATGATGTCGCCGATCTGCTCCATGTTGATGGTGAAGCTGATGATGTCCGTCCAGCGCCGGCTTTCCTCCTCGCCCAGAGCCTCGCGCGAGATCTTGGTCAGGTAGTACTTGATGGCCGAGTACAGCTCGTCCACGGTGTCGTCCAGCTTGCGCAGGTCCTCGGCCAGCTGAAGGTCGTTGTTCTTGATCACCTTGAGCATGCCCAGCATCATGGTCTCCACAATGTCGGCCTGGTGCAGGGCCTCGCGCGCCGCGCATGAAATGGCCAGCGACGGAGTGCTCAGGGCAGAAGGGTCCAGATGGTGAGGGCGGCCCGAGGCCAGGGTTTTCTCGGGCTTGGGCAGCCATTTCTGCACCCAGCCGGCCACCACCTGCGTCACGCCGATGAACACCACGCCCACCAGCAGGTTGAACGTCAGGTGGAACAGCACCACCACCGTGGCTGGATCGCCCAGGTAGGGCCGCACATGGCGCATCCACAGGCCCAGCAGCGGCGCGGCAATCAGCACGCCCAGCGCCTTGAACACGAAATTGCCCATGGGTACCTGGCGCACCTCGACGGCAGACCGGGCGGTGGTCAGCACGGCCAGCAGGCCGCTGCCCAGGTTGGCCCCCAGCACCAGGCCCAGCGCCACATCCAGCGGGATCACACCCGACGCCGCCAGCGTGGCCGTGAGCAGCACGATGGCCAGGCTGGAATACGACACCACGGCCAGCACTGCACCTACCGTGATTTCCAGCAGCAGGTCGCTGGCCAGCGACGCCAGCAGCGCCTTGACGGCGGGCGCCTGCGTCAGCACCTCGGTGGAGGCGGTGACCAGGCGCAGCGCCAGCAGCATCAGGCCCAGGCCGATCAGGATACGGCCGAAGCGACCCACATTGGTGCTCTGGCGCGAAATGAACAGCACCACGCCAGCAAAGATGAACAGCGGCGACAGCCAGGACAGGTCGAACGAGAACACCACCGCCATCAGGCTGGTGCCCACATCGGCGCCCAGCATCACAGCCAGCGCCAGCGGCAATGTGACCAGACCCTGGCCGACAAACGAAGAAACGATGAGCGCGGTGGCGGTGCTGGACTGCACCAGGGCCGTGACGCCGATGCCAGAAAGGGCGGCCGTGTAGCGGTTGCTGATGCTGTGCGCCAGAACGTTGCGCAGGTTGGCGCCAAACACCCGCAGGATGCCGGTACGGACGAGGTGGGTGCCCCAGACAAGCAGCGCGATCGCTGCCAAAAGGTTCAACAAATGCTTCATGCTTGAAGCAACCGATGATACGCCTGCTGCGGCGCAGCAATTACGTCGCGGTTACCGTGAACGCCGCACCCGCAGCAGCTCGTCCAGGATCAGGCAGGCCGCACCTGCCGAAATGGCGGCGTCCGCCAGGTTGAACGCCGGGAAGTGCCAGCCCGCCCAGTGAAAGTCCAGGAAGTCCACCACATAGCCGTGCAACAGCCTGTCCACCACATTGCCGACGGCGCCGCCCAGGATGCAGGCCAGCGCGAACGAGAACAGGCGCTGGCCCGGGTGAGCACGCAGCATCCACACAATGAACAGCGCCGCGGCCACGCCGATGCCGGTGAAGAACCAGCGCTGCCAGCCAGAGGCCGACGCCAGGAACGAAAACGCCGCGCCGGTGTTGTGCACCCGCACGACGTTGAAGAAGCTCGCGACGTAGGTGCTGTCACCCAGCTTGTAATAGCCCAGGATCAGCACCTTGGTGAACTGGTCGGCGATCAGGATGATGAGTGCCAGGGCCAGCCAGGGCAGCAGGCTGGCACCGCCTGTGCGTGTGAAGGTGGTCTTGGCCATCAGGCGAACTTCCGGACTTCGCCGGCGCCGTACAGGTTGCTGGTGCAGCGACCGCAAATGGTGGGGTGGGCGGCGTCGTGGCCCACGTCGTCGCGGTAGTGCCAGCAGCGCTCGCACTTGGCGGCGGTGGCGGCGCTGACCTGCGCCGCCGTGGCATCGGCCGCGGCCAGCTCGATGGCCGAGGTGATGAACACGAACTTCAGGTCATCACCCAGGCTGGCCAGCAGCGCACGGTCGGCGTCGGTGGCACCCAGCACCAGGTTGGCCTGCAGGGACGAGCCCACCTTGCCGTCGGCGCGCAGGGCTTCGATGTCCTTGTTGACCTGGTCGCGTATGTCGCGGATGCGCGCCCACTTGGCCAGCAGCGCCTCATCGGCCGCCGGCAGCTGCGCATAGGTCTCCAGGAAGATCGACTCCGACGTGCCAAACACTTTCCAGGCCTCTTCGGCCGTGAAGCTCAGGAACGGCGCCATCCAGCGCAGCATGGCGTGGGTGATGTGCCACAGCGCGGTCTGCGCGCTGCGCCGCGCCAGCGATTTGGGGGCGGTGGTGTACAGCCGGTCTTTGAGGATGTCCAGGTAAAAGCCGCCCAGGTCCTCGCTGCAGTACAGCTGCAGCTTGGCCACCACGGGGTGGAACTCATACACCTCAAAGTGGGCCAGCACCTCGGCCTGGAACTGCGCCGCACGGCCCAGCGCATAGCGGTCGATTTCCAGCAGCTGGTCCAGCGGCACGGCGTCCTTCGCCGGGTCAAAGTCGCTGATGTTGGCCAGCAGGAAGCGCAGCGTGTTGCGGATGCGCCGGTAGGCGTCCACCACGCGGGCCAGGATCTTGTCGTCGCCCGCGATGTCGCCTGAGTAGTCCGACGCCGCCACCCACAGGCGGATGATTTCCGCGCCCAGCTTCTTGCTGGTTTCCTGCGGGTCCACGCCGTTGCCCAGCGACTTGCTCATCTTGCGGCCCTGGCTGTCCACGGTGAAGCCGTGGGTCAAAAGGCCCTTGTAGGGCGCGCGGCCGTACATGGCGCAGGCCGTCAGCAGCGAGCTGTGGAACCAGCCGCGGTGCTGGTCGTGGCCTTCCAGGTACAGGTCGGCCTCGGGCCCACTGTCATGACCGGCGCCGGGGTGCGAGCCCTTGAGCACTGTGGTGTGCGTGGTGCCGGAGTCGAACCACACCTCCAGGATGTCGCTGCTCTTGGTGTAGCTGGCAGCATCCGCCGCGCTGCCCACCTGGGCCAGGATCTCTTCGGGCGTGGCCTTGCTCCAGGCCTCGATGCCGCCTTGCTGCACGATGGCAGCGGCCAGGTCCAGGATTTCGGGTGTGCGCGGGTGCAACTCGCCTGAGTCCTTGTGCAGGAACAGCGGCAGCGGCACGCCCCAGCTGCGCTGGCGGCTGATGCACCAGTCGGGCCGCCCGGCGATCATGTCGCGCAGGCGTGCTTTGCCGTTCTCGGGGTAGAAGCTGGTTTCCTCGATCGCGTCCAGCGCCAGCTGGCGCAGCGTCTTGGGCGCCTTGTCTTTGGTGAAGACGCCTTCGCCTTCGTCCATGCGGATGAACCACTGGGCCGCGGCGCGGTAGATCACCGGCGTCTTGTGGCGCCAGCAGTGCGGGTAGCTGTGGGTGATGTCGTGCGTGGCAAACAGGCGCCCGGCATTGCGCAGCGCCTCGATGATCTGGGGCACGGCCTTCCAGATGTTCAGCTCGCCGAACAACGGGAAGTCCGGCGCATAGCTGCCGTTGCCCTGCACGGGGTTGAGGATGTCGTCATACGCGATGCCATTGGCCACGCAGCTGTTGAAGTCGTCCAGGCCGTAGGCGGGCGACGAGTGCACGATACCCGTGCCGTCGTCGGCCGTGGCGTAGTCAGCCAGGTACACGGGGCTGAAGCGTTTGAAACCCGCATCCACATCGTGCAGCGGGTGCATGAAGTTGATGAGGTTGAGCTTCTCGCCTTTGGCCGTGGCCAGCACGCTGCCTGTCAGCCCGTAGCGTTCCAGGCATTTGTCGACCAGCGTTTCGGCCAGCACCAGCAGGCCGCGGGGCGTGTCCACCAGCGCATAGACGATTTCGGGGTTGAGGTTCAGCGCCTGGTTGGCGGGGATGGTCCATGCGGTGGTGGTCCAGATGACGGCGAACGCATCCTTGGTCAATGCATCCAGGCCGAAGGCTGCTGCCAGTCTGGCGGGCTCGGCGCACTTGAAGCCCACGTCCAGCGTGGTGCTCTTCTTGTCGGCGTATTCGATTTCAAACTCGGCCAGCGAGCTGCCGCAGTCAAAGCACCAGTACACGGGCTT
>JBEIPU010000024.1:0-31682 GCA_040376925.1 Caenimonas sp. | reverse complement strand
GTTGGCGCCGAATTGCTGGGCCACGGCCTGGGCCTTGGCGATGTCGCGTGCGGTCACGCTGACCTGGTGGCCGGCGGCGGCCAGTTGTTTGACGAAGCCTGCGCCCATGTTGCCGGCGCCAATGACGAGAACCTTCATGTCGTTTCCTTTGAGTGGTTGGTTAACCCGGTCTGCGGGCATGGATGAACTTTATTGATGTCTTTTGAATAGATAAATAGTCAATTGATTGACATATAGTTCAGAATATCGGAACAATGGACAAATTCCAGGAAATGCGTGTGTTTGCCGGCGTGGTTGACGCGGGCAGCTTTGTGGGCGCTGCCGACATGCTGGGCATGTCAAAAGCCGCCGTCTCGCGCCATGTGTCGGACCTGGAGCAGCGCCTGGGCGTGCGGCTGATGCAACGCACCACCCGCAAGCTGTCGCTCACGCAAGAAGGCGAAGTGTTCCTTTCGCGTTGCCGCGACATCCTGGCCAGCATTGAAGAATCAGAAGCCGAGCTGTCCACGCGCGCGGCCAGCGCCAGCGGCCTGCTGAAGGTGAGCGTGCCCGTGAGTTTTGCCACCAAACACCTGGCGCCGCTGTGGAGCGATTTCCTGGCCATGCACCCGCGCCTGACGCTGGACGTGCACCTGGCCGACCGCGTGGTGGACCTGGTCGACGAGGGCTTTGACCTGGCCGTGCGCATTGCCCGGCTGCCCGATTCATCGCTGGTCTCGCGCAAGCTGGCGGCCACGCGGCTGGTGCTGTGCGCAGCACCCTCGTACCTGCGCCGGCGCGGCACGCCCCGCCACCCCGACGACCTGGCCGCGCACGACGTGATCGGTTACAGCCTGCTGTCCACACCGGGCCAGTGGCTGCTGCAGGGGCCCGACGGGCCTGTGACGGTGAAGATCAAGCCGCGCCTGTGGACCAACAACGGCGACACCAGCGTGGCCGCCGCCGTGCGCGGCGCGGGCATCGACCTGCAGCCGACCTTTTTGATTGCCGACGAGCTGGCCGACGGGCGCCTGGTGCAGGTGCTGCCGGCCTGGCAGGCCGTGGAGCTGGGCATCTACGCCGTGTACCCCAGCCGCAAATTTGTGCTGCCCAAGGTGCGCGCGCTGGTGAATTTTCTGGCGGGGGCGTTTGCGGATGCCGCGTGGTGACGCCACGCGTCAGATGTCCAGCACCAGCAGCCCCCCCTTGGCGCCGGAGCAGCACACCATCATGGTCTTGCCCGCGTCCTTTTCCTGCTGCGTCAGCACGCTGTCGCGGTGCTCGGGTTCGCCCTGCAGGACTGGCACCTCGCAGGTGCCGCAGATGCCTTCTTCACAGGCATAGGGCACCTGCACACCGAGGTCCAGCAGGGCGTGAAGCACAGTCTGGCCGGGGCGCACCTGGGCGCTTCTGGCGGACCGGGCGCAGCGCACCTCAAACCCGCCGGTCGTGTCTGATTTCTGACGCGGTGCGAAGTATTCCGTGTGGACCTGTGCGGGCGGCACGCCTGCGGTGGCGGCCTCAAATGCTTCGAGCATGCCCGCCGGGCCGCAACAGTACAGATGTGCATCGGCCGGCGCCTGCCGCACGATCTGCGCCAGGTCCAGCATGGTGCCGCCGGGCTCGCCGTCCAGCGCGATCGTGACCTGCCCAGCGCCACCGGCCGACAGTTGGCGCACCTCGTCCAGAAACCCCGCCTGCGCCCGCGTACGCGCCGCGTAGTGCAACTGCCACGGCCGCCCCAACTGGTTGAGCCTGCGCATCATCGACAGTAGCGGCGTGATGCCGATGCCGCCCGCGATGAAGACAGAGCACGCTGCGTCTTCCGCAAGCCTGAAATGGTTGCGCGGCCCGGCAATGGTGATGGTGTCACCGGGCCGCATGGTGGTGTGCACATGGCGCGAGCCGCCTCGGCTGGCCGGGTGCAGGTGCACACCGATCACGTAGCGCGATTCGTCGCCCTGGCCGTTCAGCAGCGAGTAGCTGCGCACCGGCCCGCCGGGCAGGTGCAGGTCGATGTGCGCGCCGGCTGTGAAGGGGGCCAGCGCATCATCCGGCGCCAGCGGCGCGAGCTCCACACTGCACACGCCATCTGCTTCGTACCGCATGGCCTTGACTCGGACTTGCCGGGTGGACGCATCGCTCACAGCAGACATCACTTGGTCGTCAGCCCCGCGTCGCGGATGATGGTGGTGAACTTGCGCACCTCGTCCTCCAGCCATTTCTGCGTCTCGCGGCTGCCCATGAACAAGGTCTGCACTTCCAGCTCTTCCAGCTTCTTGCGCACGCCGGCGTCCTGCATTGTCTTTTGCACCGCGCCTTCGAGCCGGGCAATCACGGCCTCAGGCGTGCCTTTGGGCGCGGCAATATTGACGAAGGAGTCGTTGCCATCCATCTCGGGGTAGCCCTGCTGGCCCGTGGTGGGCACGTCGGGCAACCAGGGCAGGCGGGCCTTGCTCTGTACCGCCAGCACACGCAGGTCCTTGCCGTTGAGGTTCTTCACCAGCGCGGTATAGGGCAGCATGCAGGCCTGCACGCTGCCGTCGCGAATGCCCGTCAGCGCGGGCGCCAGGCCGTTGTACGGCACGTGCGTCACGTTGTAGGCCTTGCCTGTTTTCGTCTTGACCACGCTGCGGAACATCTCCAGCTGCAGATGGTTCAGGCCACCCGAGCCGGTGCTGCAAAAGCTGATGTCGGCCGGGTTGGCGTAGCCGGCCAGCTCGGCCACCGACTTTACCGGCACACGGGTACTGGCCACGATCACCGCCGGGTTGGACGCCACCGCGGCCACGGGGGCAAAGTCCTGCAGCTTCAGCTCCATGTTGGGCACCAGCTGGTTCACAAACGCATAGGCCGAACCCGAAGTGAAGAACAGTGTGTGACCGTCGGCCGGGGCCGACGCCACCACGCGCGCGCCCACCGAGCTGCCGGCACCGGGCCGGTTCAGGATGAGCACGGGCTGGCCGAGTTCGTCTTTCAGCCGTTCGGCAATGATGCGGGCCGTCACGTCCAGCCCGCCGCCGGCGGCGAAGGGCACGACCAGGGTCACCGGCTTGGTCGGGAAGTCGGCGGCCAGGGCGGGCAGGGCGGTGAACGCGCCCAAAAGGCCGATGGCCAGGCCCTGGGTGAGGCGGCGGCGTGTGGATCGCGGGTTGTGCATGTCGTTGTCTCCTGTGGTTGTGGGGGGCTCGAATGTGGGTCAGCGCGCTGGCCGCTTGCCGGCGATGGTGACGCGGGTCATGAGGCGGTTTTGTCCCGTGTAGTCGGGAATCGCGCGGTGCATGGTGCAGCGGTTGTCCCACACCAGGATCTGGTCGTTGTGCCAGCGTGCGCGGCAGGTGAAGTCAAACCGCGCGCAGTGCTCGTACAGGAACGCCATGATGGGCGCGCTTTCTTCATTGGTGAGGCCTTCGATGCGCTGCGAGTAGGTCTTGTTCAGGTACAGGAACTTGCGTCCGCTCACCTCATGGGTGCATACCAGCGGGTGCGCCACTTCGCGGTCGCCCAGCGCGACGTCCAGGTCGGTTTTGGCGCCGGCGGCGTTGTACCGCCGGCCTTGCGCCAGGTAGGCTGAGCCAAAAATTCGCGTGGCGCTGTGCACGATGTTCAGCGGTGCAATCAGGGTCTTGAACGCAGGCGACAGCGCCTCATACGCGGCGTACATGCTCAGAAAGCCGGTGTCACCGCCATAGTCCGGCACGTCGACTGCGCGCATCACCACGGCCAGGGGCGGCTCGTCCAGGTAGGTGCTGTCGGCATGCCAGTTCTCGCCCACCACGCGGCCGGTGTCACTGGCCAGGCGGCGGATGATCTGCACCTCGGGGTGGCCGTCCACGCTGTGCAGCTGGGGCAGACGGATCACCTCGCCAAAGCCGCGGCCAAAGGCCAGGTGCTGTTCGTGCGACAGCTTCTGGTTGGGAAACAGGATGACCTGGTGGTCGGCGAAGGCATCGCGGATTTCTCCCCACACTTCAGGTGCGAGCGGTTCGCGCAGGTCCACGCCCACGATGTCAGCGCCCAGCACGCCGGTCAGCGGGCGCACCTCAATATGGCGGTAGGTGCGCGGGTGCACCAGCACCGGGTGCGCATCCATGGAGGAGATGGCTTGCATGGCGCGGGCTCCTCAAACGGTTGGGGCGGCCGGCACGCCAGCCGGCGGCTTGGCCCGAGCGGGTGCCAGGAATTCGTCGGCAGTGGCGACGTCCTGCTCGCCTGGCAGCACAGCCTGCACGGCGCGCACGTCGTACAGCCAGGGGTGGGCGGCCGCAGGGTGGGGCTGGCCGGTGGCCGCGCACTGCGTCGCGCCCTCCATGAGCGTGCGGCGCATGGCCACCACGGCCATGTCGCTGGAGCCCAGGTGTTCGCGGGTGCGGTCCGCGATGGGGCCGGCGGTCTCGGTCACCATCGCGTCCTGTGCGCGGATGCCCTTGATGCCGGTGAACGAAATGGTCTTTTGCTCCTGGCGGTCGATCAGGTAGTCGTTGTCCAGCCGCTCCACAGGCGTATTGGTGCCGGGGATGACCTTGCGATGCGAATTTTCGCCATTGCGCCAGGCCGCCAACTCCTGTTCGTTCAGCGGGCCGTCCGGGCGCCAGCTGACGCAGATCACCCAGCAGCGCTCGTCGGTCATGGGCACCCACATGCGCACCAGCTGGGCGTCACCCGGGCGCGGCGGGATCATGGTGAAGAACGGCAGCAGGAACTGGTTCAGCCGCCAGTAGCGTTTGTCGCCATCCACGCGCCGGCCATTGCAGGCCACAAAGCCCGCGGGGCCGGGCAGGATCTTCCATGCCGGGGCGGTGTCCTCCTGAAAATACTTGCCCGTCAGCGCCTGCGGGTCGGCGTCGGTCTTGTTCACCATCTGGTGCAAAAAGCCGACGTGGGCGCTGTCCAGCTCGCCTTCCATGGCCTGCGCGTAGTTGCACTCCTGGTACCAGCGCGACGCATAAAGGTGTGCATCGGGCTGGCCCATGAAGCCGAAGTCCGGCAGACCGGGCGCCGGCTGCGCGTCGCCCATGTAAACCCACAGCACCGCGCCGGCGATGCGCGCCGGGTAGGCACGTGCCTTCACGTTCTGGCACATGCGGCTGGTGGAGGGCTCGGTGGGCATCTGCAGGCAGTTGCCGGCCACGTCGAATTTCCAGCCGTGGTACACGCAGCGGATGCCGCCTTCCTCGTTGCGGCCAAAAAACAGGCTGGCCCCGCGGTGCGGGCAGTTTTCCTCCAGCACGCCCACGCGGCCTTCGGTATCGCGAAACACCACCAGGCGCTCGCCCAGCAGCGTCAGGCGCACCGGCGGTTCGTCCGCGGCGGGCACTTCCGCGGCCGTCATCGCGGGAATCCAGAACGAACGCATCAGCCGGCCCATGGGGGTCCCGGGGCCGCATTGCGTGAGGAGGGCATTCTTTTCGTGGGTCAGCATCCGGCAGTCCTTTGTCTCTGCGCCCAAGTCTAGAACCGCAAGCCATCTTTGATTCAGATCAATAAAATCTCATTTCAAGATGCTGCAAAGCAACATTCACCGGGAAAACACCCATGGCAGACAACCTGAACCTGCAGTCGATGAAGATATTCCTCGCGGTCTTCGACCACCGCGGCGTGGGTGCGGCCGCGGCGGCGCTGGGCATGAGCCAGTCGGGCCTGAGCACCGCGCTGGCCCGCCTGCGTGAGGCGCTGGGCGATGCGCTTTTCATCGGCACAGCCGCCGGCATGCAGCCCACCACGCGGGCCAAGGAACTGGTCGCGCCCATGCGCGAGGCGGTGCAGTGCATCGAGCAGCGCATCATGCGCAAGGCAACCTTCAACCCCGCCGTGGACGAGCGCGAGTTCCGTGTGGCCGCATCCGATACGGCCGAGGCCATGTACATGCCGCGCGCGTTGAATGCGCTGACCCGCGTGGCGCCCGGCGTGCGGCTTCGCATCGTGGCCATGCCGCAGCCGCAGCTGCAGCGCGCGCTGTCTGAAGGCCAGGTGGACCTGGCGCTGGGCTACTTTCCCGACCTGATGTCGGCCGAATTTGTGCGCAGGCGCATTGGCCAGCATGGTTTTGTGTGCATCTGCAGCGCCGACAACCGCGAGCTGATCCGCGACTTCAGCCTGAAAAAGTACGTGGAGGCTCGCCATGTGGTGGTCGAGGCGCCCACACGTACCCACGGCCTGCTGGACACGTACCTGCACAAGCGCGGCATCCGCCGCAACGCGACGCTGACCACACCGCATTTCATGAGCCTGCCCGAGATCATTTCGCGCACCGAACTGATCGCCACCGTGCCCGACGCGATCGGCGACGCCTTCGCGGAGAACCGCCGCCTGGTGTGCCTGCCGCTGCCATTTCGCTCGCCGGTGTTTGACGCGCACCTGCACTGGAGCAAGAGCGTGAACAACGACCCCGCGCACCGCTGGTTGCGCGGGGTCATGTTTGATGCGTTCGTCAGCCGGGCGGGTTAGGCAGCCCGCCGGCGCACAAATGCCTGCACCGCCTGTCGGTGCTCCGCACTCGTCAGCGCCACAGCCTGCCCGGCGGCCTCCAGCGCCAGCATGGCTGGCAAGTCGCTTTGCAGGGATGCATCCAGCGCCTGCTTGGTCAGTGTCAGCGCTCTGGATGAAGCCTTGGCCATGGCTTCGGCCAGCTCACGTGCGCGCGCATGCAGTTGTTGCCAGGGCAGCACCTCCAGCGCAAGGCCCATGGCCTGCGCTTCTGCGGCGCCGATTTCGCGCGCCGTCAGGGCCAGGGCCTTGGCCTGCTGCAGGCCCACCAGGCGGGGCAGGGTGTACAGCGCGCCGCAGTCAGGCACCAGCCCCACGCGCTGGAACACCAGGCACAGCCGGGCGCGGTCGCTCAGCAGCACCAGGTCGGCCAGCAGGGCCAGGCTCATGCCGGCGCCGAAGGCCACGCCATCCACCGCTGCGATCACGGGGCGGGGGAAGTCGTGCAGCGCCAGCGTCAGGCGTTTGTAGCGGGCCATGCCGTCCAGTGCTTCATCCGCGCTGCCGGGCCCCTGGTCCGCCATGCCGCGCACATCACCGCCCGCGCAAAACGCATCGCCCGCGCCGCGCAGCAGCAGCACGCGCACGCTGGCGTCGGCGGCCAGCTGCGTCAGCGCTTGCGTCATCTCATCCGCCATCTGGCGGTTGATGGCGTTCAGCGATTTCGGGCGGTTCAGCGTCAGCATGGCAATGCCGTCTTGCACCTCGCACAGGATGGTGTCGTACGTGTTCATGCTGTGCTCGCGGTTCAGACCACGCGCTGCGCGTGCAGCGCTGCCACTGCTGCTTCGTCCAGCCCCAGCACATCGCGCAGGATGTCGTCGGTGTGCTGGCCGATGGTGGGCGGCGCGGTGGGCAGCGGCGTCTGCGTGCCGGTAAAGCGGATGGGGTTGGCGCACAGCGTCACGTCCCCCGCCGTGGGGTGAGGCACGCGCTGGGCAATGCCGCGGTGCAGTACCTGGGGGTCGGCAAACACCTCGGGGTAACGGTTGATGGGGCCGCTGGGGATGCCGGCGGCTTCCAGCACGGCCAGCAGCTCCTGCATCTGCCATTGCCGGGTGAGCGCGTTGAACACTTCGGCCAGCTCGCGCCGGTGGGCCAGGCGCTGCGTGTTGGTGACAAATCGCGGGTCGTCCGCCAGCTGCGGCTGTCGCAGTGCCTGGCAAAAGCTGCGGTACTGCGCCTCGCTGCCGCAGATGACGATCACGCCGCCGTCGGCGCATTCAAACGCCTGCGACGGCAGGCCGCCGTTGCCTTCGGTGCCGCGTCGCGGCGGTATCACGCCGGCAGCCAGGTAGGTCATGACGGAATGCGTTTGTGCGGCGATGGTGCAGTCCAGCAGGGCAATGTCGATGTGCTTGCCTTCGCCCGTGCCATTCGGGCCGTCGCGTTCGTACAGCGCGGCCAGCACGCCGGTCGCAGCGTATTGCCCGGCGATGAAGTCCGCCAGGCTGGGGCCGGTTTTCATGGGGCCGCCGCCGGGCACGCCGTCGGGCAGGCCGGTCACGCTCATCATGCCGCTCATGGCCTGGAACACCGTGTCATAGCCCGGCAGGTGGGCCTTCGGGCCGGTCTGGCCAAAACCGGTGACCGAGCAATACACCAGGCGCGGGTTCAGCGCGCGCAGCGATGCGTAGTCCAGCCCGTAGCGGGCCAGGTCGCCGACCTTGTAGTTCTCCAGAAGCACGTCGCTGCGCGCCACCAGGCGGCGCACCAGGCTTTGCCCGGCCGTGCTGGCGATGTCGATGGTGATGGATCGCTTGTTGCGGTTGGCCGACAGGTACATCGGCGATTCGCGCGTGTCGTTGCCGTGGCGGTCTTTCAGGAACGGCGGGCCCCAGCGGCGGGCTTCGTCGCCGTTGCCGGGGCGCTCGACCTTGATGACTTCGGCGCCCAGGTCGGCCAGCGCCTGGGTGGCCAGCGGCCCGGCCAGTATGCGGCTCAAGTCCAGCACTTTCACGCCGGTCAGGGGCATGCGGGTGCGGGCGAACGTGGGGGTGGCTGTGCTGCTCATGCTTCTTCTTCCTCGTTCACACCCCAAGCCGCATCCGCCAGCGCGCGGTACTGTGCCTGCGCGCCGCCCAGGTCGGCGCGCAGCATTTTGGCGCGCGTGGTCCAGCGGTGCAGCGGATGCTCCAGCGTCAGGCCCATGGCGCCCATGAACTGGTGCAGGTCGTAGATGACGGTGGGGGTGCACTGCTGTGCGTGCCCGGCGGCGGCTGCGGCGTCGGCTTCAGTTCCGCTGAAGGCGGCTTGCAGCGTGAGCCAGCGTGCGGCCTCGACCTGCACCGCCGCCTGCGCCAGGCGGTGTTGTATCGCCTGGAACGCCCCCAGCGGACGGCCGAACTGGCGGCGGTCGCGCACATGCGCCACCACGGCTTGCAGGCCGGCATCCAGGCAGCCGGTCAGCTCGGCCGCCACGCCCAGTTGCCACAGGCGTCGCAGCGCCTGCGCATCGATGTCCAGCGGGGCCCAGGCCAGCGCATCGGGCGCGCGCAGGCGGCCCAAGGGGTAGCCAAAGGGGCTGTCCAGTGCGGCCACGTCATCGTCGGTCAATGGGGCGACTTCCACGCGGTCGCCGCGCACACACAGCGCCGTGCGTGCGCCGGGCAGCCAGCGTGCGGGTCGGTCATACCGGTCCCACAGCACCGCGCAGGGGCGGGGCAAGGCGGGTGCCAGCAAAGGCAGCAGCAGGGCCGAGGTGATCAGCTCCACACACTGCGGCAGGCGTGCCAGCCGCTGCACCATGGCAGCGGCGGTCACGGGGCCCAGCTCGTCAATGGCAGCGGCCTCCCAAACGCCGGCGCCGTCCAGGTCGGACTGCAATGCAGCAGAGGTCTCAAAGTGGCTGCCGCCCAGCATGGCCTTACCTTCGTGGCGCTGAGCGATGCAGTCCACGGCGTCCAGCAGCGCTTGCTGGTCGGGAGTAAAGCTGATGTTCATGCGCGCTCCAATCTGGGTTCGCGTGGAAGGTGCAGCCAGTCATGCGCCACCAGGTTCAGCTGGATTTCAGCGGCGCCAGACGCAATGCCCGCCGCAATGGCGCGTTCGTGGTGGGCCAGCACCAGCGGCCAGCCGTCGCCGCACAGCGCGTCGCCAAAATGGTCCAGCGCAAAGTCAGACACCGCATGGTCGGCGGCCACCACGGCCACGCGCGCCAGGTTGGCCTCGGCGCTGGGCGGCAGGCCGCGTGCGCGCTGGTCCACCACGCGGTACACCAGCAGCCGCGCGGCCTCGCATGCGGCCAGCGCGCGGGCGGCCTGGGTGCGCACCGCGTCATCTGCAAAGCGGCCCTGCGCCTTCAGCTCAGCCACCATACGCTCCAGCACCCGGCGCGAAAACGCATAGCGCGCCAGGCCCACACGCTCCAGCCCCAGCGCGTAGCCGATGATGGCCCAAGCCTGGCCTTCGTCACCCAGGCGTGCCGTGGCGGGTACGACCACGTTGTCAAAAAAAACCTCGTGGATGTCGCCATGGCCGATCAATGAGGGGATCGAGCGCACCGTGATGCCCGGCGTGTCCATCGGCACCAGAAAGATCGCGATGCCGCCTTTGCCCGTGCCGGTGCGCGCCAGCAAAAAGCAGGTCTGCGCCATGCCAGCATAAGACGTCCAGACCTTGCTGCCGTTGATCACGTACTCTTCGCCACGCAGCTCGGCGCGCGTGCCCAGCGCCGCCAGATCAGACCCGGCGGACGGCTCCGAAAAGCCCTGGCACCACACGGATCGGCCCGCCGCCATGTCGGGCAGGTAGCGCGCCTGCTGCTGCGGCGTGCCGTACTTCATGAGCGTGGCGCCGATGAAGTTCACGTTCATGTACTGCGGCCCGCGCGGTTCACCTGCGGCAAACAGCTCTTCACCCACTACGAAATGCTCCCACGCCGGTGCGCCGCGCCCGCCGTGCGCCACAGGCCAGTGCGGCACCAGCAGGCCCTCGGCGGCCAGCTTGGGGCAAAACTGCATGGAGAACGCCGTTTGTTCGGGCGAACCGGGGCCGTGGCGGCTGATGTGTTCCCAATCAGGTGGCAGCTCGCGTGCCAGCAACGCGCGCACGCGCTGGCGCAGCGCGGCCTGCTCGTCAGTCCAGTTGAAGTTCATGGTTTGGGTTGGTTCACGCGGTGCAGGTAGCTCAGATAGCCCATGGGTACAAAGCTGCCGCCGTTCACAGGGATCAGCGCGCCGCTGGTCCAGGCTGATTCATCGCTGACCAGGTACGCGCACAGCGGGCCGATGTCATCAGGTGTGCCCAGGCGTTGCAGCGGCACGGTGTCTGTCTGGCGGCGGATGCGCTCGGGGGTGTTCAGGGTTTTGGCCAGCTCGTCGGTCATCACCACGCCGGGGGCCACGGCGTTCACGCGGATGCCGCGGTGGCCCCATTCGGCGGCCATGGTGCGCGTGAGGTTCTCCAGCGCCGCCTTGGCCGCGCCGTAGTGGCCGGTGCCGGGGTTGGGGTATGACGCGCTGCGCGAGCTGATGTTGACGATGCTGCCGCCGTGCACCATGGCCCGCGCGGCCGCCTGCGCTGCGAAGAAGGCCGCCTTCAGGTTCAGGTCCACCACGCGGTCCCACCGGCCTTCGTCAATCGTGTCCAGCGGTCCCACGTCGCTGGGCGCTGCGCTGCCCGCGTTGTTGATCCAGCCGTGGACGGCGCCAAAGCGCGCCAGCGTGGCGGCTATCAGGCGCTGGCGGTCAGCGGCCAGGGTGATGTCGCTTTGCACTGCAAGGGCATCCGTACCCAGCGCGTGCAGTTCACCCACCACAGCCTCCAGCGCGGCCGGGTCGCGCCCGCTCACCACCACCTGCGCGCCGCAGCGCGCCAGGGCCAGCGCAATGCCGCGGCCAATGCCCTTGCCGCCGCCGGTGACGACGACGATCTTGTCCTTCAATGAAAACATCAGGGCCGCTTCACTCCGGCTTGTAGCCAATTTTGGCGGCGGCCTGGGCCCACATGTTCTGCTCGTCCGACACCTGGCGCGAATGCACTTCGGGCGCGCCGCCCACCGGCACCACGCCGGCCTGCGACAGGCGGGCACGGATGTCGGGCTCCTTCAGCACGGCGTTGAAGGCGGTGTTGAGGCGGTTGACGGCGGCGTCCGGCGTGCCCGCCGGTGCCCAGAAGCCGAACGAGAACGCAAACGTCAGGTCGGGTACGCCCACTTCGGCCAGCGTGGGCACATCGGGCAACGAGGGCGAGCGCTCCGCCGCGCCGTGGGCCAGCGCCTTGATGCGGCCTTCCTTGATCATGCCCACGTAGAACAGCGGCACGTCAATGCCCATCTGGATCTCGCCCGCGATCAGTGCGGTGGCCACCTGGGTGGAGCCCTTGTAGGGGATGGCCGTGGCGTCAAAGCCCGCGCGCGACTTCAGCATTTCGCTGCCCAGCAGGATGCTGCCGGCGGTGTAGCTGAAGTTGATCTTGCCCGGGTTCTTTTTGGCGTAGTCCACGAACTCCCTGAAGTTGTTGACGGGCAGGGTGCCGGGCACCATCAGCGTCATGCCGCCGCGCGCCACGCACACAACGGGGCGCATGGCCTTGAGCAGGTTGAACTTCAGATCCTTGATGAGCACCGGCGTCAGGCTGCCGCCGCCCAGAAACAGGATGGTGTTGCCGTCGGCGGGTTGGGCCGCCACGTATTCCGAGCCGATCACCGCAGCGGCGCCGGGCTTGTTTTCCACGATCACCGGCTGCTTGAGCTGCACGCTGAGCTTTTCCGCCATGGCGCGCGCCAGCGTGTCGGAGCCGCCGGGGCCAAACGGCACCACGATGCGCAGCGGCTTGTCGGTCTGCGCCACGGCGGGCCAGGCGGCCATGCCCGCCAGCGCGGCGGCCAGGACCAGGCCGATACGGCGGCGGTTGGAGGAGGTTGGGCTCATGGGTGTGCTCCTGGTGTTCATTCAACAAAACTGGCGTATCCACATGGTGGGATACTTGATGGTGCAAGATCTGGCGCGGCGAGACCAGTAGCGTGAAGAAAACCCAAGGGAAACCCCCATTCCACTTGTTCCACATCATGGACAACCCTGTTGAAGAAAACACGGCCAGCGGCACCCAGGCCATCCGCCGCGCCGCGGCCGTGCTGCGCGCCATTGGCCAGGCCGGGCCCGAGGGGGCCACGCTGGCCGACGTGGCGCGCAGCTGCAGTCTGGCGCGGTCCACCGCGCACCGCATCCTGCGTTGCCTGGTGGACGAGCGGCTTGCCGGCGAGCCCGGCGCCGACAAACGCTACCGCATGGGCGAACTGGTGCACGAGCTGGCGCTGGCGCCGTCGGCCAGCACGCTGGAGGTGGCGCACTGGCGCCCGGTGGTGGCCACCATCTCGCGGCGCACCGGCGCCACGGCCTATCTCATGCGCCGCAGCGGGGTCGAGGCCGTGTGCCTGGCCAAGGCGGACAGCCAGGCGCTGATGCGTTTTGTGCCGGTGGAGGTGGGCCAGCGGCGCCTGCTGGGCGTGGGCGCAGGCGCCACCACGCTGCTGGCCGCGCTGGACGACGCGCACTGCGAACAGGTCATTGCGCTGATCGCGCCGGGCCTGCGCCCGTACCCGCGCCTCACGCCCGACAGCCTGCGTCGCGCCGTGCGCCAGACGCGCAAAACCGGCTTTGCGCTGAGCCAGGGCACGGTGGTGGCGGATGGCTTTGGCATGGGCGTCGCCGTGCCCAGCGCCGGCGGCACGCCTTACCTGGCGTTGAGCATCGCCGCGCACGCGTCGGTGGTGACCGAATCGGTCATTGACGAATGGAAAGGCATCCTGGCGCAGGAGCTGAAGGCGGGGCTGGAGGCGGGTGGGGTGGGGATGCCGGGGGCGTAGTGCGGCACGCTTACCACCCGCCGCAATCCAGCCATTCCTCCAGCAAGCCCAGCTTGTCCACCCCCCAGAACGGCTCGCCATCCACCACCACGGTGGGCGAGCCAAAGATGCCGGCCTTCAGTGACGCATCCACCGCGCCGCGCAGCAGCGCACCGGCTTCGTCGCCGGCGATGCCCGCGCGCAGCCAGTCTGCGTCCAGGCCCGCGGGCAGCGGCACTGCAGCAACCGCGTCCGCGGTTGACAGGTCCTTGCCCTCGGCCCAGTACGCGTCATACAAGGCATGCGCCAGCGGCGCGGCCAGCTCGGGGTGGTGGTGTTTGACGTAGTGGAATGCGCGGCCGGCGGCGCGCGGGTCCATCACCGGGTCGTCCAGGCCGCGCTTGAGCACCATGCCGTGGCGGCGCATGTAGCGCTGCGCGTCGCGGCGGATGTAGTCGCCCTTGAGCGGTGTGTCCAAAAGCGGCTTCAGACCCATGACCTTCAGCACCGACACGCCCAGCAGCATGGCGTGCCATTCCACCGTGCGGCCGTGGCGGCGGGCGATGTCCTCCACGCGCAGCGACGCAAAGTAGCCAAAGGGGGAGATGAAGTCGAAGTAAAAGTGCAGGGGTGCCATGGCTGCCAAGCGTAGCCGAGTGCTCAATCCAACGTCACGGGCCTGCCCTGCGACGCCATCATCGCCTCGATCAGCCTCTGCACCGCCAGCGCCGAGCGGCCCGACACCGCCGGCTGCGCACTGGTGCTGATGGCCGACACAAAGTCTTCGATCACTGCCTTGTGCGGCCCGTGGTCAAAGGCCATGAGGTTGGCGCCGCTGCCGGTGGCCTGCGGCTCACCCACGCGATGTCCCGGGCCATCCATCGGCATTACCGTGAGCGCGCCAGCCTCCAGCGTGGCCGTGCCGCCGGTGAAGTTCAGCGCAATGCGCTCGGGGTAGCCGGGCCAGGCCGCCGTGGTCGCGTCAATGGTGCCAATGGCCCCATTCGCATAACGCAACAGGGCTGTCACGGTGTCTTCGCATTCCATGCGGTGCACCAGGCTGGTGGTGGCCAGCGCGGTCACTTCGGCGGGCAGGCCTGTCAGCTGCACCAGCAAATCGAGCGTGTGGATGGCCTGCGTCATCAACACGCCGCCGCCATCGCGCGCCAGCGTGCCGCGGCCGGGCTGGTCGTAGTAGCTTTGCGGGCGCCACCAGCGCACGCTGGTGGCGCTGCTGGTCAGTGTGCCCAGCGTGCCGCCGGCCATCAGCCGGGCCGCCGCCAGCGACGCCTCCCGCATGCGGTGCTGCAGCATCACCGCCAGCTTCACACCCTGCTGCTCGCACACATCCACCAGCTGTTGCGCGCGTGCCAGGCTCACGTCCAGCGGCTTTTCCACCAGCACATGTTTGCCTGCGCACGCCAGTTGCTTGGCAATCTCCAGGTGGGTGTGCGGCGGTGTCACCACCAGCGCGGCGCGCACGCTGGCGTCGTTCAGCACGTCGTCCAGCTGTGTGGTGGTGCGGGTGAACGAGGGCAGCTGCAGCGCGGCCAGGCGCTGCGGTGTGCGTGCAGCCACCCAGGCCAGCTCTACAGCAGGGGCCAGCTCGATCAGGCTTTGCAGGTGCGGCGCGCAGGAGGGACCGGCGCCGATCAATGCCACACGCAGGGGCTGCTGCATGCGCGGCTTATTCCAGCTTGATGCCGGCCGACTTGATGACCTGGGCCCACTTCTCAACCTCGGCCTTCTGGAAGGCGGCCACCTGGTCGGGCGTCATGCTGGAGGGCTGCATGCCCAAGGTTTTCAGGCGGTCCTGCATCTCTTGTGTCTGCAGGATCTTCATGATCTCGGTGTGCAGGCGGTCCACGATGGGCTTGGGCACACCGGCGGGCACAAAGATGCCCTGCCACGACACCACCTCAAAGTTGGGCACGCCCGATTCGGCCACGGTGGGGATGCTGGGCATGGCGTCCAGCCGTTTGGCCGAGCTGACGGCCAGCGCGCGCACCTTGCCGCTGGCGATGTGCGGGCCGGCCACCACGGTGGTGTCAAACATCATGTCCACCTGGCCGCCGATCACGTCGGCAATGGCCGGGCCCGAGCCGCGGTAGGGGATGTGGTTGAACTGCGTGCTCGTGCGAAAGCCCAGCAGTTCCAGCGTCATGTGCTGCGACGTGCCCGCGCCGGCCGATGCCGACGACACCGTCTTGGGCCTGGCCTTGGCGGCGGCCAGCACGTCGGCCAGGCTCTTGTACGGGCTCTTTTCGCCCACCACCAGCACAACAGGGTTGGAGCCGATCAGCACCACGGGCTGGAAGGACTTGACCGGGTCGTAGCCCAGCTTGGGGTACAGGCTCACGTTGATCGCGTGCGAGCTGATGGTGCCGCCCACGATGGTGTAGCCGTCCGGCGCGGCGCGCGACGCCAGCTCCGAGCCAATGCTGCCGCCCGCGCCGCCCTTGTTGTCAATGACGAAGGTGGTGTTCAGCGCCGGGCCCAGCTTCTGCGCGATCAGCCGCGCCAGGATGTCGGTGGTGCCGCCGGTGGGGAAGGGCACGATGTAGGTGATGGACTTGGACGGCCAGGCGTCCTGCGACCAGGCCGCGGGCGCGGCCACCAGGGCAGACGTGATGGCAGCGGCAGCGACGGTGCCCAGCAGGGTGCGGCGTTTCATGGCGTGTCTCCGATTGGATGAAAGATCGGTTAATTGATCAGTCATCGTACAACTGGAGGCGCGAGCAGCGCTTCAGGGAATTCCCTCAAAGATTCTTGCGCAGGCGTTCGCGGCTGTTCGAGAGGTGGGTGCGCATGGCCGCGCGGGCCGCCTCGGCGTCCTGGTTGCGGATGGCGTTGTAGATGCTCTCGTGCTCGCTGTGCACCCGCTGCAGGTAGCTCAGGCGGCCCTCGGGGTCGGCCTGCGGCGTGTTCACCCGCGTGCGCGGGATGATCATGGTGCCCAGGTAGGTCATGAGGTCGGCAAAGTGGCGGTTGCCGGTGGCGCGCGCCACCTCCATGTGGAACTGGAAGTCCGATGGCACCGCGTCTGAATCGGCGCGGATCGACGCCTGGAAGGTCTGCAGCGCGGCCGCCATGGCGGCCAGGTTGTCTTCGCTGCGGCGCTGGGCGGCCAGGCCCGCGGCCTCGGTTTCCAGGCTGATACGCAGCTCCAGCACCGAAATCACGTCGGCCACGGTGGCAAAGTCGGCCGCCGCGATGCGGAAGTTGCCGGTATTGGCGTTCTCAATCACAAAGGTGCCGATGCCGTGGCGCGTTTCCACCAGGCCCGACGCCTGAAGACGCGAGATGGATTCCCGCACCACGGTACGGCTCACGTCAAAGCGGGCCATGAATTCGGTCTCGGTGGGCAGCTTGTCGCCGGGCTTGAGCTGGCCGTCGCGGATGCTTTTGGCCAGCGCCTCCACCACCTCGGTGACCAGGCCGCGCGGCCGCCGGGCGCGGCGGGTGTCGGCGGCGGCAGGGGGCATCAGGTTGGTTTCCATCAAAAGGGCCTTCGCTTAAGGGTTTACCAAGGGGTCTGCGCCCTTGACTGTCTGCACCTGTTCTTTATGATTCAAGTCATCAGACAACATATGACATGAATGTTAGTCGCTGAAAGCGAATGTAGCAAACCCCTCAAGCACTTATGACCCTCAGGACACATCACAGGCTGCTGCTGACCGGGGCCGCCGGCGGGCTGGGTCAGGCCCTGCGCGAGCGGCTCAAGGCCAATTGCGAGGTGCTGCGCCTGTCTGACCGCGCCAGCCTGGGCCCGGCCGGCGCGCAGGAGGAAATTGCGCCGGCCGACCTGGCCGATGCCGCCGCGGTAGACGCCGCCGTGCAGGGCTGCGACGCCATCGTGCACCTGGGCGGTGTGTCGGTGGAGGGGCCGTTCGGCCCCATCCTGCAGGCCAACATCCTGGGCCTGTACCACCTGTATGAATCGGCGCGCGTGCATGGTGTGAAGCGCATCGTGTTCGCCAGCTCCAACCATGTGACGGGCTACTACAGCCAGGGCGAGACGATTGACGCCACCGCGCCCGCGCGGCCCGACGGGTTGTACGGCCTGAGCAAGGCCTTCGGCGAAGACCTGTCGCGCTTTTACTTTGACCGCTGGGGCATTGAGACCGCCTGCGTGCGCATCGGCTCGTCGTTTCCCGAGCCGCGGGACCGCCGCATGCTGGCCACCTGGGTGAGCTATGACGACCTGCACCGGCTGATCACGGCCTGCCTGGCCACGCCGGTGCTGGGCCACAGCATCATCTTTGGCATGTCCGGCAACGCCGTGACCTGGTGGGACAACCGCTGCGCACGCCATATCGGCTATGTGCCGCAAGACAGCTCCGACGTGTTCCGCGACGCGGTGTATGCGCGCACCCCGGCACCTGACCTGAACGATCCTGCGGCCCGATACCAGGGTGGCGGGTTTGTAAAAGCCGGGCCGTTCCCTTTCCAACCCCAAACCCCCTAGAGGAGACAAGCATGAACTTTCGCAGAACCCTGATCGCCGGTGCAACAGCGGCCGTGGCGGCCGCAGCCTTGTCCGTGGCCGTGCCAGCAGCCGCGCAGACGGTACTGAAAGCAGCCGACGTGCACCCGGCCGGCTACCCCAACGTGGTCGCCATGGAAAACCTGGGCAAAAAGCTGGAGGCCGCCACCAACGGCAAATACAAGCTGCAGATGTTCCCGGGCGGCGTGCTGGGCAGCGAAAAGGAAATGATCGAACAGGCCCAGATCGGCGCGTTGCAGATCGCGCGCATCTCCCTGGGCCCGATGGGCCCCGTGGTGCCGGACGTGAACGTGTTCAACATGCCTTTCGTGTTCCGTGACGAGGCGCACATGCGCGCGGTGATCGACGGTCCGATCGGCAAGGAGCTTCTTGACAAGATCACCGCCAGCCCCGCCCGCCTGGTGGCCCTGGGCTGGATGGACAGCGGCTCGCGCAGCCTTTACACCAAGAAGGAAATCAAGTCGCCCGCCGACCTGAAGGGCCTGAAGATCCGTGTCATGGGCAACCCGCTGTTCGTGGACACCATGAATGCCATGGGCGGCAACGGCATCACCATGGGTCACAACGACACCTTCAGCGCGCTGCAGACCGGCGTGGTGGACGGTGCTGAAAATAACCCGCCGACGCTGTTCACCGCCAACCACTACACCACGGGCGTGAAGTTCTATACCCAGACCACGCACCTGATCATTCCCGAGATATTCGTCATGTCCAAGGTCACCTGGGACAAGATGACCAAGGACGAGCAGGCCTTGGTGCAGAAGTTCGCGCGCGAAGCGCAGCTGGAGCAGCGCGCCCTGTGGGACAAGAGCGTGGCCGAGTACAGCGGCAAGCTCAAGGCGGCCGGCATCCAGTTCGTGTCGGTGGACAAGAAGCCGTTTTACGACGCCACGGCGCCGGTGCGGGCCAAGTACGGCGCGCAGTACGCCGACCTGATCAAGCGCATCGAAGCAGTCAAGTAACGCGGCCAGCGAGTCCAGCCGATGAAAAACAAGATTCCAGCGGCGCTGGACGGCGTGTACCTGGCCTGCATCTGGGTGGCGGGCCTGTCCATCGCCGCCATGAGCCTGGTCATTCCCTGGGGCGTGTTCGCGCGCTACGTGCTGGGCACGGGCTCCAGCTGGCCCGAGCCGGTGGCGGTGCTGCTGATGGTGACCTTCACCTTCGTCGGCGCGGCCGCAGCCTACCGGGCCGGCGCCCACATTGCCGTGGCCATGCTCACCGACCGCCTGTCGCCCCTGGCGCGGGCCGCCTGCGAAAAGCTGGTGGACCTGCTCATGGTGCTGATCTGCCTGTTCGTGGTGGTGTGGGGCGGCAAGCTGTCGTGGGAAACCATGGGCCAGTCGCTGGCCGACCTGCCGTGGATGCCGGTGGGTCTGACCTACCTGCCGCTGCCCGTGGGCAGCGCGCTCACGCTGGTGTTCGTGCTGGAAAAGGCGCTGTGCGGCACGCAGCACCACCGCGCCGTGGTGCGCTTTGACCATGAAGATGCGGTGGCCACGCCCGCCGCGGAGGCCATGTGACATGGACGCACTCGTATTGCTGGGTACCTTTGCGGCGCTGATGCTGATCGGCATGCCCGTGGCCTATGCGCTGGGCATGGCCGCGCTGGCCGGCGCGCTGTGGATCGAACTGCCGCTGGACGGCGTGATGATCCAGATCGCCAGCGGCGTGAACAAGTTTTCGCTGCTGGCAATCCCGTGCTTCGTGCTGGCCGGCGCGATCATGGCCGAAGGCGGCATGGCTCGCCGGCTGGTCGCGTTTGCGGGCGTGCTGGTGGGCTTCGTGCGCGGCGGGCTGTCGCTGGTGAACATCCTGGCGTCCACGTTCTTCGGCGCGATCTCGGGCTCGTCGGTGGCCGACACCGCGTCCATCGGCTCGGTGCTGATCCCGGCGATGGAAAAGAAGGGCTACCCGCGCGACTTTTCCACGGCCGTGACGGTGAGCGGCTCGGTGCAGGCCATCCTGATCCCGCCCAGCCACAACGCGGTCATCTATTCCATGGCGGCAGGCGGCACGGTGTCGGTGGCGGCGCTGTTCATGGCGGGCGTGTTCCCCGGCCTGCTGCTGGGCCTGAGTCTGGCCATCTACTGCCTGTTTGTCGCGCGCAAGCGCAACTTTCCCAAGGAAGAGGCGATCCCGCTGCGCCAGGCGCTGCGCATCTGCGCGGACGCGCTGTGGGGTCTGGCCACCATGGTCATCATCCTGGGCGGCATTTTGTCAGGCGTGTTCACGGCAACGGAATCGGCGTCGATCGCCGTCGTGTGGGCGTTCTTCGTCACCATGTTCATCTACCGCGACTACAAATGGCGTGACCTGCCCAGGCTCATGCACCGCACGGTCAAGACGGTGTGCATCGTCATGATCCTGATCGGCTTTGCGGCGAGCTTCGGCTACATCATGACGCTGATGCAGATCCCCATGAAGATCACCGCAGCCTTCACCACGCTCAGCGACAACCGCTACGTGATCCTGGCGCTGATCAACTTCATGCTGCTCGCTTTAGGCACGCTGATGGACATGGCACCGCTGATCCTGATCCTCACGCCCATCCTGCTGCCGGTGGTCAAGGCCATCGGTGTGGACCCGGTGCACTTCGGCATGATCATGATGGTCAACCTGGGCATCGGCCTGATCACGCCGCCCGTGGGCGCGGTGCTGTTCGTCGGCAGCGCGGTGGCCAAGCTCAGCATCGAGCGTGTGGTGCGCGCCATGGGCCCGTTCTTCGTGATCCTGTTTGTGGTGCTGATGCTGGTGACCTACCTGCCGGCCATCTCGCTGTGGCTGCCGCGCACGATGGGGGTCTGATTTGGCGACTGTGCTGGTCACCCACCCCGCGCCGCGCCTGGCCATGTACCTGGGCGAGCGGGCGCTGGCGCAGCTGCGCGGCGTGGCCGATGTGCGACTGAACGACGGCGACGCCGACCTGCAGGGCGGGGCGCTGGTCGAGGCCGCGCAGGGCTGCGCCGTGGTCCTGGCCTACCGCCAGACGCCGGTGGACGCGGGCGTGTTCGCCGCGCTGCCGCAGCTGCGCGCGGTGGTGCGTTGCGCCATGGACATCCGCACCATTGACGTCGATGCGGCCAGCGCCCGCGGCGTGCTGGTCACGCGCGCCAGTGCCGGCTTCATGGCGGCGGTAACGGAATGGACCGTAGGCGTCATGATCGATCTGGCGCGCGGCATCAGCGAGGCCAATGCGCAGTACCACGCGCACGGCACGGCGCAGGTGCGCATGGGCCGCGAACTGCGCGGCGCGGTGCTGGGCGTGATCGGCTACGGCCAGATCGCCCGCGCGCTGTGCCCGGTGGCGCAGGCGCTGGGCATGCAGGTGCTGGTGAGCGACCCGCACGCGACGGTAGATGCGCCGGGCCTGCGGCAGGTGGCGCTGGATGCGCTGCTGGCGCAATCGGATTTCGTCGTGTGCCTGGCTCCGGCCACGGCCGAGACGGAAAACCTCATGGACGCGCGCGCATTCGCCGCGATGAAGCGTGGCGCTTGCTTCATCAACCCGTCGCGCGGCAATCTGGTGGACGATGATGCGCTGCTGCACGCGCTGGATGCCGGTCACCTGGCGGGTGCGGCGCTGGACGTGGGCCGCGCGGCCGACCAGATGCCCGCGCCGCTGCTGGCCCGCCACCCGCGCGTGATCGCCACGCCGCACATCGGCGGGCTGACGCCGCCGGCCATCGAACACCAGGCGCTGGAGGCGGTGGCGCAGACGGCCGCCATCCTGCGCGGCGAAATTCCGCCGGGCGCCGTGAATGCGGCGCAGGCGTCGCGCATGCGGCAAAGGGCGATCGCATGACGACCCCGCTGATGCCGGCCCCGCTGGCATGCGACTGCCACGTTCATGTGTACGACGCCGCGTACCCGCTCGCGCCCACGGCCACCTTCGTGCCGCCCGACGCGCTGGTGCAGCGGCTTGCGGCCATGCACGGCGCCCTGGGCATCCAGCGCGCTGTGGTGGTGCAGCCCACGGGCTACGGCTTTGACAACCGCTGCACCATGGCCGCCGTGGCGGCGCTGGGGCAACGTGGCCGTGCGGTGGTGGTCGTCAACGCCGACACAACCGATGCCGCCCTGCAGACACTGCACGACGGCGGCGCACGTGGCGTGCGCTTCATGATGCTGGCCGGTGGCGTGCTGCCCTGGGACGCGCTGGAGCCTGTCGCGGCGCGCATCCGCCTGCTGGGCTGGCACATCAACCTGCAGATGAACGGGTGTGAACTGCCGCAGGTGCAGGACCGGCTGGCGCGCCTGCCCGTGCCGCTGGTACTCGACCACATCGGCAAGTTCCTGCCGCCGCCGACCGTGGATTCGGCCGCCTTCCGCTCGCTGTGCACGCTGCTGGACGGCGGGCGTGCGTGGGTCAAGCTGTCGGCGCCCTATGAAAGCTCGCAGACCGGCGCGCCGGACTATGCCGATGTGGGCGCGCTGGCTGCCTTACTGGCGCGTGAGTACCCCGACCGTTGCCTGTGGGCCAGCAACTGGCCGCACCCCAACCGCGACCCGCTGCCGCGCGACGCCGACCTGCTGGGCCTGCTGAACGGCTGGGCAGGGGACGCCGCCACCGTGCGGCGCATCCTGGTGGACAACCCCCAAACCCTCTATGGCTTCTGAACCATGAACATCAAGCAACTCCCGGTACAGGCCGCGCTGGCTGGCGCCATTGCCGCCGCCCCTGTGCAGGCCGCCACGTGGGTCTACGTCGCCAATGCCGACAGCCAGGACCTGTCGGTCTATGCGCTGGACCGCGCGGGCGGTGCCCTGAAAACCGTGGCCACCGTGCCCGTGGGCGGCATGGCCATGCCCATGGTGGTGAGCCGTGACAAAAAATACCTGTACGTTGCGCTGCGCTCGCAGCCGTTTCGCGTGGTGTCGTTCGCCATCGACGGCGCGACCGGCGGCCTGAAGAAGCTCGGCGAATCGGCGCTGGCCGACAGCATGGCCAACATCGACCTGGACCCGTCGGGCCGCTGGCTGTTCGCCGCGTCCTATGGCGGTCACAAGATCACGGTGAACGCCGTGGGCGCCGACGGCGTCGTGGGCGCGGTGCACCAGCTGTTGCCGACTGCGCCCAACGCGCACGCGATCCATGCCGACCGCGCAGGCCGCTTTGTGTTTGCCACCAGCCTGGGCGGCGACAACCTGTCGAGCTGGCGGTTCGACGCCGCGACGGGACGGCTGGCCGCCAACGAGCCCGCGCTGGTGAACGTGCAGCCGGCCAAGACCGGGCCGCGCCATTTCCTGTGGAACGCGAAGCAGACCCACGCGTACCTGCTCAACGAGCTGGACGGTGGCGTGGACGTGTTTGCCTACGACGGCGACAAAGGCACCCTGCGCCACCTGCAGCGCACCAGCGTCATGCCCGCGGGCTTTACCGGCAAGCCCTGGGCCGCCGACCTGCAGCTGTCGGCGGACGGCCGCTACCTGTATGGGTCTGAACGCACTTCCAGTACGCTGACAACCTTTCGCGTAGACGCGGCCACCGGCTTGCTGCAGACCGTGGGCAGCGTACCCACCGAAAAAACGCCGCGCGGCTTCGCGGTGGATTCCAGCGGCCGGTTCATCGTGTCGGCGGGGCAGGGCTCCAACGCGGTGTCGCTGCACCCTGTGGACGCGGCAACCGGCCTGCCCGGCGCGGCCAGAAGCTACCCCGCGGGCAACGGCCCGAACTGGGTGGAAATCGTGGACTTCTGATGGCCCAGCCGCTTTACATCCGCATGCACGAGGCCGACAACGTGGCCATCGTGGCCAACGACGGCGGCCTGAGCGCAGGCACTGTGTTTGACGGCGGCCTGACCCTGCGCGACAAGGTGCCGCAGGGCCACAAGGTGGCGTTGACCGACATCGCCAGGGGCGCTGAAGTGCGCCGCTACAACGTGACCATCGGCCGCGCGATCAATGACATCCCCGCCGGCAGCTGGGTGCATGAACGGCTGCTGGAAATGCCCGACGCGCGCAGCCTGGACGGCCTGCCCATCGCCACCGTCAAGCCGCCCGTTCCGGCGCCGCTGCAAGGCTACACGTTTGAGGGTTACCGCAACGCCGACGGCTCGGTGGGCACGCGCAACATCCTGGCCATCACCACCACGGTGCAGTGCGTGGCCGGTGTGGTGGACTTTGCCGTGCAGCGCATCAAGGCCGAGCTGCTGCCGCGCTTTCCGAATGTGGACGACGTGGTGGGGCTGGAGCACACCTATGGCTGCGGCGTGGCCATTGACGCGCCCGACGCCGTCATCCCCATCCGCACGCTGCGCAACATCAGCCTGAACCCCAACTTTGGCGGCGAGGTCATGGTGGTGAGCCTGGGCTGCGAGAAGCTGCAGCCTGAGCGGTTGCTTCCGCCCGGGAGCTTTTCCATCGTGGATGAACGCGCCGCGCCGGAGCTGGATGCCAAACTTGATGTCATTTGCCTGCAGTCCGAGAACCATGTGGGTTTCATGTCCATGATCGATTCGGTCATGGCCCAGGCGCAAAAGCACCTGGAGCGCCTGAACGCCCGCCAGCGCGAAACCGTGCCCGCCAGCGAGCTGGTGGTGGGCGTGCAGTGCGGCGGCAGCGACGCCTTCAGCGGCGTCACAGCCAACCCAGCCGTGGGCTTTTGCACCGACTTGCTGGTGCGTGCCGGTGCCAGCGTGATGTTCAGTGAAACGACCGAGGTGCGCGATGGCATTGACCAGCTCACTTCTCGTGCCAGCACGCCCGAGGTGGCGCAGGCCATGATCCGTGAGATGGCCTGGTACGACGCCTACCTGCAGCGCGGCAGCGTGGACCGCAGCGCCAACACCACCCCTGGCAACAAGAAGGGCGGCCTGTCCAACATCGTGGAAAAGGCCATGGGCTCCATCGTCAAATCGGGCAGTGCGCCCATCAGCGGCGTACTGTCGCCCGGCGAGAAGCTCAAACAGAAGGGCCTGATCTACGCTGCCACCCCCGCCAGCGACTTCATCTGCGGCACGCTGCAACTGGCCGCCGGGATGAACCTGCATGTGTTCACCACAGGGCGCGGCACGCCATACGGCCTGGCGGCGGTGCCCGTGATCAAGGTTGCCACACGCAGCGACCTGGCCCGGCGCTGGCACGACCTGATGGACATCAACGCGGGCCGCATTGCCGACGGCGACGCCAGCATCGAAGACCTGGGCTGGGAGATGTTCCACCTGATGCTGGACGTGGCCAGCGGCCGCAAAAAAACCTGGGCCGAGCACTGGAAGCTGCACAACGCGCTGGTGCTGTTCAACCCCGCACCGATCACCTGAAACACCCCCCACAAGAGCAGTCCCATGACAACACCGTACCAATCGTTCCCCAACAGCTTCCGCCGTGACCTGCGCGCGGGCAAGACCCTGATCGGCTGCTGGTCGTCGCTGTCCAATGCCATCACCACCGAGGTGCTGGGCGTGGCCGGCTTCGACTGGATCCTGCTGGACGGCGAGCATTCGCCCAACGATGTGACCACCTTCATCCCGCAGCTGATGGCGCTGAAGGACAGCGCCAGCGCCCCTGTGGTGCGCCCGGCCAGCAACAACCCGGTGGAGATCAAGCGCCTGCTGGACGCGGGGTTCTACAACTTTCTCGTCCCGTTTGTCGAGAGCGCTGAAGAAGCCCGCAGCGCCGTGGCCGCCACGCGCTACCCGCCGCAGGGTGTGCGCGGCGTGTCGGTGTCGCAGCGCGGCAACCGCTATGGCACGGTGCCCGATTACTTCAAGAACGTGAACGAGCAGATCTGCGTGATGGTGCAGATCGAAAGCCGTAAGGGGGTGGAGGCCGCGCGCGAGATTGCCGCGCTGGACGGGGTGGACTGCATCTTTGTCGGGCCTTCCGATCTGGCGGCTGGTTTTGGTCATCTGGGCAACGCGGGTCATCCCGAGGTGCAGGCAGCGATTGCTGCCGTGTTTGCCGATGCCAAGGCACATGGCAAGCCTGTGGGCATTCTGGCGCCGGTGGAGGCAGATGCGCGGCGGTACATGGCCATGGGTGCCACCTTCGTGGGGGTTGGTAGCGACTTGGGCGTGTTTCGGTCTGGTACGCAGGCTTTGCTGGACAAGTACCGTGCCTGATTTTTGTGCCGGCGCTTCGTCGGGATCGGACGGCCGGGGCACTCTGCTCCGCGACTGTCCCCCGCCGGGCTGCGCCCGGCTCCTCCTTTATGTCGCTGCGCAGAGCGCCCCACCCGTCCGATCTGCTACCGGGTTGGCGCACCAACGGTTGCGTGCCAACTTCGTAGCGGGGCGGTGGTGATGGTGCCCTCCGCAGCGAAATAAAGGAGGAGGGGCGAAGCCCCGGGGGACATTCGCGGAGGAGGGCACCGTCGCCGCCGGCCCGCGGGGCCAGGGAAAAGTTTCTTCAACAAGTCAAAACGAGAGAGCAAGAGCAATGAGCAAATTGGGATTCATAGGCCTGGGCATCATGGGTGCCCCCATGGCGGGCCACCTGATCGCCGCCGGGCATGAGGTGTACATCACCACCCGCAGCAAAGTGCCGCAGGCACTGCAGACCGGCAAGGCTGTGGTCTGCAAGACCGCGAAGGAAGTCGCGGAAAAAGCAGACATCATTTTCATGATGCTGCCCGACACACCGGATGTGCAGAAGGTGCTGTTCGGGGACAACGGTGTGGCAGCGGGCCTCAGCCAGGACAAGACCGTGGTGGACATGAGCTCCATTTCACCGATGGAGACCAAGGCCTTCGCTGAAAAAATCAACGCGCTGGGGTGTGACTACCTGGATGCACCGGTGTCCGGCGGCGAGGTCGGCGCCAAGGCGGCCAGCCTGACCATCATGGTGGGCGGCACCGATGAAGCGTTTGCGCGCGTCAAGCCGCTGTTTGAACTGATGGGCAAGAACATCACCCATGTGGGCGGCACCGGCGATGGGCAGACCTGCAAGGTGGCCAACCAGATCATCGTGGCGCTGAACATCGCCGCCGTGGGCGAGGCCTTGCTGTTTGCCAGCAAGGCTGGGGCGGATCCCGCCAAGGTGCGCCAGGCGCTCATGGGCGGCTTTGCGGCCAGCCGCATCCTGGAGGTGCACGGCGAACGCATGGTCAAGCGCACCTTCAACCCCGGCTTTCGCATCGGGTTGCACCAAAAGGATGTGTCGCTCGCGCTCAGTGGCGCACGCACGCTGGGTGTGGCGCTGCCGCAGACGGCGGGCGCCGCGCAACTGATGCAGGTGTGCGCCGCCAACGGCATGCAGGACCTGGACCACTCGGCGCTGGTGCGCGCCCTCGAACTCATGGCCGGGCATGAAGTTGCCAAAGCGGCCTGACCCCTTTTTTTCTCAACCCCTTTCGGGAGACAACTCATGACGCTCAACCGCCGCAAAGTCCTTGCATCCTCCGTCGCATTCGGCATGGTGGCCGCCACCAGTGCCCGTGCCCAGGCCTGGCCCGCCAAACCCATCCGCATCGTGGTGCCGTACCCGCCCGGCGGCTCGTCGGACATCATTGCGCGCGCCATCAGCCAGCCGCTGTCCGACGCGCTGGGACAGCCTGTCATCGTGGACAACAAGGCCGGCGCCAACGGCAACCTGGGCGCCGACCTGGTGGCCAAGTCGCAACCCGACGGCTACACCCTGCTGCTGTGCGACACCGGTGCGCTGGCCATCAGCCCGTCGGTGTACACCAAGCTGTCGTTCAACCCAGCCACCGACCTGCGCGGCGTGACCATGCTGGCTTATTCGCCGCACCTGCTGGTGGTGCACCCGTCGGTACCCGCCAACAATCTGAAGGAACTGGTGGCGCTGTCGCAGCAAAAGCCGCTGAGTTTTGCCGTCACGGCCATTGGCAGCGCGCCGCACCTGGCCGGCGTGGCGGTGGAGCGCGCGACGAATGCCAAGTGGCAGTACATCCCCTACAAGGGCGGCGCGCAGGCCGTCAGCGACACCATTGGCGGACAGACCCAGGTGCTGATGAACGGCATGCTGGCCACGCTGCCCCATGTGCAAAGCGGCAAGCTCAAGCTGCTGGGCGTGTCCAAGGCCACGCGCATGCCGCTGATCGGCAATGTGCCCACGCTGCAGGAGCAGGGCATTGCAGGTTTTGAATCAGGCACCTGGCAGGGCATGCTGGTGGCCAAAGGCACGCCGCAGGCCGTGGTGCAGCGCCTGAACGCCGAGCTGATCAAGGTCATCCGCAGCCCCGACATCCGCGCCAAACTGGCGGGGCAGGGTGCCGAAGTGGTGACCATGCAACCCGCCGAGCAGGATGCGTTCTTTGCCAAGGAAGCCAAACGCTGGGCCCAGGTGGTGGCACAGGCCAACATCAAGCTGGACTGAGCGCGCGGCCCCCGTGGCGGCTGAGACAATGCCGCCATGACCCGATTTCCGACCGCTTGCGTTCTGCAGTGCCATACCGTGAGTGGATGGCTGCCGACGTTGCAGGCTTGGGCATGCCTGGCCGCGGCGGCCGTCTGCCTGGTTGTGCCGCGCGCGTGGGCCTGCGACGGCGCGCAGGCGGTGCAGTGTGCCCGCGCGAACGCCAGCGCTGCGTTGCAACGCCTGGATGCGCTGGCTGATGACAGTCATCTGTACCAACCCGTCAGGCTGACGCCAACCGGCGACGAGAACGCGCCTTTGCTGGAGATGGGGCGCGGGTCCGTGCTGCAGGACTATCTGGCGCGGCAGGTGGAGCGCGTGCAGCATCTGGCAGCGCAGGCTCAGGAATATGTGAGGGTGCTGGCCGGCATCGCCGCCCCGAACGACGCGGCCGAACCTGCCAGGGCGCAGATGGCGTACTGGCAGGCGACGGCTGAGGAACTGCATCGCTACATGCAGGCACGTGACGACAGCGGGCAGGTGGGCGTTCTGCACGGGTTCATGGTCCGCGCGGCGCAGCTGACGCCGGCCAATTGCCGCCAGAAGCTGGCCGCCGAGGC
This sequence comes from Caenimonas sp., assembly GCA_040376925.1. Taxonomy (GTDB): domain Bacteria; phylum Pseudomonadota; class Gammaproteobacteria; order Burkholderiales; family Burkholderiaceae_C; genus RAM1. Next base: position 3,046 of record JBEIPU010000024.1, on the reverse strand, counting down.
GTCGCCCGCGCCGGGAAACGACATCTTTTCGCACCAACGCCGGCTGCTGGGTACGAGGCTGCACCAGATCTGCGCCGATGTTCAGGCGGCACGCTGGCGGGAGGCGCAACGTGCGTTTCTGGCGTCGCTGGACCAGGTTGCCGGTCATGTCGGAGCAGGCGGGGTGCTGCGGGCTGTCGATGGGTCTGCGCCCTGGCCGCATGTCGCACCGTTGGACTATTCAGGCCTGGCTACCGAGGACTGCAGGAGTTTCCCATCATGACCCACACCTTGCCCGACGGCCTGTTTGCCGATGATGACCATGTGGCCCGCTGCACCTGGTGCCAGGCTACGCCGCTGTACCGCAACTACCACGACAGCGAATGGGGCTTCCCGGTCGCGGACGACCGCCGGCTGTTTGAAAAGATCTGCCTGGAGGGCTTCCAGAGCGGGCTGAGCTGGCTGACCATCCTGAACAAGCGCGCGGCGTTCCGCGCGGGATTTGCCAATTTCGACGCGGCCAAGGTTGCGCGCTTCACCGTGAAGGACGTGGAACGGCTGGTGGCCGACGCAGGCATCGTGCGCCACAGAGGCAAGATCGAATCGACGATCAACAACGCCAGGCAGGCATTGGCGCTGCGCGAAGAGTTCGGCTCGCTGGCCGCCTATTTCTGGCGGCACGAGCCCGATGCGAAGTCGCGGCCCAGGCGCATCACGCGCGAAGCCCTGCGCGCCATCACCACATCGCCTGAATCGGTGGCCATCTCCAAAGACCTGAAAAAGCGCGGCTGGAGCTTCGTCGGCCCCACCACCGTGTATGCCTTCATGCAGGCGATGGGGCTGGTCAATGACCACTATGAAGGCTGTGCCACGCGCGACAAGGCGCTGGCCGCGCGCGCTGCGTTCAAGCGGCCGTCGGGTAGCTGCTAAGCGTCGGCATTCCCCTCGCGCCCACCCAGCCGGCGCGCGCTGACCGGGCGCACAGACTTCCGTCTGAACGACGGGTGGACCTGCGCCAAATAGACTCGCGCCTTTCCATACGGTCCGGGAGGCTCATATGAACAGCAGCAGCGCCACAAGCCTGATATCCGGCATCCGGCCTGTATCGCCGGCTGGAACATCGGCCGAGACATCCGACACCAAGCGCGCTTTGCCCACGCCCATGCAGGGCACTCCGCCCCGCGTGCCGCTACTGGACAGGACTTCTCCTGCGGAAAGCAAATCCGTGAGCACGGGCGGCTCCCAAGCTCCCCGGACGCAGACACCCATCGATCTGCCCGAGGGAAGGGCGCAGGCACGGGAAAAGATGCTCCGCCAGGGCCTGACCCGTGAGCCTGTCTTCCTTCCGGAGAAAGCGGTGGACCTGACCTCCGAGTACGCCCGTTACGGCGGCCCCCTCAATTTCAACTACCTGTCCGAATCCAAAAGTGGCGAAACCAGGTACCGGTACGACTGGGTGAACGCATCGCGCATGACAGAAATCACCCAACGGCTGGCAAGGGATGACCGCGCTGTTGCCTTGGCACCGGACTCTGGTTCCTTGCCGGTCAATTGCGAGCTGGTTGCACTGGACGGCAGTATTGTGACCTTGTCTGTGCCTGCCGCTCACGCTGCATCAGCGGCGCGCCTGTGCAATGCAGAGCTCGTCGAAGGAGCGCCACCCGACGGGCCGCAGCTTCTGAGGTTTGATATTCATGCCGGCCTGGACCGGCGCGCCGAAGCCGCCATTTTTCCCGGTACAGCGGCGCTGGCCAAATGGATGGCTGACAGGAGACACGGAGTGTCAACCCTTGCTTGCGCTGCACTCGTGCTGCCGCACATGCGCCAGGGCGTGCTGGATCTTGCGGAATGCGCCCAATTGCATGGCGGCTTGCCTTCAATCATTACCCCTGCCGCGGAACTCAGGGGGGTTGCACTGACATTTGTCCGCATGCATCAGCGCGTGATCGAGTACGGACCCAGTGATTCCGGGCCGGCGTTGTTTTTGCTTCGCCTGCCTGCCGAATTTCCCGGAAAAACATCGGTTCACGACTGGATGAAGGTCGCGGATTGCATGGGCGGCATGGTTTCCGTCGAGCTCACATCCGCCCTTGAAAAGCCGCTGGCGTTGGGCAGGGGCACGGAGGGCATCGAGATTCGCGAGGCCCGCTCAGACTTCAGCCTGAAGCTTTCCTCTGAATCGCAACGCGTGTTCATCCCCGGCAATCTGGTTGCACTGGGCAGCTACCGCGTGGGCGACGGGCCTGTGCTGCCCCTGAGCAAGCACCCGGGGCTGGTCGTACTGCCCGAGGTGGGTGTTACGGGGACGGACTCGAAGCAGGCGAGCAGTTAACCGCCCCACATCTCCTGCGCCGTCTCCACCACCAGGCGCAGCTTGTTGCGCTGGTCTTCCACCGCGATGTTGTTGCCATGCACCGTGCTGGAAAAGCCGCACTGCGGGCTCAGGGCCAGCTGCTCCATGGGCGCATATTTCGCGGCTTCTTCAATGCGGCGCTTGAGCGCGTCCTTGCTTTCCATCGCGCCGAACTTGGTGGTGACCAGGCCCAGCACCACGGTCTTGCCCTTGGGCAGGTAGCGCAGCGGCTTGAAGTCGCCTGAGCGGTCGTCGTCGTACTCCATGAAGTACGCGTCCAGGTTCATTTCCTTCAGCAGTGCTTCGGCCACCGGCTCGTAGTTGCCGGCCGCCGCGTGCGTGCTCTTGAAGTTGCCGCGGCACAGGTGCATGGCCAGCAGCATGCCGGCGGGCTTTTGCGCGACCACCTTGTTGATGAACGCCGCGTAGCGGTGCGGCAGCTCGTTGGGGTCGTCACCGCGCTGGCGGGCGGCCTCGCGCATCTTCTCGTCGCACAGGTAAGCCATGTTGGTGTCGTCCATCTGCACGTAGGTGCAGCCGGCGTCGGCCAGCGACTGCAGCTCTTCGCCGTAGGCCTTGGCCACGTCGTCATAGAAGAACGGATCGAGCTCGGGGTAGGCCGCCTTGCTGATGCCGGCGCGGCCGCCGCGGAAGTGCAGCATGGTGGGCGAGGGAATGGTCACCTTGGCCACGCTGCCGCGGCCCGGGGCGATC
>JBEIPU010000038.1:0-25879 GCA_040376925.1 Caenimonas sp. | reverse complement strand
CGTGAACCCTGACGAAGCCGTGGCCGTGGGCGCCGCGATCCAGGGCCAGGTGCTGTCGGGCGACCGCAAGGACGTGCTGCTGCTGGACGTGACGCCGCTGTCGCTGGGCATCGAGACGCTGGGTGGCGTGATGACCAAGATGATCACCAAGAACACGACCATCCCGACCAAGTTCGCGCAGACGTTCAGCACCGCCGACGACAACCAGCCGGCCGTGACGATCAAGGTGTACCAGGGCGAGCGCGAGATGGCCAGCGGCAACAAGCTGCTGGGCGAGTTCAACCTCGAAGGCATCCCGCCAGCCGCGCGCGGCACGCCGCAGATCGAGGTGTCTTTTGACATCGACGCCAACGGCATCCTGCACGTAGGCGCCAAGGACAAGGGCACCGGCAAGGAAAACAAGATCACCATCAAGGCCAACTCGGGCCTGTCGGAGGAAGAAATCCAGAAGATGGTGAAGGACGCCGAGCTGAACGCCGCCGAGGACAAGAAGAAGCTTGAGCTGGTGCAGGCCAGGAACCAGGGCGAGGCGCTGGTGCACAGCGTGAACAAGAGCCTGGGCGAGTACGGTGACAAGCTGGAAGCCGGCGAGAAGGAAAAGATCGAGGCCGCCATCAAGGACGTGGAAGACGCGCTCAAGGGCGACGACAAGGCCGCGATCGACGACAAGAGCAACGCGCTGATGACCGTGAGCCAGAAGCTGGGCGAGAAGATGTACGCCGACCAGCAGGCCGCGCAGGCCGCCCAGGCGGCCGCAGCCGGCGCCGGTGGCGCGGAAGCTGCTTCGCAGAAGCCGCAGGACGACAACGTGGTAGACGCTGAAGTCAAGGAAGTGAAGAAGTGCTGAAGCCTCGCAAGGGCTTTGACAGGCTCGGCCCGAACGGAGAAAACCTTCGTTCGGGCTTTTCAGTTTTTTCCTGGTTGAGAACATGGCCACCAAAAGAGACTTTTACGAAATCCTCGGCGTCCCCAAGAACGCCTCGGAAGAAGAGATCAAGAAGGCTTATCGCAAGCTCGCGATGAAGCACCACCCTGACCGCAACCAGGGCGATGCGGCCAAGGACGCCGAGGTCAAGTTCAAGGAGGCCAAGGAGGCCTACGAGATGCTGTCCGACGCCGAAAAGCGCGCGGCCTACGACCAGTTTGGCCACGCCGGCGTGGACCCGAACATGCGCGGCCCCGGCGGGCCGGGCGCCGAGGGCTTTGGCGGCTTTGCCGAGGCGTTTGGTGACATCTTTGGCGATGTGTTCGGCGGCGGGCGCGGGCGCGCCGGCGGGCGCCAGGTGTACCGCGGCAGCGACCTGAGCTACGCGATGGAAGTCACGCTGGAAGAAGCCGCCGGCGGCAAGGAAGCGCAGATCCGCATCCCCAGCTGGGATTCGTGCGACACCTGCCACGGCAGCGGCGCCAGGCCCGGCACACAGGCCAAGACCTGCTCCACCTGCAACGGCCAGGGCGTGGTGCAGATGCGCCAGGGCTTTTTCAGCGTGCAGCAGACCTGCCCGCACTGCCGCGGCACGGGCAAGATCATCCCCGAGCCCTGCACCACCTGCCACGGCCAGGGCAAGATCAAGAAGCAGAAGACGCTGGAAGTGAAGATCCCCGCAGGCATCGACGACGGCATGCGCATCCGCAGCGCCGGCAACGGCGAGCCGGGCACCAACGGCGGGCCGCCGGGCGACCTGTACATCGAGATCCGCCTGAAGAAGCACGACATCTTCGAGCGCGACGGCGACGACCTGCACTGTTCGGTGCCCATCAGCTTCACCACGGCAGCGCTGGGCGGCGAGATCGAGGTACCCACGCTGGCCGGCAAGGCCGCGATCGACATCCCCGAAGGCACCCAGGCCGGCAAGCAGTTCCGCCTGCGCGGCAAGGGCATCAAGGGCGTGCGCTCCAGCTACCCGGGCGACCTGTACTGCCACATCTCGGTGGAAACGCCGGTCAAGCTGACCGAGCACCAGCGCAAGCTGCTGAAAGACCTGGACGAATCCCTGCGCAAGGGCGGTGCCAAGCATTCCCCCGACGGGCAAAGCTGGACGGACAAGCTCAAGGGCTTTTTCAATACCTGAGCCGCGCCGGTAACCGCTCGTAAACCAGCCGCCACACGCACCGAACCGGCGCAAAATCAAGCGCCATGCGCCTCAAACTCTTTCGCTCCACGGGTTACGCGTCGGTGTTTGGCCCGGGTGAAACCCGCATCGCCACCCACCCTGGCTGGGTGATGCTGGCCACCAGCCTGTGGCTGGCGCTGGCCTGCAATGCACCGCTGGGCCTGGCGCTGATGGAGCAGGCGCACCCGGTGGACGCCGTGGCGTTTGGCCTGCTGGCCGGCGGCGCAGCGGCCGTGCTGCTGGGCCTGCTGGCCTGGGGCAATGGCCTCAAGCTGATCGTGCTGCTGCTGCTGGTCGCGGGCGCCTGGGTCGCCACCTGGTCCTGGCTGCGCGGCCCCGCGCTGCCCTGGCAGCTGCTGGTCACGGTGCCGGTGCTGGCGCTGCTGCCCTGGGCCTGGCTGCGTGGCGTGCCCGTCAAGCGGCTGTCGGGCGCGCGCCAGCTGCGCGTGCACCTGGTGGCCCTGCTGCTGGGCACGGCCGCCTGCGCCGGCGCGTGGTGGCTGGTGTCGCCCGGCACCTGAGCGCCCCCGCCTCGCTGCGCCCTGCGCCGTCACATGTTCATGTGAGCGCCCGAACCGGCGGCTGGGGTTATGCTCGCCGCCATGCTGTCCGAACACCCCGAGCCGGGTCTGTCCATTGCCGTGGTGGAGGACGACGCGCCGATGCGCGAGACCCTGTGCGCGGCAATCAACGCGCAGCCGGGCATGCGGGTCACCGCGGCGTTTGACTGCATGGCACCCGCCCTGGCCTGGCTGCCGCACCACCCGCTGGACGTGCTGCTGACCGACCTGGGCCTGCCGGACGGCTCGGGCATTGACCTGATCCGCGCCTGCGCGGCCAGCCATCCGCACTGCGACATCATGGTCATCACGCTGTTTGGTGACGAGAAGAACGTGCTCGCCTCGATCGAGGCGGGCGCGGTCGGCTACATCCTCAAGGACGCCGACCAGCTGGATGTGGCGCGCTTCATTGCCGACTTGCGCCAGGGCGGCTCGCCCATGAGCCCGCTGGTCGCGCGCAAGCTGCTGCTGCGGGCCCAGCCGTCGCCCCCGGCGCGGGCCCAGCCCGCGCCCGCCGCCGCGCCCATCAGGCTCACCCAGCGCGAGCAGGAGGCGCTGGACCTGATCGCGCGCGGCTACACCTACGGCGAGATCGCAGCGCTGCTGGCGGTGTCGGTCAACACGGTGCAGACGCACATCAAGAACACCTATGCCAAGCTGTCGGTGCACAGCCGCAGCGAAGCCGTGTTCGAGGCCCAGAAGATGGGCCTGCTGCAAGGCGGCCTGCTGCAGCCGGACGCTGCGCGCCCTGGCGCGGCATGACCGTGGCCAGGCTGTACCGGCTGCTGTGGCTTGCCTTGCTGGCGGCCCTGGCCGGGCTGGGCGCGCCGGCGCGCGCTGCCACCGTGCAGGTGGACCGCGCCGAAGTCACCGCCACCGTGGCCGGCATAGCGCAGCCCGGCACCAGCACGCGGCTGCCCTACCACTGGGACAAGCTGCACGGCGCCGTGAGCGGCCAGGCCCGCTTTCGACTGAGCGTGCCCGTGCAGGACACGTCCGCACCGCTGGGCCTGTACATCCCGCGCCTGGGCAACACCTACGCCATCCGCGTCAACGGCGACCTGTTCGCCAGCTTTGGCACGGTGCCTGCCAACCTGTATGACGACGCCGCCACCGAGCCGCGCTACTTTGCCATCCCGCCGCGCCTGCTGGCAGCCACCACGGTGATCGAGATCGACATTGGCGTGACCGGCGGCCGCCAGGGCGGGCTGTCAGACGTCACCGTCGGCCCTGAAAACGAGGTCTATCCGGTCTACCAGGCCAACCACTTCTGGCAGGTCACGGGCGCGCGCGTGGTGGTGATCGTGAGCGCCGTGCTGGGCCTGCTGGCCCTGCTGCTGTGGGCGCGCCAGCGCGACCCGGCTTACCTGGCCTACGGCGTGGGCGAGCTGCTGTGGGCCGTGCAGACGGTGCGCATGCTGGTCGAACACGCCCCGCTGCCGTGGCCCTGGTGGGGTGTGATCCCGCTGGCGGCGTTCAATGCCGCGCCGCCGCTGCTGTGCCGGTTCGCGCTGATCATCATGGGCGCCGAAAAGGGCCGCGTGGCCCTGATGGCCAACGCGCTGATCCTGCTGGCGGTGCCCGCGGCGCTCTTGACCATGCTGGGCGGCATGCTGTGGATACCGCCGCTGTTCCAGGGCCTGATCACGCTCACCAGCGCACTGATGGCCTGGGTGGTGATCTCGGCGGCGGTGCGCAGCAATGTGCATGAAAAGCGCATCCTCGGCGTGGCCGTGGCCCTGATCGTGGCCTGCGCCGTGCGCGATGTGCTGGTACTGCGCCTGTCGGCCAACAACTATGACGTGGTGCCCTGGATCCGGTTTGCGTGGGTGGGCTTTGGCGTGTCGCTGGCCTGGATCATTGCCGAGCGGCTGCGCAAGGAAAGCGCGGCCGCGCGCGCGGCCAACGACAACCTGAGCGAGCAGCTGCGCGCGCGCGACGCCGAGCTGGGCGCCGCATTTGAGCGCCAGCGCGCCGAGGAAAAGCTGCTGGGCGCCGCCGAGGAGCGCCAGCGCCTGATGCGCGACCTGCACGACGGCCTGGGCAGCCAGCTGGTGGGGGCGCTGCGCGTGGCGCAGCAGCCCACGGCGTCGCGCGACGACATCACGCGCCAGCTGCGCGGCGCGGTGGACCAGCTGAAGATCACGGTGGATGCCATGCAGGAGACCGACGGCGATATCGCGTCGGTGCTGGGCGCCACCCGCTACCGGCTGGCGCCGCGGCTGCAGGCAGCGGCCATTCACCTGCAATGGGACGTGGGGCGGCTGCCCATGCTGCCCGGCTGGGGCGTGCGCCAGTCTTACCAGCTGCAGATGATCCTGTTCGAGGCCTTCACCAACATGGTGGTGCATTCCGGCGCGACCTCGGCGCGCCTGTCGGCCCAGCAGGTGGACCAGGACGGCACGCCCACGATAGAGATCACCATCACCGACGACGGCAAGGGCTTTGACACGGACGCCGCCGCGCCAGGCGGCAAGGGCCTGGCCAACATGCGCCAGCGCGCCGCAGCGATCGCCAGCACGCTGCAGATCACGTCGGTGCCGGGCGACACACGCTTGCGCATCACGATCCCGGTGGACGCCCAGGCCGCCGACTAGAACAGCGCCTGCTGCCCCGCCGGCGACGGCCGGCGAAAAGCAGTGGTGTCCAGGCTGAAGCGTTCGCGGTTGAACCCCAGCCGGGCGCAGGCCTTCTGGAAGCGCTGCGCGATCAGCTGGGCCCACAGGCCTTCGCCTTTCATGCGCGTGGAAAAGTCCGCGTCGTAGTCCTTGCCGCCGCGCATGTCCTGGATGCGCGCCATCACGCGCTCGGCGCGCTGCGGGTAGTGCACGGCCAGCCATTCACGAAACAGCGGCGCCACCTCCCAGGGCAGGCGCAGCACGGTGTAGAACGCCGTACGCGCACCGGCCTCCCACGCGGCCTCCAGCACCTGCTCCATGTCGTCGTTGATGAACGGTATCTGCGGCGCCACGCTCACGCCCACCGGTACGCCCTGGTCGGCCAGCGCGCGGATGGTGCGCAGGCGGCGGTGCGGCGCGGCAGCGCGCGGCTCCAGCGTGCGGGCCAGGGCGGCGTCCAGCGTGGTCACTGTCACATACACCGCGGCCAGCCGTCGCTGCGCCATGGGCACCAGCAGGTCCATGTCGCGTTCCACGCCGCTGGACTTGGTGACCAGGCCCAGCGGGTGGTTCGTTTCATTGAACAGCTCGATGACCGAGCGCGTGAGCTTGAGCTCGCGCTCGATGGGCTGGTAGCAATCCGTCACCGTGCCCACGGCCAGGCTGGTGGGCAGGTACGACGGCCGCGTCAGCTCGGCGCGCAGCACGCTGGCGATGTTGCGCTTGGCGATCAGCCTTGTTTCAAAGTCCAGCCCCGGCGACAGCCCCAGGTAGCTGTGCGTGGGCCGCGCATAGCAATAGATGCAGCCATGCTCGCAGCCACGGTAGGGGTTGATGGAATGCTCGAAATAGATGTCGGGCGAGTCGTTGCGGCTGATGATGCTGCGCGCGTCTTCAAACGTGACCTGGGTTTGCAGCGCAGGCGCATCGTCACCGAACTGCGCATCCACTGTGCCCCAGCCGTCGTCAAAGGCGTCGCGGGCGTCGCGCTCGAATCGGTGCGCGATGCGGCTGGCGGCGCCGCGGCCCTTGATTGCCGATGGCGGGATGTAAACACTGTTCATTCATACAGTATATGCCTGCGCTGGCTGGGGGCGATCTGCGCGCTCGGGTGCGCTGCCGTCGGCCAGCGGCAACCACGCATTCAATGCCCCCACCAGAGCGGCCAGCGTGACCTCCAGTGCATCCAGGCAAGCGGCCACGCCGGGCGCGCCGGCGTCATGCTGCAGCAAGTGCTCGAGCGCGGCGGCGTGCTGCGCCGCCACCCGGGCGCCCACGTTGCCCGATACGGCTTTGCTGGTGTGGGCCAGCCGGTGCGCCGTGGCCCGGTCGCCCTGGGCCAGTGCGTCCCGAATGCCGCGGGCACAGCCGGCCTGGCCATCGGCATAGCGGCGCAGCATCTTCAGGTACAAGGCCTGCTTGCCCATCATGCGCGCCAGTCCGTCCGCCACATCCAGCCCGTCGATGTGGTGCGGCAATGCCGCGCCGCCACCGGCCTGCAAGGCGCTGGCAGGCGTACGCCCGGCAGCCACAGGGCTTGCCGCTACAGGGGCTTGCGTAGCCTGGATCCATCGGCTCAGGCACCCCCACAGGCTGTCCGGGTCAATCGGCTTGACCAGAAAGTCGTTCATGCCGGCGTCCAGGCAGCGCTGGCGGTCCGCATCCATGGCGTTGGCGGTCATGGCCACGATGGGCAGACCGGCCATGCCGTGCAGCGCCCGGATCGCCCGCGTGGCCTGCAGGCCGTCCATCACCGGCATCTGCATGTCCATCAGAACCAGCGCATACGGGCGCTCCTGCACCATGCGCACGGCCGCCTCGCCGTTGTCGGCCACATCCACGGTGAAGCCGGCATCCTGCAGCAACTCGCAGGCCACCTGCTGGTTGATGTCGTTGTCTTCCACCAGCAGCAAGCGTGCATCGCGCATCGGCGCCAGGGCCGCAATGCCCATTGACAGCACGGGCAGCACCGGCGCCCGTAGCCCGGCGTCGTGACCGCCCAGCGCATCGATGGTGGTATCAAACAGCACGGACGCCGTGATCGGCTTGACCAGCACGCCGTGGATGCCGGCGCTTGCGCTTTCAGCCAGCACTTCTTCGCGACCGTGGGCAGTGGCCATGATGAGCCGGGGTGCCGGCATCAGGTCCATCGCCCGGATGCGGCGGGCCGTCTCGATGCCGTCCATGCCCGGCATGCGCCAGTCCAGGTACACCACTTCATACGGTCGGCCTTGCGCCTGCGCGGCGCGCAGTTGCGTCAGCGCCATTTCGCCTGACGACGCCAGGCCGACCGAGAAGGTCATGCTGTCCAGCATGCCGGCCATGACGGTGCGGGCGTACTCGTTGTCGTCCACCACCAGGGCCCGGCGCCCTCGCAGGTCCACCCCGGCCGGTGGTGCAGCCACTGGCGTGGCGGCCACACCCACTTCGGCCGTAAACCAGAACGTGCTGCCCTCGCCCACCGCGCTGTCCACGCCGACCTCGCCACCCATCAGGTGGGCCAGCTTGCGTGAAATGGCCAGCCCCAGGCCCGTGCCGCCAAACTTTCGCGTGGTGGAGGCGTCGGCCTGCTGGAAACTGTGGAACAGGTTGTCCATCTGCGCTCGCGTCAGGCCGATGCCGGTGTCACGCACGGAAAGGCGCAACATCACGCCATTGGGTGTGTACCGGTCCACGCGCACGGCAACGCCGATCTCGCCCTTTTCAGTGAACTTGACGGCGTTGTTGGCGAAATTGATCAGCACCTGCCCCAGACGCATGGCGTCGCCCACCAGGTGGCGCGGCACGTCGGGTGCCACGTCAAACACCAGCTCCAGCCCTTTGGCCATGCTCTTTTCGGCCACCAGCGTGGAGACGGTGTCCAGCACTTTTTCCAGGTCAAAGGCTTCGCGCTCGATTTCCAGCTTGCCGGCTTCCACCTTGGAAAAATCAAGCACGTCATTGAGGATGCCCAGCAGGTGCTGGCTGGCCTTGCGCGTTTTTTGCAGGTAGTCGCGCTGGCGTGGCGTCAGCTCGGTGTTCAGCGCCAGGTGGGTCATGCCGATGATGGCATTCATGGGCGTGCGGATTTCGTGGCTCATGTTGGCCAGGAACTCCGACTTGGCGCGCGTGGCGCTTTCGGCCTGCTCGCGCGCCAGCTGCAAGTCGGCCTCGTGCCGGTGCCGTTGGGTGATGTTGCGGCTGATGCCGATGATCCCCAGCGGCAGACCGTTGTCGTCCCAGAACGGCGATGTCACGGTTTCAAGCAGCACGCGCCGCCCATCGGGGTAGGTCACCCAGTTCTCGGACGAGCGTTTGCGCAGCGAGAAGATCACGGCCCGGTCACGCGCGGCGAATTCGTCAGCGATCGCCTTGTCAAACAGGTCATGCGGCGTGCAGCCGATGACGGCTTCACGGGTGCGCCCCACCATGTCCGCATAGGCCTCGTTGCAGCCCAGGTAGCTGCCGTCAGGCGCCTTGTAGAAGATCGGCTCGGGCACGGAATTGATCAGCGACAGCAGCGTGGCCTGGTCCTTGGCCGACTGGGCGATGGCGCGTTCGCGGCTCGTGACGTCCCTGAACGTCAGCACCGCGCCCTTGACCTTGCCGCCGCAGCGCTGGGGCTGCGCCAGCCGCTCGATGAAGCGGCCGTCCTTCAGCTCGATCAGATCTGTGCACGCGGTGTCGGGCTGCGCGCGGCGCACCTTGATGCGATTGAGGAATTGGGCCGGCTTGCGAGTCTGCGCGGCCAGGTGCGCCAGCAGGCCGTCGTCGTCGCCGGTCTGCATCAGCTCGGGCGGAATGGCCCACATCTGCAGGTAGCGGTTGTTGTACAGCAGCCGCACGCCCTGCTGGTTGATCACCAGGATGCCATCCGGGCTGGCGTCCAGTGTGGCCTTGAGCAGGCCCACCTGGTCCTGCAACGCCTGCACCTGGGTCGGGTCCGGCGCTGTCACGCAGCCTCTACCGCCGGCTTGGCCTCATGGGTGGCCAGCACGCGATGGACTTCAATGGGCTGCGCAAACCCCTTGGCCACAACCGCGTCGTGGGGTTCGGTGTCAACCGCCTCGCGCACCAGCGCCCAGGTTTTGCCCGACATCAGGATGGTGCCGGGCTGCGCCGCCTGCTCCAGCCGCGCAGCCAGGTTCACTTCGGGGCCGATGATGGTGTAGTCCATGCGCTGCTCGCTGCCGAAGTTGCCTACGTCGCAATAGCCGGTGTTGATGCCGATGCGGATGCGAAACGGCTCGTTGCAGCCCACATCGCGCCACAGGTGCTGCAGCTCGTCCATACGCTTTTGCATGGCAATGGCCATGCGAACGCATTGCAGCGCATCGTGTCGCGCTCCAAGCGTCGTGGGGTCGCCAAAGAACACCACCATGCCGTCGCCAATGAACTTGTCCAGCGTGCCCCCGTAGGCCGCCACGATCTGCGCCATCTCGGAGAAGTACTGGTTCAGCACTTCGGTGATGTCCTCAGGCTGCCAGGTGGAGGTGGTGCCGGTGAAGCCGACGATGTCCGAGAAAAACACCGTCAGGCGCTTTCGCCGGGTCCGGATGCGCGCATCCTGCGTGCCGTCCAGCAGCGTCTGCACCACCTGCGGCGCCAGGTAGCGCGACAGCTGGCGCGACAGCAGCGCCAGCCGGCGCGCGCCGACGCTGCGCTCCAGGTGGCTTTGCACCCGCGCCAGCACCACTGGCGGGCTGATGGGCTTGGCAATATAGTCTGCCGCGCCCAGGTCCAGGCCCTTTTGCTCTTCGTCCACGCTGTTCAGCGCGGTAAGGAAGATCACCGGGATGTCGGCCATGGCCGGGTTTGCGCGCAGCCTGCGGATGACTTCGTAGCCGTCCATATCCGGCATCATGATGTCCAGCAGCAGCAGATCAGGCAGATCGCCTGCGGCCACGGCCTGCAGAGCTTGCGTCCCCGACTCCATCAGCCGCACGCGGTACAGGTCCTCGAGCAGCGCGCCCATCAGGAACAGGTTGTCAGGCGTGTCGTCGACCACCCACACACAGGGGGCGGGTCCGAAGTTTCTTGATTCGTCCATCATGCAACAACTGCTTTCCGTAATCTGGACCGGGGCCTTGATGGTGCGCGCGTGTGGGGCAGCACCGTTAAGCATGTGGATCAAGGGCGTTAGGGAATTGGCTTAGGCCAGAGACCGTTTTTTTAATTGTTGAATTTTCAGTAATTCTTGAAAACTCAGGAAATTTTGATTACGATCAATCCATGCCACTTGACACCACCCTCCCGCCTTTGTCCCGCCAGTTCGTGTCGCACTTTGGCGAGATGGGCAGCAAATGGGGCATCAACCGCACGGTCGGCCAGATCTATGCGCTGATCTTCATCTCCCAGCGCGCGCTCAATGCCGACGAGATCGCCGAGGCGCTGGAGTTCTCGCGCTCCAACGTGAGCATGGGCCTGAAGGAACTGCAGGCCTGGCGCCTGGTGCGCCTGCGCCACCAGAGCGGCGACCGGCGCGAATACTTTGAAGCGCCGGGCGATGTGTGGGAAATCTTTCGCGTGCTGGCCGAGGAGCGCCGCCGCCGCGAGATCGAGCCCACGCTGTCCATGCTGCGCATGGCGTTGCTCGAATCGCCCAGCAATGACGCCGAGCGCCACGCGCAGGAACGCATGCGCCAGATGCATGAGCTGATCGACCGGCTGATGACCTGGTTTGACGATGTGCAAAAGCTTGCACCTGAAACTGCCATGCAACTCATGGGCATGGGCGCCACCGTGACCAGGGTGCTTGAATTCAAGGACCGCATGACGGGCCGGTCTTCCAGAAGCAAAGAGGAATAAACCATGGGCCTGGATCCCCTGCTGCTCTCGCGCATCCAGTTTGCCGCGAACATCAGCTTTCACATCCTGTTTCCGACCATCAACATCGCGCTGTGCTGGTTCCTGGTGTACTTCCGCCTGCGCCATACCGCCGCCAAAGGCACGCCCGCTGCGCAAGCGTGGGAAGAGGCCTACTACCTCTGGACCAAGGTGTTTGCGCTGAGCTTTGCGCTGGGCGTGGTCTCAGGCATCACCATGAGCTTCCAGTTCGGAACCAACTGGCCCGGTTTCATGGAGAAAGCCGGCAACATCGCCGGGCCCCTGCTGGGCTATGAGGTGCTGACGGCGTTCTTTCTGGAAGCCACCTTTCTGGGTGTGATGCTGTTTGGCCGGGGGCGTGTGTCGGACCGCGTGCACATGATTGCCACGCTGATGGTGGCCGCGGGCACCACGCTGTCGGCGTTCTGGATATTGAGCCTCAATTCCTGGATGCAGACACCGGCGGGCTACAAGATCATTGACGGCGTGCTGCATGCCGACAGCTGGTGGGCGATTGTGTTCAACCCGTCGTTCCCCTACCGGCTGGCGCACAAGCTGCTGGCGTCCACGCTGACCGCGGCCTTCCTGATCGCGGGCCTGTCGGCCTGGCAGCTGCTGCGCAAGACCGCCAACGCGGGCACCCACCGCGCGCTGCACACCGCCGTGGTGGCGGCGGCCATTGCCATCCCGCTGCAGATCCTTGCAGGCGACATGCACGGGCTGAACACGCTGCAGCACCAGCCGGCCAAGATCGCCGCGATCGAAGGCATCTGGCACACCGAAAAGAGCGCACCGCTCACCCTGTTCGGCTTGCCCAATGAAAAGGAAGCCCGCACCGACTACGCCATCCAGGTGCCCAAGCTGGCCAGCCTGATCCTGGCGCATGACATCAACGCCGAGATCAAGGGGCTCAATGAATTTGCGGGCGCACACCCGCCGGTGGCGCCGGTGTTCTGGAGCTTTCGCATCATGGTGGGCATGGGGATGCTGATGCTGGCGGTGTCGTGGTGGGGCGCATGGACACTGTGGCGCCACCGCAGGGCCGGCAAGGTACAGGGTTCGCCGTTCTCGCGCTGGCAGCTTCGCCTGCTGGCAGGCATGACGTTCTCGGGCTGGGTGGCCACGCTGGCCGGCTGGTACGTGACGGAAATCGGCCGCCAGCCCTTCCTGGTGTACGGTGTACTGCGCACCGCCGACCTGGTGGCGCCGCATTCGGGCGGCATGGTGCTGGCCACGCTGCTGGCCTACCTGGCCGTCTATGCCTTCCTGCTGGTGTCGTATGTGCTGGTGCTGATGTACATGGCGCAGCACCCGGCCATGCCCACCCCCGAAGCACCGCAAAGCCCCAAGGCCGCCACGCCCATCGGCGGGCCGGCCTGAGCCCGGAGTACACGCATGAGTTTCAACGAGATCCTGCCCGTCATCTTCATGGCCGTGATGGGCCTGGCGCTTTTGGCCTATGTGGTGCTGGACGGCTACGACCTGGGCGTAGGCATCCTGCTGCCCTTTGGCACCGACGCGGAAAAAGACATCATGGTCTCCAGCATCGGTCCGTTCTGGGACGCCAACGAAACCTGGCTGGTACTCGGCATCGGCGTGCTGCTGGTCGCCTTTCCCAAGGCGCATGGGCTGGTGCTACAGGCGCTGTACCTGCCGGTGGCGGTGATGCTGATCGGCCTGACGCTGCGCGGCGTGTCATTTGACTTCCGGGTAAAGGCACGCGCCGAGCGCAAGGCGCTGTGGAACGGCCTGTTTGCGGCTGGCTCGCTGCTGGCCGCCATGGCGCAGGGCTGGATGCTGGGCGCCTGGCTCACGGGGTTTGACACCGGCGCCTGGTCGCTGCTGTTCACCGCCGGCATTGCGCTCACCCTGCCCACCGCCTACGCCATGCTGGGCGCGGGCTGGCTCATCATGAAGACGTGGGACGAGCTGCAACTCAAGGCCGTGGGCTGGGCCCGCGCGGTGATATTGCCCATGGGTGTGGCGCTGGTGGGCATCTCGCTGGCCACGCCCATGATCAGCCCCACGGTGTTTGACAAATGGTTCAGTATGCCGGAGCTCATTGGCCTGCTGCCCATCCCCGTGGCCTGCGCCGCTGCGTTTTACGCGGCGTTCCACGTCATCAGCAAACCGAAGGTGGTGGCCGCGGGCTACGGCTGGGTGGTGTTCGCCTGCACCGTGCTGCTGTTCGTGCTGGCGTTCTTCGGGCTGGCGTACAGCATCTACCCGTACATCGTGATCGACAGGCTCACCGTCTGGCAGGCCGCCAGCGCGCATGAATCGCTGGTCGTCATCTTTGTGGGCACCGCCATCACGCTGCCGGTGATCATCGTCTACACGATCTTCATGTACCGGGTGTTCTGGGGGCGGGCGAGTGTGTTGAGCTACGTGGCGCCGGTCGCCAGGGACAGCTGAGCCGGCACGCGGCATTGGCTATGATTCGCGCCGATGTTCCGCCTGACCGCCCTCACCCTCCTGTCGCTGTGGATGGCCACGGCCCATGCCGACATCCCCGCCGCCTACCAGCCGCTGGTGCCGCAACCCGCGTTCAGCTTCACGCAGCGGCTGTTTGACCTGACGCCTGCGTTCGAGCAGGCGCGGGCACAGAACAAGCCGGTGTTTGTGTACCTGGGCGCGTCCGACTGCCCGCCGTGCGTGGACTACACGAAATTCCTGGCGCGCCAGCGCGACGCGCTCAAGCCCGCTTTTGATGGTGTGGTGCTGGTGGATCTGCGCACCTGGCTGCGCGGGCCGTCCGTCAAGCTGGCGCTGGGCGGCAAGGAGTACACAGTGGCGCAGTTCAAGGCCATGGTGGGCGACCAGAACCCGGGGTTCTCATACCCGTGGTTCTGGTTGCTGGCGCCCAACGGGCGGCAGCTGAAGCAGTTGCCTTATGGCATGGATGCGTATATGACAGTGGCGGGCCACACGCGGCTGCTTCAGCGGCCTTGACTTCCAGTCTAACTGAGAGCTGTCCCGGGCCGTTCACACCCAGCTCCGTTGGTCAAGCTACTCACAAGAGACACTTTAAAATGCTGCGGGAAGTTTAGTTTTATTTACGCTTTCTTTCCGGAGTTTTTAACTGGACTTGCAACCACAAGGCTAGTTGCATCGTCGGGCTTTTCAGAACTTGCATCACCCATTGTTCGCAAGTCAGAATCCAGCCTCACACCAGGAACGCCCATATCTGCAAGGAGCGATTCTGCCTTTCTTGCACCAAAAACGTATAAAGACTGACACATTGCAGCGACCAGCTGCGGCCTATTCTCAAATGCATTTACTTCTAGTGGCTTAGGCAATGTATACAAGCCTCTGACTTCCAACTCTAAGGTAAATGCAGGCTCTGTCGCCTCATGGTCACCTGGAATTCCTTTGATTTCCAAAGCTAACTTCGCTACCCACTTTACGGGTTCAGCAGTCTGCTGCATGCCGAACGTGGAGGAGCAATCCAACATGCCCCCATCTTTCTTACCGACCTTAAGCCTAGAAGCAGCTACCCGCGCAAAGCGAAGCTGAGTCAATCGACTACTAGAAAGAATTTCAAAATCATTCATCAGTGAATCTCCCACAGATTCGATACCGAACCAGAAAAGCTTTCTTGAGATTCAACGACAACCGGTGCCACCACTTCTATGTCATCGTCATCGGCAACCGATGGAATCCAGTACCTTGAATCCGGCTGAGAACTCTCGTCCAAACTTTTTCTAGTCATTACAAACATCTCATTTTTTTGAGCCTTTATCCTTTCAACCAAGGAGGGATCGGCGATAAGCAAGCGAAGTAAGGTCGCCATACCAGTATCGGGCAGAAGATCATCGTTCTCATACTTGGAAAAAGCTACTGGACCACCACCCAGTAATGCACCAGCTTGAACTTGCGTTAATTTCGCAGCTCTCCTCATGGAGCGAATTTGCGCTCCAAGAGGGACTCGATCTACCATCTTTTTAAATCGATTGACATTTCTTCGATTCAAAAGTGATTGCTCCTCGTTGACAATCTCAGAGCGACAAGTATCGCAAGAGGAGAAGTGCAGCAAAACAGTACCTATGCTGCCCCCATACTCAATCCGTCGTTCCCGCGAGCACGACTTGAGATTACCTTCACCACAAACATCACATTTCATTTCAGAATCTCTACGGGTGACATGAGAAAACGAGCAGCAAAGCTCCATTCTTGGAAACGGCGAACTTTACGTAGTAAGAAGTCCATCCTTTGTCCACGTGTCGAAAGCGAACTGCATATGCATCACAGGGCGCACAGGGCACAACGTCACCCTCCACACCTTGCCTGCACCATTGAGAATTCTTGTAAGTGCCATGCCGTACCGCCTCTTCGACTAGTCTTACAACATCGCTCAGCCCCCAGCCTTCAAGCGCCACATCTGCCGAGCAGTCGGCCGTCCACAGCCGAGTCGCGACAATGCCTTTTTCTAGCAACGCCAGCACATCCACCGCTGCATAAAGTGGCCCTCCGGTCACAAGCCTGTCTTCTCGCGCGCTCCAGTTCGTCGGCAAGGGGGCATGGCTGCAACAACTAACGTTTATGAAAGTTACCACAATGGTAGATTTTTAGATACCGGACTATTATATTTGCTACTTTCGAAAGAAAATTAATTATTTTGAATTAAAAAGGCAAGCTAGCCCCATGGCAGCGGCGGCTGCACGAAGATTGGGAGGGGAAACCTATCGAGCGCCCGGCAGTTCAGCGCAGCCGCGCCTTGGCTTCTTCGTATTCGCGCTTCAGGCGCGCCACCAGGTCGGCGGTGCTGGTCACTTCGGTCACGGCGCCGATGCCCTGGCCGCAGCCCCAGATGTCCTTCCAGGCCTTGGCCTTGCTGCCGTCGCCGGAGGCGAAGTTCATGGTCTTCACGTCGCCTTCGGGCAGGTTGTCCGGGTCCATGCCCGCGGCCACGATGCTGGGGCGCAGGTAATTGCCGTGCACGCCGGTGAACAGGCTGGAATACACGATGTCGTCGCTGTTGCCGTCCACGATGGCCTGCTTGTAGGCGTCGCTGGCGCGGGCCTCGTGCGTGGCAATGAAGGCCGAGCCGATGTACGCAAAGTCAGCGCCCATGGCCTGCGCCGCCAGCACCGCGCCGCCGGTGGCGATGGAGCCGCTCAGTGCCAGCGGGCCGTCAAACCACTGGCGGATTTCCTGCACCAGCGCAAACGGGCTCTTCACGCCCGCATGGCCGCCGGCGCCGGCCGCCACGGCGATCAGGCCGTCGGCGCCCTTTTCAATCGCCTTCTTCGCAAAGAAGTTGTTGATGATGTCGTGCAGCACCACACCGCCATAGCTGTGGATGGCATCGTTCACGTCGGTGCGTGCGCCCAGGCTGGTGATGATGACCGGCACCTTGTACTTCACGACCATTTCCATGTCGTGTTCCAGCCGGTCGTTGCTCTTGTGCACGATCTGGTTGATGGCAAACGGCGCGGCGGGTTTGTCGGGGTTGGCCTTGTTGTACGCAGCCAGGGTCTCGGTGATCTCGGCCAGCCATTCGTCCAGCTGCGCGGCCGGGCGCGCATTCAGCGCGGGCATGGAGCCGATGATGCCGGCCTTGCACTGCTCGATCACGAGCTTGGGGTTGCTGATGATGAACAGCGGCGAGCCGATGATGGGCAACGGCAGGTTCTGCAGGGGTTTGGGCAGGTTGGACATGTCTCTTGTTTCCTTTCAGAAAGCTTCAAGGGCCAGCGCGGTCACGCTGTCGGCGCCTTCGACGATGCTGTCGCGGATGCCGGGCGCCTTGCTCAGAATATGGTCTGCATAGAAGCGCGCGGTTGTCACCTTGGCGTCCATGAAGGCTTTTTCTTCGCCTTTGGACGCGAGTTCTTCGGCCACCAGCAGCGCGCGCGCCAGCTGCCAGCCGGCCACCAGGTTGCCCGCCAGCATGAGGTAGGGCACGCTGCCCGCAAACACGGCGTTGGGCGATGCTTTTGTGTTGCCGGCCACGAAGTCCACCACGTCGACAAATGCTTCGCGCGCCGCCTGCAGGCGCTTGCCCACAGCCTGCGCCTGCGCGCTGCCCTGGGCCAGCAGGCTTTCCGTCGCCTCGATCTGCTTCGCGATGCCCTTGGCCGTCTGGCCGCCGTCACGCGCGGTCTTGCGGCCCACCAGATCGTTGGCCTGGATGGCGGTCGTGCCTTCGTAGATGGTCAGGATCTTGGCGTCGCGGTAGTACTGCGCGGCGCCGGTTTCTTCAATGAAGCCCATGCCGCCGTGCACCTGCACGCCCAGGGACGTGACCTCCAGGCTCATCTCGGTGCTGTAGCCCTTGACCAGCGGCACCATGAATTCATAAAACGCGGCGTTCTGCTTGCGCACATCGGCGTCGGGGTGGTGGTGGGCGGCGTCATAGGCCGCGGCGGCCACCGACGCCATCGCACGGCAGCCCTCGGTGTAGGCGCGCATGGTCATCAGCATGCGCTTCACATCAGGGTGGTGAATGATGGGCGCGCTGGTGTTCATGCTGCCGTCCACCGGGCGGCTTTGCACGCGGTCTCTGGCGTAGCCCACGGCCTTCTGGTAGGCACGCTCGGCAATCGCAATGCCCTGCACGCCCACCGCGTAGCGCGCGGCATTCATCATGATGAACATGTACTCCAGGCCCCGGTTTTCCTGGCCCACCAGGTACCCCACCGCGCCACCATGGTCGCCGTACTGCAGCACCGCGGTGGGGCTGGCCTTGATGCCCATCTTGTGCTCGATGCTCACGCAGTGCACGTCGTTGCGTGCGCCCAGCGAGCCATCCTTGTTGACCATGAACTTCGGCACCACAAACAGGCTGATGCCCTTGACGCCTTCGGGTGCGCCCACCACACGGGCCAGCACCAGGTGGACGATGTTGTCCGCCATGTCGTGCTCACCATAGGTGATGAAAATCTTGGTGCCGAAAATCATGTAGGTGCCGTCGGGCTGCGGCTCGGCGCGCGTGCGCACCAACGCCAGGTCGCTGCCGGCCTGCGGCTCGGTCAGGTTCATGGTGCCAGTCCACTGGCCGCTGACCAGCTTTTCCAGATACGTTGCCTTCAGCTCGTCGCTGCCGGCCGTCAGCAGCGCCTCGATGGCGCCGTCGCTCAGCAGCGGGCACAGCGCAAAGCTCATGTTGGCGGAATTGAGCATTTCACCGCAGGCCGCGCCGATGGTTTTGGGCAGGCCCTGGCCGCCAAAGTCCACCGGGTGCTGCAGGCCCTGCCAGCCGCCTTCGGCGTACTGCTTGAACGCCGCCTTGAAGCCCGGCGTGGTGGTGACCACACCGTCCTTGAGCGATGACGGGTTCTTGTCGCCGTCCCAGTTCAGCGGGGCGATCACGCCTTCGTTGAGCTTGGCGCATTCCTCCAGCACGGCCTGCGCCGTGTCAAAGCCGGCTTCTTCAAACCCGGGGATCTGCGCAATCTGGTCGATGTTGGCCAGATTCTTGATGTTGAAGAGCATGTCTTTCAACGGGGCGGTGTAGCTCATGGTTTTGTCTCCGGGGGTTTGTCATGCCGGCCTTGAGCCGGCATCCACGGAGGCACGCCGCCATGGATTGCGGGTCAAGCCCGCAATGACAGTTCTGCTAGTTCGCTTACAGAGCCTGGATCAGCTCGGGAATCGCCGTGAACAGGTCCGCTTCCAGCCCGTAATCCGCCACGCTGAAGATCGGCGCCTCAGGGTCCTTGTTGATCGCCACGATCACTTTGGAATCCTTCATGCCGGCCAGGTGCTGGATGGCGCCCGATATGCCCGCAGCTACATACAGCTGCGGCGCCACGATCTTGCCCGTCTGGCCCACCTGCCAGTCGTTGGGCGCGTAGCCTGCGTCCACCGCCGCACGGCTGGCGCCCAGGGCGGCACCGAGCTTGTCGGCCAGCGGCGTCATCACTTCATTGAACTTCTCGGCGCTGCCCAGGGCCCGGCCGCCCGAGACGATGATCTTGGCCGCCGTCAGCTCGGGGCGCTCGCTCTTGGCGATCTCGTTGCCTTCAAACGTGCTCTTGCCGCTGTCGGTTGCCGCCGCTGCGGTTTCCACCGCGGCGCTGCCGCCGGTGGCGGCCGCCGGGTCAAAGCCCGTGGTGCGCACGGTGATGACCTTGGTCGCATCGGTGGCCTGCACCGTGGCAATGGCGTTGCCCGCGTAGATCGGGCGCTCAAACGTGTCGGCGCCCAACACCTTGGTGATGTCGCTGACCTGGCCTACATCCAGCTTGGCCGCCACGCGCGGGGCCACGTTCTTGCCGCTGGCCGTGGCCGGGAACAGGATGTGGCTGTAGTTGGCTGCAATGGCCAGTACCTGCGCGGCCACGTTCTCTGCCAGCCCATGGCCCAGGTGGGCGCCGTCGGCGTGGATGACCTTGGCAACGCCGGCGATCTGCGCGGCGGCGGCGGCTGCGGCGCCGGCGTTGTGCCCTGCCACCAGCACATGCACGTCACCCCCGCAGGCAACGGCGGCGGTCACGGTGTTCAGGGTGGCGCCCTTGATGGACGCGTTGTCGTGTTCAGCAATAACGAGTGCTGCCATTTAGATCACCTTCGCTTCGTTCTTGAGTTTCGCCACCAGCGTTGCAACATCGGGCACCTTGATGCCGGCCTTGCGGCCTGCGGGCTCGCTGACCTTCAGGGTCTTGATGCGCGGGGCCACGTCCACGCCCAGATCCTCGGGCTTGACGGTGTCCATCTGCTTTTTCTTGGCCTTCATGATGTTGGGCAGCGTGACGTAGCGCGGCTCGTTCAGGCGCAGGTCGGTGGTGATCACCGCGGGCAGGCTCAAGGAGAGGGTTTCCAGGCCGCCGTCCACCTCACGGGTGACTTTGACCTTTCCATCGGCGACCTCGACCTTGGAAGCGAAGGTCGCTTGCGGCAGGTCGGCCAGCGCGGCCAGCATCTGGCCGGTCTGGTTGCAGTCGTCGTCAATGGCCTGCTTGCCCAGGATCACCAGGCCGGGTTGCTCCTTGTCCACCAGGGCCTTGAGCAGCTTGGCCACGGCCAGGGGCTGCAGCTCTTCAGACGTTTCCACCAGGATGGCGCGGTCCGCACCGATGGCCATGGCGGTGCGCAGGGTTTCCTGGCACTGCGTGACGCCGCAGGACACGGCGATGACTTCCGTGGCGATGCCCTTTTCTTTCAGGCGCACGGCTTCTTCCACCGCGATTTCGTCAAACGGGTTCATGCTCATCTTGACGTTGGCAATGTCCACCCCGCTGCCGTCCGATTTGACTCGGACTTTCACGTTGTAGTCGACCACGCGTTTGACTGGGACGAGGACCTTCATGCTTGGCTGGCTCCAGAGTTGTTGAATTGACGTTAACGTAAACCTGATGATTCTATGCGGCGGTGCACCACAGAGGCCATCGTTTAGACCTCTAGGCCCTAAAGGAAAAGAAATAGAACGACCGTTCTTTTTTGAATTATAGGCCGCCACCTCTCGGCGGTTAGAGGTATCAGCCGAAATCAATGTCCGCCCCACGACAATTGGCCGACCGCGCGGTTGGTTAATTCGGGTAATTCATAGGACCACTTGGCACCACCCCACCCTATAGTCACATTGGTTCAAATATTCCAACCCCGTCGATTCGAGGAGTCCCCCCATGCGCCGTCGTTTTATTGCCCTGGCCGCCATTGCCGCCGCCACCGGATTCACCACCGCAGCCCAAGCCCAGACCGTGCTGACCGTGTCCAGCTGGCTGCCTCCCACCCACACGCTGAGCATGGCGCAAAAAGAATGGTGTGACCTGCTGGAAAAGAACACCACGGGCAAGATCAAGTGCAACATCCTGCCGCGCGGCGTGAGCCCCGCCCCGGGCACCATGGACGCGGTGAAGAACGGCCTGGCCGACGTGTCGTACACCGTGCACGGCTACACGCCCGGGCGCTTTGTGCTCACGCAGATGGCCGAGGTGCCTTTCCTGGGCGACAAGGCCGAACCGCTGTCGGTCGCGTTCCACCGCGTGGCCAGCAAGCACCCCGAATTTGATGCCGAGCACCAGAAAGCCGGCGTCAAGCCGCTGGCCTACTTCACCCACGGCCCCGGCATTGTGTTCAACACCAAGCGCCCCATCACCAAGCCCGAAGACCTGCAGGGCCTGAAGTTCCGCGTGGGCGGCGGCATGGTCAATGAAATCTCCAAGGCGCTGGCCATGAACGTCACGCTCAAGCCGGCACCTGATTCGTACGAGCTGCTGTCCAGCGGCGTGATGGACGGCACGCTGTTCCCGGCTGAGTCGACCGATTCGTTCAAGATCGACAAGATCATCAAGCACGCCACCGTGTTCCCGGGCGGCCTGTACAACACCAGCTTCGTCTTCATGATGAACCCGGCCAAGTACGACAAGATGTCCGCCGACGAAAAGAAGGCGGTAGACGCCGTGTCGGGCGAAGTGGCCGCGCGCATTTTCGGCAAGGGCTGGGACCGCGTGGACGCCATTGCGACCGAGAACATGAAGAAAAACGGCGTGGTCATCGCCCCCGCCAGCCCCGCGCTGATCAGCGAAGTGAAAATTCGCGTGAACAAGCTGGAGCGCGACTGGGCTGCCGCTGCTGAAGGGCGCGGGCTGAAGAATGCCGGCGCGGTGCTGGCCGAATTCCGCGCCGAAGTAGCAAAGCAAAAATAAAAAAGCGCCTTGAAAAAAATCATTGAAAACACGTGCGGCTTCATCGCCGCACTGGCGCTGTTCGCCATCATGGCGCTGACCTTCTTTGACGTGGGCGGCCGCAAGCTGCTGTCCAACTCCATCCCGGGTTCGCTGGAACTGACCGAGCTGCTGATGGTGGCCGTGATTTTTGCGGCGCTGCCATTGGTGTCGCTCAAGGGTGAGCACATCGTGTTCGACTCGCTGGACGGGCTGCTGGGCGCCACCGCCCGCACGGCTTTGAAGATGCTGGTCAACCTGCTGTGCGCCGCCGCCATGCTGGGCCTGGCCTGGCTGATGTGGAGCACCGGCAATGACTTTGCCGGATCGGGCGAAACCACGGCGCAGCTGCGCATCCCCAAGTACCCGTTCATCTACGGCATGGCCGTGCTGTGCGCGCTCACGGGCCTGGTGCACCTGGCCCACGCCGTAAAGCCCGAAGCGGAGCCTGACGGCGCCGAAGGGGGCGCGCTGTGACCGAAGCACTGCTTGGCTTTCTGGCCATTTTTGCGATGGCCATCGTGCGCATTCCGCTGGCGTTTGCCATGGGCATCGTCGGCGTGGTGGGCATTGGCCTCACGCGCGGGTGGATGCCGTCGCTGGCCAATGCAGCGCAGGTGGTGCATGAGACCGGCTTTGCCTACACGCTGTCGGTCATCCCGCTGTTCATCCTGATGGGCAACTTTGTGGCACGCGCAGGGCTGGCACACGAGCTGTTCCACGCGGCCTACACCTTCATCGGCCACCGACGCGGCGGGCTGGCCCACGCCACCATTGCGGCCTGCGCCGGGTTTGGCGCCATCTGCGGCTCGTCCATTGCCACGGCCGCCACCATGAGCAAGGTGGCCTACCCGTCCATGAAAAAGCTGGGCTACAGCGATTCGCTGTCTACCGGCGTCATCGCCGCGGGCGGCACGCTGGGCATCATGATCCCGCCGTCCACCATCATGGTCATCTACGGCATCGTGACCGAAACGCACATTGGCAAGCTGTTTGCAGCGGGCGTGTTGCCCGGCATCCTCACCGCGCTGCTGCTGATGGGCGCGGTTGTAATCGTGACATCACGCGACCCCGAGCATGCGCCGCCTGGCGAGAAATTCACCTGGTCCCAACGCTGGGCCGCGCTGCGCGGCATCTGGGGTGTGCTGCTGCTGGTGGTGCTGGTGCTGGGCGGCATCTATGGCGGCGTGTTTACCGCCACCGAGGGCGCGGGCATCGGCGCGGCGGGCGCGTTTTTCTTCGCGCTGGGGCGTGGGGCGCTCACCTGGAGGGTGCTGCGCGACGTGTTGATCGAATCGGCCCGCACCACCGCCATGCTGTTCACGCTGCTGATCGCCGCCACCATCTTTGCCAATTTTGTGAACTTCACCTCCATGCCCATGCAGCTGAAGGACACCATCACGCACCTGGGCCTGTCGCCCATCATGGTGGTGGCCGCCATGATGGTGATCTACGTGGTGCTGGGTACGGTGATGGAAGAGCTGACCATGGTGCTGCTGACCATCCCGCTGTTCTTTCCCATCGTGGTCCAGCTGGGCTTTGACCCGGTGTGGTTTGGCGTGCTGATCGTCATGGTGATCCAGATCGGCCTGATCTCACCACCCGTGGGCATGAACCTGTTTGTGCTGAACACCTTGCTGCCCAAGGTGGGCATAGGCACCATCTTCCGTGGCGTCTGGCCCTATGTGCTGGTGCAGATCATCACGCTGGCGATCCTGCTGTTTGTGCCGCAGATCAGCCTGTGGCTTCCGTCGATGATGAAGTAGCCTTTGCGGCCGGCGGCGCGGTGTCGCCGCTGTACTGCACCACGCGCTGCGGCGGGCGGATCTGGATGCCTGCGTCGCGCAGCGCCTGCACGATGGCGATATTGATCGCCGAGCGCAGGTTCAGCTGCCCGTTGGACGGATCGCTCACCCAGAAATTCAGCGTGAATTGCATGCCGTCGGGTGCAAACTCCGCCAGAAAGGCAACGGGCTCAGGCGACTTCAGCACGCGCGGCTGGTCGGCTGCGGCCTGCGTCAGCACGCGCTGCACCGTGGCCACATCGCTGTCGTAGGCCACGGTGATGTCACTGGTGATCGCAAACTTCAGGTCCGCCTGCGACAGGTTCTCTACCCGCTGGGTGATCAGCAGTTCATTGGGCACGATGGACTCGCGCCCGTTGCCCGCACGGATCAAGGTGTAGCGTGTCTTGATGTCGGCGATGCGGCCTTCGAAGCCGTCCACGCGCACGTTGTCGCCGATGCGCAGGCTGCGTTCAAACAGGATGACAAAGCCGCTGACGTAGTTGGACGCCAGCTTTTGCAGGCCAAAGCCCAGACCCACGCCCAGCGCGCCGCCCAGCACCGACAGCGCCGTCAGATCAACGCCCACGGTCGACAGCGCAAACAGCATGCCCACCAACAGCAACATGGCGCGTATGGCGTTGGACGCCACCTTGCGCAGCGACAGGTCGCTGACGGTGTCCACCAGCACACGCCGCTCCAGCGTGGCCGACAGCCACAGCGCGGCGATCATCACCGCGCCCGACGACAGCACGCCCTGCACGATGCCCAGCACGCTGATCTTGTTCTTGCCGATGGCGAACTGGATTTCCTCCATCTCACGCATCACGTCGGGCAGCAGGCCCACGATCCACAGCACGGCCGCGATCCAGGCCAGCCACGAGAACAGCCGCTCCACCAGGCGCGCAATGCCCGACGCGGGGAACACAACGGTGGTCACGCGCGCCAGAAAGCGTATGCCCACCAAAGACACCAGCACCGGAACGGCAATGCGCAGCACGGGCACCACCTGGTAGTCATCCACAACCCGGCGCGCAATCCAGGTCAGCGCCAACGCCAGCAGCGGGAACAGCACGCCGTCAAAAATGGCGCGGCCAAACCAGATGGAGTCCTTGGGTTGCTTGCGACCTACCCCCCAGCTGATGGCAAAGGCCAACGCCAGGCAGCCCGCCAGCACCGCCAGCTCCAGCGCCACGCCGGGCTGGGACAGTTCACGCAGCAGCTTGTCGAGTTCTGTCATGGCGCAGTCCTCCACGAAGGTTCACGCTTTTCGGTAAACGCCTTGACGCCCTCTTGCGCCGTGGCGTCAATCATGTTCACTGCCATGGTCTGGCCGGCCAGTTGGTATGCGGCCTCGATGCCCATTTCACGTTGGCGATAAAACAGCTCTTTGCCCATGGCAATGGCCAGGCGCGGTTTGGCCAGGATGCTGGCCACCAGCTTTTCAATTTCTGTGTCCAGTTGGTCAGCCTTCACGGCCCTGTTGACCAGCCCGCGTTCCAACGCCTGCTGCGCGCTGATGAAATCGCCCGTGACCAGCATCTCCATGGCCTGTTTGGCCGGCACGTTGCGCAGCAGCGGCACGCTGGGTGTAGAGCAGAACAGCCCCAGGTTCACCCCGCTGACCGCAAAGCTCGCGTCGGTGGAAGCCACCGCCAGGTCGCACTGCGCCACCAGCTGGCAGCCAGCCGCCGTGGCAATGCCCTGCACACGGGCAATCACGGGCACCGGCAATTTCTGGATGCTGAGCATCACGCGGCTGCACTGGGCAAACAGCCGCTGGTAATACGCAAGCTCGGGCGTAGCCACCATTTCCTTGAGGTTGTGCCCGGGGCAAAACGCCTTGCCGGTGGCACCCAGCACCACGGCGCGGGCGCCGCCGTCCTTGGCCACCTCGTCCAGCGCCAACTGCAATGCGCCCAGCATTTCTTCGCTGAGCGCGTTGAAGTTCTGCGGACGGTTCATGGTGAGCGTCCATACGCCGCGTTCGTCACGGTCCTGGGTTACTGCGTCGGTCATGTTGTTTCCTGTGGCTGAGGGCGTTACACCGCGCGGCAAAGCCTGTTGGCGCGCAATGGCGGCATACCAGTACCCGGCTTCGCGGCAGGCGGTGGCCGGTGGGGGCGATCTCTGTGGCGGCGAGGAGCGCAGCCGCAGGGTCGGCGTGCGCAGCACGCTTCGTTTCTAGCTCGCCGCGGCTGTTAGAGCGCAGCGCGAAGCGCGTAGCGAGTTCTGCGGCGCGACCCTGTGGCGAGCACCGGAGCGGAGTCTGCGCCCCCCGCAGACCCCCCCCCTGTGAGCCCCCCCCCGCCCCCCCCGGACCCGGAGCCCCCGAGCCCCCACAACCGATAACTTCGGCGCGTATTATTACGCAGAAAGCCAGAAAGG
>JBEIPU010000184.1:0-6800 GCA_040376925.1 Caenimonas sp. | reverse complement strand
TTCAGCTTCGGCAAGAGCAAGGCGCGCATGCTCGACGAAAACAACAACCAGGTCACCTTTGCGGACGTGGCCGGCTGCGACGAAGCCAAGGAAGAAGTCAAGGAAGTCGTGGACTTCCTGAAGGACCCGGCCAAGTTCCAGAAGCTGGGCGGGCGCATCCCGCGCGGCCTGTTGCTGGTCGGCCCTCCGGGCACCGGCAAGACCCTGCTGGCCAAGGGCATCGCAGGTGAAGCCAAGGTGCCGTTCTTCAGCATCTCGGGCTCTGATTTCGTGGAAATGTTCGTCGGCGTGGGCGCGGCGCGCGTGCGCGATATGTTCGAAAACGCCAAGAAGAACGCCCCCTGCATCATCTTCATCGACGAAATCGACGCCGTGGGCCGCCAGCGTGGCGCGGGCCTGGGCGGCGGCAACGACGAGCGCGAACAGACGCTGAACCAGATGCTGGTCGAGATGGACGGTTTTGAAACCAACCTGGGCGTGATCGTGGTGGCCGCCACCAACCGCCCCGACATCCTGGACGCCGCCTTGCTGCGCCCGGGCCGCTTTGACCGCCAGGTCTATGTGACGCTGCCCGACATCCGTGGCCGTGAGCAGATCCTGAACGTGCACATGCGCAAGGTCCCGCTGGGCCAGGACGTCAACCCGTCCGTCATCGCCCGCGGCACGCCCGGCATGTCCGGCGCTGACCTGGCCAACCTGTGCAACGAAGCCGCCCTGATGGCCGCGCGCCGCAACGCCCGCGTGGTGGAGATGCAGGACTTCGAAAAGGCCAAGGACAAGATCTTCATGGGCCCCGAGCGCAAGAGCATGGTCATGCCCGAGGAAGAACGCCGCAACACGGCCTACCATGAGTCCGGCCACGCCCTGATCGGCAAGATGCTGCCCAAGTGCGACCCGGTGCACAAGGTCACCATCATCCCGCGCGGCCGTGCCCTGGGCGTGACCATGAGCCTGCCGGCGCAGGACCGCTACAGCTATGACAAGGACTACATGCTGAACCAGATCAGCATGCTGTTTGGCGGGCGCATCGCCGAAGAAGTCTTCATGAACCAGATGACCACCGGCGCCAGCAACGACTTCGAGCGCGCCACGACGATCGCGCGCGACATGGTCATGCGCTACGGCATGACCGACGCGCTGGGCCCCATGGTCTATGCCGAGAACGAAGGCGAAGTGTTCCTGGGCCGCTCGGTCACCAAGACAACCAACATGAGCGAGTCCACCATGCAGAAGGTGGACGCCGAAGTGCGCCGCATCATCGACGAGCAGTACAACCTGGCCCGCCGCCTGATCGAGGACAACAAGGACAAGATGCACGCCATGGCCAAGGCGCTGCTCGAGTGGGAAACCATCGACAGCGAACAGTTGGACGACATCATGGCCGGCAAGGAGCCGCGCCCGCCCAAGGACTTCACGCCCCGCACGCCACCCTCGGGCAGTGGCGGTGGCTCGGGCGGCTCGCCGGTGACAACCGATCCCGCCCCCACAGCAGCTTGAGTTTGCAGGCTGCCGACACTTCAAAAGGGACCTTCGAGGTCCCTTTTTCATAGCCCCTTGCAGCACAATCCGGACGATGATCTGGCAAACAACGCGTTATCGCATCGACCTGTCCCGCCCACGCGTGATGGGCATCGTCAACGTCACACCGGACTCGTTTTCAGACGGCGGCCTGCATGCAGGCACCCGCGCTGCGGTGGCCCACTGCGAAGCGCTGGTGGCGCAAGGCGCTGACATGCTGGACATTGGCGGTGAATCCAGCCGCCCTGGCACAGCCCCCGTGCCGCTGGACGAAGAACTGGCCCGCGTGCTGCCTGTGCTGCGTGAGGCCGTGATGCTGGGTGTGCCGGTGTCTGTGGACACCTACAAGCCCGAAGTCATGCGCCAGGCGCTGGATCTCGGCGCGGACATCATCAACGACATCTGGGCGCTGCGCCAGCCCGGCGCGCGCGAGGCGGTCGCGGCGCATGGCAGCTGTGGCGTGTGTCTGATGCACATGCACGACGAGCCGCAGACCATGCAGCGTTCGCCGATGGAGGGCGACGCAGTGCCGCAGGTGCTGGCCTTTTTGCAGTCGCAGACCGCTGCGCTGCGCTCGCTGGGGGTGGACGCTGCGCGAATCAGCTGGGACCCGGGCATCGGCTTTGGCAAGACGGTGGCGCAGAATTTTGCACTGCTGGCCCGCCAGGCCGAGCTGCTGGCCGACGGCTACCCGCTGCTGGCGGGTTGGTCGCGCAAATCGTCGCTGGGCAGTGTCACGGGCCAGCCGGTGAACGACCGCCTGGAGGCCAGCGTCACGGCGGCGGTGCTGGCGGTGGAGCGGGGCGCGCGCATCGTGCGGGTGCACGACGTGCGCGAAACCGTGGCCGCGCTGAAGGTCCTGGCCGCTACAATTTCAATAGCACAAGAACCGATGGGGACAACGGCATGAGCAGAAAGTACTTTGGCACCGACGGCATCCGCGGCACCGTGGGCCAGGCGCCCATCACCCCTGACTTCGTGCTGCGGCTCGCCCATGCCGTGGGCCGCGTGCTCAAGCGCAGCGAGGAGCGCCCCACCGTGCTGATCGGCAAGGACACCCGCATCTCAGGCTACATGCTGGAAAGCGCGCTCGAATCGGGCTTCAACTCCGCCGGGGTGGACGTGGTGCTGCTGGGCCCGCTGCCCACGCCGGGCGTGGCCTACCTCACACGGGCCCAGCGCGCCAGCCTTGGCGTGGTGATCAGCGCCAGCCACAATGCCTTCCCGGACAACGGGATCAAGTTTTTCAGCGCGCAGGGCACCAAGCTGCCTGACGCCTGGGAGATGGATGTGGAGGCCGCGCTGGACCAACCGCCCGTCTGGGCCGATTCGGCGTCGCTTGGCAAGGCCCGCCGGCTGGACGACGCGGCCGGGCGCTACATTGAATTCTGCAAGAGCACTTTCGCCAACGACCTGACGCTCAAGGGGGTGCGCATTGTGGTGGACGGCGCGCACGGCGCGGCGTACCACATCGCGCCCAAGGTGTTCCATGAATTGGGCGCCGAGGTCATCGCCATTGGCTGCGCGCCCGACGGCCTGAACATCAACCACCAGGTGGGCGCCACCCACCCCGAAGCATTGGTGCGCGCGGTCAAGGCCAACCGCGCCGACTACGGCGTTGCACTGGACGGGGACGCCGACCGGCTGCAGATGGTGGACGCAGCCGGGCGCCTGTACAACGGCGACGAAGTGCTGTACCTGATGGTGGCCGAGCGCCTGGCTCGCGGCGAGCCGGTGCCCGGCGTGGTGGGCACGCTCATGACCAACATGGCGGTAGAGGTCGCGCTCAAATCAAAAGGCGTGCAGTTCGTGCGCGCCAAGGTCGGCGACCGCTACGTGCTGGAAGAGCTTGAAAAGCACCGCTGGCTGCTGGGCGGCGAAGGCTCCGGCCACCTGCTGGCACTGGACAAGCACACCACCGGCGACGGACTGATCAGCGCGCTGCAGGTGTTGCAGGCCTGCGTGCGCAGCGGCCGCACGCTGGCGCAGCTGCTGGCCGACGTGACGCTGTTTCCGCAGACACTCATCAACGTGCGCCTGCGCCCCGGGCAGGACTGGAAGGCCAATACCCTGCTGGCCGCAGAAACGAAGGCCGTGGAAGCTGAACTGGGTGACACGGGGCGTGTGCTCATTCGCGCCAGCGGCACCGAGCCGCTGCTGCGCGTGATGGTCGAAGCGCGCAACGAGCAGCTGGCTCTGGCCTGCGCGCAACGGCTGGTGGACGCGGTCAAGGCAGGGTGAACATGGCCCCCACGCTAGTCACTTCGTGTACTTCGCTGCCCCCCGAGGGGGCAGCAGTCGCCTTGGGACGGCCCGGCGGCGACTGAAGACGCCTCAATAGCGGGGCCGGCGCGCCAGCCGGTCGCGCAGGCGCCAGGCCTGCAGCGCCACCAGCTCGCCCAGGCCGCGCAGCAGTTCAATGGACAGGGCGGCGATCTGCAGGGGCAACAGGCTCAGGTGTTTCATGCCCACACCCTAGCGCCGCCATATGACAAAACCATGTCAGCGCAACACAGCGCGCGGTAGTAAGCTGCGCAGCCGTGCCGCATCCCCATCACCTGCCTGAACTCGACGACCTGCAACGCGTCATTGCGCTCGGCGGCGCCCATCTGCAGGTCACGCAGCAGCCGCTGGCCGGGCACCCGCCGCTGTACACGGTGACGCTGGGCAACCCGTCGCGCGATGTTCCGGCCATCGGCTTTTTCGGTGGCGTGCATGGCCTGGAGCGCATTGGCTCGCAGGTGGTGATTGCCTATCTGCACGCGCTGGTGGCGCGGCTGCGCTGGGACGCCTCGGTGCATGCGCTGCTGGACCAGGTGCGCCTGGTCTTCATGCCGGTGGTCAACCCCGGCGGCATGCTGCGCCACACGCGCGCCAACCCCAACGGCGTGGACCTGATGCGCAACGCGCCGGTGGACGCACGCGAACCCGTGCCGTTTCTGGTGGGCGGCCAGCGCATCAGCGCCGGGCTGCCCTGGTACCGCGGCCGCGCGGGTGCACCGATGGAGGCTGAAAGCGCCGCCCTGTGCGCGCTGGTGGAAGCTGAGTTGCACGGCCGCCCGTTCAGCCTGGCGCTGGACTGCCATTCGGGTTTTGGCATGCGCGACCGCGTGTGGTTTCCCTACGCCCATCGGCGCACGCCCATGCCGCACCTGGCGCAACTGCACGCGCTGCAGGCCACGTTTGCAGACAGCCATCCGCACCACAACTACATGTTCGAGCCGCAAAGCCACCAGTACCTGGCCCATGGCGACCTGTGGGACCACCTGTACCTGCGTGCCTGCGCGCAGCCGGGGCAGGTGTTCCTGCCGCTGACGCTGGAGATGGGCTCGTGGCTGTGGGTCAAGAAGAACCCGCGCCAGCTGTTCTCGCGCCGCGGCATCTTCAACCCGCTGATCGCGCACCGCCACCAGCGTGTGCTGCGCCAGCACCTGCCGCTGCTGGACTTTTTGACGCGCGCCACTGCGGCCTGGCAACGCTGGCTGCCCGAGCAGCCCGGCGACCACCACAGCCAGGCCATGGCGCGCTGGTTCGGAGACCGCACTTGACCATCTGGGTATTGCTGCGCGGCCTCACACGTGAGACGGTCCACTGGAACGGCTTCGAGCGGCGGCTGGCCACTGCGCTGGGCCCGCCGCACCGCGTGTTGACGCTGGACCTGCCGGGCAACGGCACCCTGTACCAGTCGAACAGCCCCACGTGTGTCGCCGACATGGCCGGGGCTTGCCGCGCCGAGCTGAACCGGCGCAACCACCCGGCGCCGTATGTGCTGGTGGCCATGTCGCTGGGTGCCATGGTGGCGATTGACTGGGCGTGCAGCGCCCCCCAGGACGTGGCGGGCTGCGTGCTGATCAACACCAGCCTGCGCGGCGTGAGCCCGTTCTGGCAGCGCCTGCAGCCGCACAACTACGTCACGCTGGCACGGGTATTGGTGCCGGGCCGCACAGCGCTGCAACGCGAGCAGGCAGTGCTGGCCATGACCAGTAACCAACCGGCGCAGCAGGGCGACACCGCAGCCGCCTGGGCCGCCGTGGCCCGCCAGCGCCCGGTGTCGCGCGGCAATGCGCTGCGCCAGCTGTTGGCCGCCGCACGTTACCGCGCGCCGCCGCACCCCCCCGCCGTACCCGCGCTGTTGCTGGCGTCCGCCGGTGACCGGCTGGTGTCGGCGCAATGCTCGCAGCGCATCGCAGCTGCCTGGGGCTGGCCGCTGCGCATGCACCCTGATGCCGGGCACGACCTGCCGCTGGACGCACCTGTATGGGTGCAGCAGCAGATCTGCGATTGGTGGCCGGGTGTGGCGTCAGGCCTGCTGGCGCGGCGCCAGTAACGTGGCCAGTGCCACACCGGCTGCGGCACCTGCACACTGCGCCAGGACAAAACCCGGCGCACTGACCGGCGCGATACCGGCAAAGCTGTCGCTCAGCATTCGCCCCAGTACGGCGGCCGGGTTGGCAAAGCTGGTACTGGCGGTAAACCAGTAGGCCGCGCCGATGTAGCAGGCCACCAGGGCCGCTACTTTGGCAGCGGGCGCCCGCAGAATGACAAACAGCAGGCCCGCAGTGGCAACAGCCTCGGCCAGCCACTGGCCGGGGCCGGTGCGCAGCCTGGTACTTGTCTGCAGCACCTGCAAGCCGAACATCGCATGCGCAAGCCAGGCACCTGCTACCGCGCCACTCAGCTGCGCGCCCAGGTAAGGCAGAGCCTCCCGCACAGGCAGCGCCCGCTTGTAAACCATGGCCAGCGTAACGACCGGGTTGAAGTGCGCACCACTGAGCGGCCCAAGCGTCTCAATCAGCACATACAGCGCAAACACCGTGGCCAGTGTGTTGGCCAGCAGTGCGACGGCCGTGTTGCCGCCCGCCAGCCGCTCGGCCATGATGCCCGAGCCGATCACCGTGCACAGCAGCGCCGCCGTTCCCAGCCACTCGGCCAGGGCCCTGCGCGCCAATGTCATGACTTGGCGAGGTCGCGTGCGCGCGTTTGCAGCATGAGCTTGTCCACGCTGCCCTGGGGCAGGTTGACCAGCAGCTCCAGCCGGCGGCGTATGGCGTGGAGCGTCTGGCGAAAGGCCTCCAGCTTCTGCTCGTCTGTGCCGTCAATGGCCGACGGGTCGGCATAACCCCAGTGGGCTGTTGCGGGCTGGCCCGGCCAATAGGGGCAGACCTCGCCGGCGGCGTTGTCGCACACGGTGATCACCAGGTCCATTTGCGGTGCATCGGGCTTGCCAAACTCGTCCCAGCTCTTGCTGTGGAGGCCCGCGATGGAGATACCGGCCTTGTCCA
>JBEIPU010000046.1:0-24564 GCA_040376925.1 Caenimonas sp. | reverse complement strand
TCCGGCCGAGATCAGCAGCTACCTGATCGCCCACCCCATCATCCGCAAGATCACCTTCACCGGCTCCACGCCGGTGGGCAAGCAGCTGGCCGCGCTGGCCGGCCAGCACATGAAGCGCGTGACCATGGAGCTGGGCGGCCACGCCCCGGTGATCGTGTGTGAAGACGCCGACATCGCGCTGGCCGTCAAATCCGCCGGCGCCGCGAAATTCCGCAACGCGGGGCAGGTGTGCATTTCGCCCACGCGCTTTCTGGTGCACGAAAGCATCCGCGCCGAATTTGCCCAGACGCTGGCCAAGTACGCGCAGGGCCTGAAGGTGGGCGACGGCCTGGCCGAAGGCACGCAGATGGGCCCGCTGGCCAACCCGCGCCGCCTGACGGCCATGGCCGAATTCCAGGCCGACGCCGTGCAAAAGGGCGCCAAGGTGCTGGCCGGTGGCGAACGCATTGGCGACGCCGGCAACTTCTGGCAGGCCACCGTGCTGGACGAAGTGCCGCTGAACGCCAAGGTGTTCAACGACGAGCCCTTTGGCCCGGTGGCCGCCATCCGCGGCTTCAATACGCTGGATGAAGCCATTGCCGAAGCCAACCGCCTGTCGTTCGGCCTGGCCGGCTATGCGTTCACCAAGTCACTGAAAAATGCCGACCTGCTGGCCCGCCGCGTGGAAGTGGGCATGCTGTGGATGAACATGCCCGCCATGCCCAGCGCAGAAATGCCGTTTGGCGGCATCAAGGACTCGGGCTATGGGTCTGAAGGCGGCCCGGAGGCGGTGGAGGCGTACCTCAACGTGCGCAGCGTGGCCATCGCCAACGTGTAAGTTCATCGCGGTGCCAGCACCGCCATCGTGATGCGCGACACGCAGGTGAGCTCACCCGCGTCGTTGCGCAGGTCAATCTGCCACACCTGCGTGGTGCGCCCGATGTGCACCGGCCGCGTGGTGCCGGTGACCCAGCCGCTGGTGGCGCCCTTGAGGTGGTTGGCGTTGATGTCCAACCCCACGGCGCGGTGGCCCGGCGGGCATGAGTAGGCCGCGCCGCACGAGCCCAGCGTCTCGGCCAGCACCACGCTCACGCCGCCGTGCAGCAGGCCATAGGGCTGTTTGGTGCGCGCATCCACCGGCACACGCGCGGTGATGAAGTCGTCCCCCACCTCCAGGAACTCCATGCCCAGGTGCGCCACCGCCGTGTCCTGGTGGATGGCGGTGAGCTCGGCGACAGAAATGGGTTTTGTCCAGACGGCCATGGCGGGTGCTTCCTGAAAATGCTTGAAGTCTCAACTATATCGGCCTGCGCACCTACAGGGGGGCCGCTCGGCATCGGGTAACGTGGCGGGCATGAAGCGCGCACATCAGCTGGCCCTGGCGGGCGGCATCACCGTGGCCGCCCTGCTGGGCGCCGCGTGGCTGGCCGTGCACACGCTGCTGCCCAACGGCGACGCGCTGGCGCGCCGCATCGAGGCCGAGGCGCAGCAGCGTCTGGGCGTGAAGGTCACGGTGGGCTCGGCGCAATGGCAGGTGCTGCCGCAGCCGATGATCGAAGTGCGCGACGTGCGCACCCAGCAGGCCCAGCCCATCGAGATCGGCCGCGCCGCATTGCACCCCAGGCTGTGGCTGCTGCTGACGCAGCGCGTGTTTGTGGCCGAGCGTGTGGAGCTGGAGCGCGCCGTGGCAGGGCGCGAGGCCATGCGCGCCTTTCGCGGCAAGGCGGGCGCGGCGCAGGCGCCGGGGCCCGACTTCACGTTTGGCGATGTGCCGCTGGAACGCTTTGTGTTCCGCGACCTGACGTGGATCTCTTACAGTGGCGTCCCCGTGGCCTATGACGGTGAAATCGACTTTGACCCGCAATGGCGCCCGCGCCGGGCCAGCCTGCGCCGCCCCGGCGCGCCGGCGCCCGCCACGCTGGACCTGAAACGCGACGGCCAGGCCGACCGCTGGCAAGCCCGTATTGTGGTGGCCGGCGGCACGGCGCATGGCCAGGTGGCGCTGGCCGAATCGCCCCAGGGCGAATACACCCTGAGCGGCGAGCTGGCGCCGCAGAACATCGAGATTGCAGCGGCCATGGCCACCTTCAACCGGCGCGCGCCGCTGTCGGGCCGCGCCACCGGCCGCACCGTGCTGCGCTCGCGCGGCGCATCGGTGGGCGAGCTGGCGCGCGCCCTGTACACCGACAGCGAGCTGAGCGTGGCGCAGGGCGTGGTGCTGCGCCTGGACCTGGACAAAGCCATCCGCACCCGCGGCAAGGAACGTGACGGCCAGACCCCGCTGGACAGCCTGACGGGCCGCCTGCAGACCCAGAACACCGACAACGGCACCCGCTTTACCTATACCAACCTC
Organism: Caenimonas sp.; assembly: GCA_040376925.1. GTDB lineage: Bacteria > Pseudomonadota > Gammaproteobacteria > Burkholderiales > Burkholderiaceae_C > RAM1. The sequence goes on along the minus strand of JBEIPU010000046.1, from coordinate 22,232 downwards.
AAGGCGAAGGCAGGCAACTACACCGCCAGCGGTGAGGCGGTGGTGTGGCAAAAGCAGGTGGACGCGAACGGCACGCTGGACATCGTGGACGGCCTGGTGGGCGTACCCTTCACCATCAAGGGGCCGGTGCAGAAGCCGGACGTGAAAGTGCCGCCGGGCTTCTTTGCCGGCGCGGCCATCGGCACCGCGGTGCTGCCGGGAGTGGGGACGGTGATTGGGGCGCGGATTGGCGGGGCCATCGGTCGGATCTTTGGCGACGACAAGAAGAAAGATTAGGGCCTGCGTCGCAGGATAGTCTGTCATGCCGGACTTGATCCGGCATCCATGGCGGCGAGCAGAACAGGCAGCGGCGCAGTCCCTGGTTGGCTGGTGACATCCACGCGGAAAATTGAAACTACGTTCTTCTCGCTCTTAAATCGTCGAGCGTCGCTCCCAATCACTTTTGAGATTTGCCAACGGGCGCCGCTTCCTTAGAATGGCTCTCAGTCCTGCCGCAAGCGGCATAGAGAAGTAAGCCGCGCGGCCAAAGGTCGTATCTCTGTATTGGGCATCGCAAATACGTCACAGGGGGCGCTATGGATGTTTCGCGAAAGTTAAAAGAAGCGGTCGAAGTTGCGAGAGCTAGCGGCGAAAAGGTGGTGCGGGTCGCGCAAGGTGCAGGGCGTAGCATCCAAGAAAGTCACGTGAAGATCGCAGACCACGCTGACACGATTGCGAAAACGGCAAAAGTCGCGGCCGGGGTTGCAGTAGGTGGTGCCGTTGTGGCTGCTCCCACGGGCCTTGCCGCAGCAGGGGTCTGGCTAGGTGTAGTGAGTGCTCCAATCATCGTCACTGCGGCCCCCGTTCTAGTTAGTGCGGCAGGCATAGCTGTGACGGTTTCCGCTGCTGCTTCGCTTTATTCCAAGGCACAGAAGCGCAAGGCCGTGAAAGCGGCAGAAGTCGAGGCCGATAGCGAGGCAGGTGCTTCAGAGGTGACACGCGATGCCTAAGTTGCCCATCAACACGGCTGCCCGTGTGTGGTCAGTCCCCGCGGCATCATCCGTGCGCGACGGCCGTATACATTTATTTTAGGCAGGATCGATCCGTGGGACTCACCCCTGAAACTCGTAAAGCGGCAGAGGAGCTTACGGCGCATTTTCTGGTTCCATTCTCTCTGGGAAATGAGGTTAAGGTCATTCGAGATTGCCTTCCACAATTACCAGGTCCATTTCGCACAGTTGCCGAGACATTCGTTGATCGTCTCGGCGCTACGGTCCAGACAACCTCAGCGCCTTTTCTTCTGGCAAACAAAGCTGCGCATGACAAGCAGTATCAGCGCTTCTCTATAGCGGAGCGGATCCGAGCTCAATTAGTAGATCAGGAACCTGAAGAAGGAGCGCGCGAATTGGAGGCTCCGCGCGATATCACGGCGCGGGAGATCGCCAATTCGAGAATGGAAGACTTTTCCAAATCCGAGGAAGGCATTGACTCGCTCGTTGCAGATACTGCGCAATTCCTGCTGCACCTACATCGCACTCCGGAGATCCGGTCTGTTGCATTTGAAATTTTGCTACAGGGTACGGTGGCGGCGTGGTCTGCATTGGAGATGTTTGTACGCGACGAACTCGTATTGTTGTTGGATAGCCAACCTGATCTTGTAGCCAAGTTGCTTGCTGACACGAACGCAAAACGGAAATTTGATCTGCCAAAGCTCAGTATTGATGATCTTGCTTCGAGAGGATTCAATCTTTCGATGCACATGGGTCGCCTATTGTTTGAGGAGCGAGATCTGAGTAGCCTTCCAACGCTCAAATGTGCATGCGAAGCGCTTATTGACTCACCGAATCTGCGCGAGAAACTAGCGGACCCATCCGCTTGGCGGTTGAATCAAAATCGACATCTGATTGTTCATCGACGTGGAATCGTGGACGAAGAATACATCCGAAAGACAGGTGCCAAGCTCCGTGTTGGCGATCAGCTTTTGGTTTCGCCTAAAGAATTTGAAGAGCTCTTGCGTCACGCCGCAGCAATTGGTGTCGAGTTCTTGGCCGGTCTTGTACTCCTGGTAGAGCCTAGCTCAACCGTCAAAAGGGAAGCTGCGCGATGAAAGCCGCGCAGGGCATGCATTTAGATTTTGGTGGGACAGTCCTTGCCTTCGGACCGAGAGCAATGCGGGCGTGCATCCCTTGGGATGAATAGGATAGGCGGATGCACCATCTCTACCTCCAGGACCCGTGGTCGATTGCTTGGCTGTGGTCAGAGTTCGTCCGCGCAGGTCCTGCTATCGTGGCCCTTTTAATAGGATTGGCCGCTGCTGCAATTGCCGTGCAACAGTACCGCGTTGCTAAGGCTAAGCTGCAGCTAGATTTGTTTGAAGAGCGGTATAAAGTCTTTGAGGCCGTACACGCTTTTTGCAACGCGCAGGCAAAAGGCGAAGCAGAGACTTCTGCTTGGGACTCGTTCGTTGAGGCGCGCCGGAAATCGTATTTTCTGTTCGGGCAGGACATACCCGATTTCTGCAATGAGCTTGTTCGCAACGCGGTTGATCTCGAGGACCACCGGGATCAAGTCGCAAGTGCAAACGACAAAGGCCTGCAACTAGAGGAAGTTCGCGTATTGCAGTATCAGATTGAAGATCTGGAAGCATTCTTTCGCACGCAGGCTTACGCGGGAAGAGCGGTGTTTCAGCGCTATATGAATTTTTCCGCCTGGCACGGTCGACGATCACTGCCAGTAAGAATGCTGCAGTTTGTCGGCAACGTAGGGCGGCGATGGATCGCTGTTCAGCGGTCGAATTTGCTTGCGGCGAAAAAGAAGCGTTCCGAGAAAATGAACGCGATGAAACTATAGTCTCATCTGATGTGCAGGACGATAAGCGGGCGAATATCGGCAATGCCGCCGACAAAACTCGAACTCCTCCCGTGCCACGATTTAATTTATGCCGAATCGCTGGAACATCCCCACCTGGCTCGAGCGTGAAGTACTCGCGCGCGACATCGCCTGCATCTACTGCGGCAGCCCTTTCGCCACAGCCACTACGCGGCGCGAGCGGCCATCTTGGGAGCACATCATCAATGACGAGGCGATCATTACCCGGGAGAACATCGCGCTGTGCTGTATTGGGTGCAATGCCAGCAAAGGCACGAAAGCGCTCGCGGTTTGGTTGCAAACACCGTATTGCGCGGCGCGAGGCATTTCGTCGGCATCCATTGCTCCCATCGCTCGGGCGGCACTTGCTGCTTTCGAGGGGCGGGATGCGCGTGGCGTTTGACTCGGGACCTGTTGCCCGCGATAAGAATTGACTCGGCCAGGCTTCAGCGCAATGGGTGCACTCAAGCCGCCTTCAGGTGCGCATCAATAGCAATCCGGGTCGCCACCGGCGTCACCATCTTTATCTGGCCATGGCTTGGGTTTGCTACCAACTCGACCCTCACCAAACCCAGCCTCTGCAGCATAGCTACGTCTCTGGACACCGCGCTCGCTGCGCGGCGTGACGCCGACGCAAGCTCATTGATTGAACGGTGGCGTTTCACGGCCAGGCGCAGTAGCTCAAAGCGCTTGGGCGTCAGCTGCGTGACGAACTTTTCCATATCGATGCTGATGCGCAAAGCGCATGCGGTAGCGCGTCGGCTTGCGCGTCCAGCGCGCGGGCAACCTCGCGGCTGCGCTGCGCGTGTTCGCGCAGCGCCTTGCTGCCGGTGAAGTCAGCTTTGTTGATTTTTCTGGTCATCCATGCCTCCCCTTGAGTACCCATCACGCGCTATTGCCCCCGCTTCCCCCGATTCAACAACGCATAAAGCAGGATCGCCCCAAACGTCGCCGTCCCAATCCCCCCCAGCGCAAACCCGCCGAACTTCAGCGTGAAGTCGCCCGTGCCCAGCACCAGGGTGATGGCGGCGACCAGCAGGTTCTTGTTGTCGGAAAAATCGACCTTGTTGTCCACCCAGATCTTGGCGCCGGCCACGGCGATCAGGCCAAACACCACGATGCTTACGCCGCCCATCACCGGCAGCGGGATGGCCTGGATCACCGCGCCGAATTTGGGGCTGAAGCCCAGCACGATGGCAATGACGGCCGCCACCAGGAAGATGGCGGTCGAATAGATCTTGGTCGCGGCCATGACGCCGATGTTTTCTGCATAGGTCGTCACGCCCGTGCCGCCTGCGCCGCCGCTGACCACCGTGGCCACGCCGTCGCCGATGAAGGCGCGGCCCATGTACACGTCCAGGTTCTTGCCCGTCATGGCCGTCACGGCCTTGATGTGGCCCAGGTTCTCGGCCACCAGGATGATGGCCACCGGCGCGATCAGCAGCATGGCCGGTGCGCTGAACACCGGCGCGGCAAAGGCCGGCGCGCCAAACCAGGCCGCGTTGACGATGCCCGACAGGTCCATGGGTTTGCCCAGGCCCAGGCCGTTGGTCAGGATGGCGTAGATGACGGACGCCACGATCAGGCCCACCAGAATCAGCAGGCGCTGCACCATGCCGCGCGTGAACACGGCCACCAGCGCCACCGACACAAAGGTCACGGCCTGCATCCAGCTGTCGAAGTTGCTGGCGGCCATGTTCTTCACCGGAATGCCCGCCAGGTTCAGGCCGATCACGGCCACCACCGCGCCGGTCACCACCGGCGGCATGAAACGCTCGATCCAGCCCGTGCCCACGGCCTGCACGATGGCGCCGATGACGATGTACAGCACGCCGCAGGCGATGATGCCGCCCAGGGCCACGCCGATGTTGGCGTTGGGCCCCTTGCCTGCATAGGCCGTGGCCGCGATCACCACGCCAATGAATGCAAAGCTGGAGCCCAGGTAGCTGGGCACCTTGCCGCCAGTGACGATGAAGAAGATCAGCGTGCCGATGCCGCTCATCAAAATGGCGATGTTGGGGTCAAAGCCCATGAGGATGGGCGCCAGCACCGTGGCGCCAAACATCGCGATCACGTGCTGCACGCCCATCACCGCCGTCTGCGGCCAGGGCAGCCGCTCGTCGGGCCCGATCACGCCCCCCTGGTTCAGTACCGACGCCGGCTTCTCGGTCCAGTCAAACATGCCCATCTTCCGCTCCTTGAATTTGAAAGTGGAGCGATGCTATGAGCAAAGACCATGCCGCGCAAGCCGCGCAGCGGCACAACTCAAGGCCGCGCGAAGATGGACACGCGCCCGAGCACGCCCGCGTCTTTCAGAATCTTGCGGTGGCCCAGCCCCTCGGTGGCCACCAGCTGCGCGCCGCGCACCGCATGCGCATAGGCCTGGCCGTCGGCAAAGCGGTTGATGCTGTCGTGGCGGTCGTGCACCACCAGCGTGGGCACGCGTACGCGCGGGCCCACGGCGGCGGGTTCAAACTGCGGCATCAAAATGCCCTCGCGCGCCTCGATCAGCTTTTGCATGGCCGCGCGCGTGCCCTCGTGCAGGCCGAACACATGGGCAAACAAACGCGTGTATTCATGCGGCGACGCGGGCGGCGCCAGCAGCACCAGGCGGTCCATGGGCGTGCCGCGGCTGGCGGCATACGCCGCCGCGTTGGCCGCCAGCGAATGCGCCACCACCGCACCGATGTGGTGGCCTTCCTGCATCAGGCGGGCGACCACATACTCGATCACGCGGGCAAACTGTGGCAGGTTGCTGGTGGCGCCGCGGCTGCGCCCGTGCGCGGGCATCTCCACCAGCACCACGCGCATGCCCTGGTCGGCCAGCGCGTCGGCCAGCGGCAGCATCTGGCGCGCATGGCCGCCCCAGCCGTGCAGCAGCAGCGCCACCGGGCCGTGCGGCGCCACGCGGCGCTGGTACAGCGTGATGCTGGCGTCCTCAAACGGCCAGGCGTCCACGCGCCAGCCGCCGTCCCACACGGCGCGCCGGCTGATCCATTTGGGCGGCAGCGGCGTGCCAAACAGGCGCAGCGCGGCGCGCACGCCCAGGGCGGGCCACAGCCGTTGCGAAGTGCCCAGCGCCAGGCGGAACAGGCGGACGCCGGGGCTGGTTTGGTAATAGGCCGACGTGGCCTCCAGTGCGGTGCGCGTGGTCATGGCAGGGCCTTTCAGAAATAGATCCAGTCTTCATTGCTGCGCGGCAGGCCGCGCAGCGACGACAGTGCGGCGCGTGTGATGCGCCAGCCGCCCCAGGCGGCGGCAATGCCAAGAATGATCAGCATGGTGAAATCCTTTCTTCGCACAGTCGTGCGAAATGCGGGAATGACAGAAGCAAGTGCCACATGGCCGTCAGATCCTTTTTGGGGTCAGGGTTGGTAGCTCTTGACCAGGCGGTCCCACGACGCCTGGGTGCGGTCCGCCGCGCGCGGGTCGCGCAGGAAGCGGATGTCGTGCAGCATGCCCATGAACAGGGCGCTGAGTTCGCCGACCAGCTGGTCGGCGTCGGTATCAGGGGCCAGGTGCCCGGCCTCCAGGGCCTGCAACACCGTGCGGCGAAGCGCCGCGCGCCAGCGGGTGACTTCGCTGAGCAGCAGCTCGCGCAGCTCGCCGGCGCGGTCGTCCAGCTCAAAGGCACCGGCGGTGTACAGGCAGCCGGTGTGGGCTTCTACATCACGGTAACGGGCGATCCAGCGCCGCACGATCTCATTCAGGCGGGGCAGACCTTTGGGCGACTGCATGGACGGCACAAACACATCGGCAATGAAGCGGTGGCCGAACTCCTCAATCACGGCCTTCTGCAGCGCCTCACGCGAGCCCACGCGCGAGAACACGCCGCTCTTGGACAGGCCGATGCGGTCCGCCACCCCTTGCAGCGAAAGGGCCTCCAGCCCCTCGGCCGCAGCCAGGTCCAGCGCAGCGCCAACGATGGCGGCGCGCGTGAGCTCTGATTTCTGGGTTTTGGCGTCCATGGGGCGGATATTAGCACGTGTGTGCGAAATTGCAAACGACCCGCCAAAGCAATCAAAAATGCTCAGGCAGTCGCGCCAGCGCTCCAGTCGTCGCCGATGGCCTGCACCTGCTGCAGCACCAGCTCTACGGCGGCGTCCTGCTCGTCGGGCGGGTACTTGTATTTGCGCAGGATGCGCTTGACCATGAGCCGCAGCCGCGCCCGCACGCTTTCGCGGGCCGACCAGTCCACAGAGAGGTTCTGGCGCAAGTTCTCGGTCAGCTCATGGGCGATCTTCTTGAGCGTTTCGTCGCTCAGCTCGCGAACTGCAGACTCATTGTTGACCAGCGCATCGTAAAAGCGCACTTCGTCGTCGTTCAGCCCCAGCTGTTCGCCGCGCGCGGCAGCCTCGCGGAACTTTCTGGCCATCTCAATCAGCTCTTCCATCACCTGGGCTGTCTCGATGCTGCGGTTCTGGTAACGCTGGATCACGTCACCCAGCAACTCAGAGAACTTGCGGTCTTGCACCACGTTGCCGGCAAAGCGGGCCTTGATCTCGCCTTGCAGCAGCCGCTCCAGCAGCTCCACCGCCAAGTTGCGCTCGGGCAGGTTGCGCACCTGCGCCAAAAACGCGTCGTCCAGAATGCCAATGTTGGGCTTGTCCAGCCCCACAGCGTCAAAGATGTCCACCACCTCGTCAGACACCACCGCCTGGCTGATGATTTGGCGGATGGCCAACTCGCGCTGCTCGTCGGTGCGCTTCTTCGCCGTCAGCTCCTTTTTGGTCAGCAGCACGCGCACCGCCTGCAGGAACGCCACCTCGTCGCGCACGGTGCGCGCTTCGTCCAGCGTGCAGCACAGCGTGAAGGCGCGGCTCATGGCCAGCGCGTTATCGGCAAAGCGCTTCTTGCCGTCGCGCCCTTGGGCTGACGTCAGCCCCAGCACATGGTTGGCCGCGCCCGCCAGCGTCTTGTGCCCGCCGGTGCGAAAGCCGCTGTAGTCAAAGCCATGCAACATGGCGCGCAGCACGTCCATCTTTTCCAGCAGCAGGGCATAGGCTTCGTGTGCGTCCACGGTCGGTCGGCCGCGCCCCTTGGCCTGGGTGTACTCACGCATGGCGGCCTTCAGCTCGTTGCCGATGCCGATGTAATCCACCACCAGCCCGCCCTGCTTGTCGCGAAACACGCGGTTGACCCGCGCTATGGCTTGCATCAGGTTGTGGCCCTTCATGGGCTTGTCCACATACAGGGTGTGCACGCAGGGCGCATCAAAGCCCGTGAGCCACATGTCGCGCACGATCACCAGGCGCAGCGGGTCGGTCGGGTCTTTAAACCGCTTTTCCAGCCGCTTCTTGGTCTGGGCGCTGTAGATGTGCGGGCGCAGCAGGGGTTTGTCGCTGGCGCTGCCGGTCATCACGATCTTGATCGCGCCCTTTTCAGGGTCAGCGTCATGCCAGTCAGGGCGCAGGCGCGTGATCTCGTTGTACAGGTGCACGCAGATGTCGCGGCTCATCGCCACCACCATGGCCTTGCCCGCCTGCGCCTGGTTGCGCGCTTCAAAATGCTGCACCAGATCAGCCGCCACCTGCGTCACCCGCGGCTCGGCGCCCACCACCTTCTCCAGCGCGGCCCAGCGGCTTTTGAGTTTGGCTTGCTGGCTTTCTTCTTCGTCCTCTGCCAGCTCGTCCACCTCGTCGTCCAGCGTGGCCAGCTCGTCCTGCTTCAGCCCCAGTTTGGCCAGGCGCGATTCGTAATAGATGGCTACTGTTGCGCCATCTTCACGGGCCTGCTGCATGTCGTACACGTGGATGTAGTCGCCAAACACGGCGCGCGTGTCGCGGTCTTCACTGCTGACGGGCGTGCCGGTAAAGGCCACAAAGGTGGCATGGGGCAGGGCGTCGCGCAGGTGCTGGGCATAGCCCGCTTCATAGCGGGCCACCTTGCCTTCCACGACGTAAGCCGGGGGCACAAACTCCGCACGGTGCGCCGCCGCGGCGCCGTCGCCCGTGGTCACCACATTCACCCGCCGCTCCTTCAGCCGGGCCTCAAAGCCGTATTGCGTGCGGTGGGCTTCATCAGCCATCACCACGATGTTGGCTCGGTCGCTCAGCATGGGGAACTGGTCTTCATCCGCTCCGGGCATGAACTTCTGGATGGTGGCAAACACAATGCCGCCCGAGGGCCGGTTGGCCAGCAGCGAGCGTAGCTCCTGCCGGGTGCGGGCCTGCACGGGTTGTTCGCGCAACAGATCCTGCGCCAGGCTGAACACCCCCAGCAGCTGGCCGTCCAGGTCGTTGCGGTCGGTGATGACCACGATGGTGGGGTTCTCCATCGCGGGCTCCTGCATCACCCGCGCGGCAAAGCACGTCATGGTGATGCTCTTTCCGCTGCCCTGGGTGTGCCACACTACGCCGCCCTTGTGGCTGCCGCCGGGGCGCGATGCCGCCACCACCTGCGCAATGGCCATGCGCACCGCATGAAACTGGTGGTAGCCCGCGATCTTCTTCACCAGCGTGCCGTCGTCCTCAAACAGCACAAAAAAGCGCAGAAATTCCAGTAGCCAGGCCGGCGCCAGCACGCCGCGTACCAGTGTCTCCAGCCCATTGAATTCGCCCAACGGGTCCAGCGCCACGCCGTCAATCGTGCGCCAGGCCATGAAACGCTCGCTGTTGCTCGACAGTGACCCCACCAGCGCCTCAGACCCATCAGAGATCACCAGCAGCTCATTGGCCTGGAACACATCGGGGATCTGCTCCTTGTATGTCTGCAACTGGTCATACGCCTTCCAGATACTGGCGTGCTGGTCGGCCGGGTTCTTGATCTCCAGCAGCACCAGCGGCAGCCCGTTCACAAACAGGATGATGTCGGGCCGACGCGTGTGGTGCGGCCCCTTGAGGCTGAACTGGTTCACCGCCAGCCAGTCATTGGCGGCCACGTTGGCCCAGTCAATCAGCCGCACAAAATCGCCACGCGTCTCGCCACCCACCTGGTACTGAACCGGCACCCCGCCCACCAGCAGCCGGTGGAACTGCCGGTTGGCCGCCAGCAGCGCGGGTGTGCCCAGGTCTTGCACCTGCTTGAGCGCGTCTTCTCGCGCGGCAGCGGGCACGCCCGGGTTCAGCCGCGCGATGGCGCTGCGCAGGCGGCCCGCCAGCAGCCAGTCGCGGTAGCTGGCGCGCTCGGGCGTTGGGCCATCGTGCGCGATGTCGGGCCCATGGGCCACGGTGTAGCCCACATCGGCCAGCCAGCCCAGGGTTTCCTGTTCTAGCTGGTCTTCAGTCATGGGGCGGGGCCGGCTGGCGGGTCAAGATGCCTGTCAGCGCCGGGTTCACGTAGTAATTGGTGCGGCCAATCTTCTGCTTCTTCACAAAGCCCCCCTCGTCCAGCAAGTCCATGTACTTCGTGGCCGTCAGGCGCGAGACCTTCAGGTCACGCTGTACAAATTCAATCTTGGTGTAGGGGTGCATGAACAGGTTGTTGATCAGGTCCTGGCTGTAGAACCTGTAGCCCGCGCGGATGCGGTGCTTGTAATCCATTAGCGCCGCGCGAATGTCGGCAATGGTGGCCATGGTCTGGCGCGCCGTGACCTCCACCGCCGTCAGCATGTACAGCACCCAGTCTTCCCAGGTATCGTGGGTGCGCGTGGTTTGCAGCAGGCGGTAGTAATCGGCCTTGGTGTTGACGATGTAGTGGCTGAGGTACAGCACCGGTATGTCCAGCAGCCCCTGCTGCACCAGGTACAGCACATTCAATATGCGGCCGGTGCGGCCGTTGCCGTCGTAAAACGGGTGAATGCTCTCAAACTGGTGGTGGATCAGCGCCATCTTGATCAAGGGGTCGGCCGCGAACTCGGCCGGGTCATTGATGAAGCGCTCCAGCTCGCCCATCAGCCGCACAATCTCGGCCGGGTCTTGCGGTGGCGTGTACACGGTGCGGCCAGCGCCGTCTTTCAGCGCGGTGCCCGGCAGCTTGCGAAAACCCGCGCGGTTGCGCTCCAGCTCAGCCTGAATGTCGATCAGGTGGTTGGCCGTGATCAGCCCCGTGGCGCGCACCTGCTCAAACCCGATGCGCAGCGCTTGCCGGTAATGCAGCACCTCTTTGGCCGACGCGCTGGGCTGCGTGTCGGCCAGCAAGTCGCCCTGGAACAGCTCGTCGTGGCTGGTGACGATGTTCTCAATCTCTGAGCTGTCCTTGGCCTCTTGCAGCCCCAGTGCATTGATCAGAATGCCCTGGTTGGGAATGGACGCCGCCACGCCCTTGAGCTCCGCTAACGCGCGGCTGCTGCTGGCCAGCCGCTTGAGCACGGCAGGCGTGTCAAAACGGCCGGGGGCAATCGACTGGAGTGGGGGCAGGCCGGGGGTGGACATGTGCAGAAGCAGGCGCTTTTTGCGCATGTTAGCTGGGATGTGTATAAAAAACGAGCTTTTTTATACATGACAGCGGCGACGTTTAAAGAAAACTTTAATACGCTGTGGGCACCGGGTACCACTACCCGCGCCGCTTCTCCCGCAGCATGAACAGGTACAGCCCCTCCACCTTGTCACGCGCCCACGGCGTCTTGCGCAGGAACTTGAGGCTGGACGCGATGCTGGGGTCGCTGGTGAAGCAGCGCACCGGAATGCGCTCGCCCAGCCGGGCCCAGCCGTAGTGCGCGACCAGCGCGGTGACGATGGCCTCCAGCGTCAGGCCGTGCAGCGGGTTGCGCGGCTGGGCGGGTGGGGGTGGCGGGTTTTGCGTCACGCGGGCTCACCTTGTTTCGATGGCACAGACACAAGTGGTGCGAGGAACTCTGATCCCTCCAGCACAAGGCGTCCTGCATCCATGTCGAACGGCACCACCTTCAGGCGCATTGCTCCGCTGAAAGCAAAGTCTGAAAGTGGCAGCGCGAACTGGCTGGTCTTTGGATAAACAAGGTACATGTCCCCTTCACCTTCCATGTATTGGTGCCCATAGGCGAACAGCTGATAGATGTCCGGCTGGTGGATGTCGTAATTCTTCGCGCGGTTGGAACCATCAAGCAACTTCCATTTGGCATCCAGAACCCAGGTCTTGCCAGCCCCCCTCAAGACCATATCGGGTTGAAGCTGGAAGATAGGGGCGCCCTCGTGGTGGCAAAGCGATTTGGAGGACACTTGGCAAGTCATCTTGATGCCGGTCGCAAGCTGGGGCCGCAGGCAGCGCGCCACAAATTCCTCGAAAAGCTTTTCCATGGGAAACAGCATGCTGATGCCGCGTTGAGGCCCCCGCTGGGCCGTTGGCATCGTCTCGCCCAGTACCAATGCACACCATGGTTTGACCGATGCGTAATGCGCCATAAGGCGGTCCTCGCGCCAGGCCCTGAAGTCAGAAGCCTGGTGGGTGGACCTCGGGATTTGCTCCAGCAACACCGAAAGTTCATGCGCCAATCGCCAGTTCGATGGGTCGCGTGTTGCTTGCCGCACGCGCTCAAGTGCGGAGCGGAGCAGCCGGTTCTCGGGCCGGTCCGGAAGAAAGACTTCATGCCGGACGTTCACGATGTGCTGTCGGCCGGGCCGCTGCCGGACTTGCCGCGCCACATCCAGACGCCCACGCAGAAATTTCAGCTCCTCCTCGACCTCACGGTACTCGAAGCGCAGACCCCGCTTGACCAGGTGATCCAGCTCTTCCAGAAACTGGCGCATCACCCATTCGGTCACGGGCCGCTTCAGAAGCTGAATGTCGGCAGCGCCCACCAGCCGAGGCTTGACGCCCAGGACAACCCGCAACATTTTGAGAAGCAGCTTGCGGGAAGTCTCGGCCCCCTGGACATGCTCAACATCTTTGGGCAATACCTCCAGGGTGGTGCCGCAGGGCGTTTCGATCACACCCACATAGTTGTCAACCCGCAGCGAAAGGCCGCTTTCGAGTTGAACGAGGCGCGCCTGGCCCAAGGAGGCCGACAGCTCACAGAGGTACTTGAAGGCCGACGCGGAGATGCTGTGGCAATCCAACGTGGCAAAACCAGGCTGTGTGGTCAGCCTGGCATGTTCACGGACTGTGACCTCAGCCAAGGGACTTTCCGACGGTGCCAACATAGCTTTCCACAAAACTGAAAGCGCCGTCGTTGAGCTGCCAGCGCTTGTCGTCTCCTGCGGTTGGTGCACTGTCCCCCACCAGAAGCTCAGCAGACATGGCGGGCTGTTTCAGGAACCGATGTTGGGGGTTGGCCTTGCGATGGTCATTGAGCACCAGCCTGATGCGCCCCCAATCCTCGAAGAAATACTCCTGCAAGAGCGGCAGGATCTGGCGGCGGAATACATCCGCCAGCTCACTGAGCGCCGAGTCATTCTTGAGATGCAGAAAGTACGCGTGACCAATGCAGTGGTCCCGATCCAGCAGGATCTCAATTCGGGCGTTGATGGCCTGGAGCAGTTCACCCAGGTCGATCGCGTCCTCAATGACAACCCCTTGCAGGCGGATGTAATCGGGGGGAAGTTCGACGAAAGAGAAGCGGCGGCGCAAGGCGATATCAAGGCCCGTCAATGACCGGTCGGCCGTGTTCATGGTTCCGATCAGATAGACGTTGTTGGGCACGCTGAACGGCTTCTTGGAATACGGCAGCAGGACCTCAAGCGCTTCGGCACTGCCCTTGCGTTTCGACTCCTCCAGCAGCGTGATCAGCTCGCCAAAAATGCGCGACACGTTGCCCCGGTTGATCTCGTCGATGATCAAAACGCGTCGGCTGTTTGCATCGTCGGCCGGTGCCGCTTTGGCCTGACCTGGGGGCGGCGAGGTCAACAGCCGTTCCAGCTTGTTCAGGTCAATTGACCCCGGCTTGAGCCGGTAGATCGTTCGCTGGACGAACTGGTTGTTCATCAGCTCGCCATACGGCAGCGCGGGCTGGTACACGCGCAACCAACGCACGCGCCGCTTCTGGGCGTAGCCATGCCATTCGGCTGTGCGGGGGGCGTATTCATAGTCGCCCGTGACCTCGCCGATGGCGCGGAACTTGAAATTGCCTTCCGTCACCACAACCAGGTCGCCCTTTTTCACCTGGAGCATGAAAGTTGCGACGGACGACACGGCATAGTCGGCCGAGCCCTTCGCGCCAGCACCTTCTTCGTGAAAGCGCTTGTGGATGTCCTCGACGGACTTGCACCCGGTGAAATCGATGCTCTCGCCCCACCCCAAAAGTGCGTAGCCGCCGTCGATGCACTCCTCGTAAATCTCGTCCTCGTCCATCTGGGTGTTGCCCAACGACATCTTCCAGATCGTCCGCTTGGCAACTTCAGGCGGCGCCTCTTCACGGCGCGTTACTTGTATGTCGGCCGAAGCGCACAGCGATTTGAAAACGCCGTCTACCACCTCGTACCGCAGCCCGCCGGCATCGCTGGGCAGTGGCCGCAGCCCCTCCACAAAGTCCTCGTAGCTGAAGCTTTGGTGAAAAGTGACGAACTGGACCTGGCGCCCCTGCACCAGTTCGTCGAACCGGCGCTTCAGCTCCAGGCGATTGCCCTTGTTCGCCGCGAAGAATGCAGGGTCTACGATGCGTACCGCTTCGTCCACGGTGCGAAAGGTTTTACCGGTACCTGGCGGCCCATAGAAGATCTGGTTAAGCGGAATTCGTTCCGGAGTGATTGCCAGTGCAGGAGTTGCTGCTGGCACCTCGTCGGACAAGTCATCGCCCGCGTAAAGGTGCGCCAGAAGCCTCAGGCCCGCCAAATCCCGCAGCTTGACTTTGACCGCTGGATTTCCTGTAGCCAACGCCGGTGCATTCGCATCAATGCTGCTGCTGCGACTCTTCGCCGCGCCGTACTCCGTGATGGACGATGCGTGCGGGCCGATCTGCTGCATCCAGGTGCCAGGACTCAGGTAAAAAGTCGGAGCCTTGTTATCCAGCGCCAGGGCCAACTGACTGCCGGTTTCCGTCACATAAAAGCCCGCCATCTTTTCTGTGGGCTCCTTGACCGGCTGATAGTTGTCGAGGCTCCGCAAATATTCAAGCGCGGCGTCCTTCGTCAGCTGCTGTGCCTCCAAATCCTCGATCTTCTTCCAGATGTCGTCGCCTAGCGTCAGCACGTGCTTCTCGCCCAGCGCCCCCATGATCTGTGCCTGGAGGGCGGGCACAGAGATCTGCTTGCCAATGCCAGTGACCTTGCGAAGCTGGTCGAAAGTGAAGATGTTCACGATCTTCGGTCGCTGCCGGTCCTGGTACAGAAACGCAATCTTCCACTTGGTGGCGGGGCCCAGGTCGGCCTGATCGACGGCCTGCAGGTCACCGATACGCGCCGCTTTGGCGATGGCGACGACCTCTTGCCGTACCTTGGCGAACGCATCCTCCGGCGTGGCGCCGTACTTGGTGGCCCAGGCATAGTCGGTGCCATAGGTCATGCCCTTCTTGGGGGGCTTCGGCGACTTGTCCTTCCGCCCGTAGACCCCGAATTTGAAAGCGGAGCCCCCCCAGATTGACCCCAATGGCGTGGTACGGGCCTCCAGCCAGTTCATGAAGCATTCCTTGTCGCCGGCGGTACTGAACTCGGGCAGCGTCATGGCCTCCAGCCGCGTAATGGGCCATTTGCTCAGAAACTCGTTCCAGAGCTGTTCGCGTTCGGGCAGTGGTTCGTTCATGGCGTAGCTTCTTCTGAAGTGGTTGGCAGGCGCAGTTGGCCGGAGATCAGGCGGGGGAGGAGGGTGTCTCGTAGGACGGTGAGCGTTCGGACTTGCTCTTCATTCTCAACAATCCGAGCATCAATTGGCGCCGATACGTCGTCGAACGCGGCCATCAACGACTGCGGCGGTGCGATCACCGGAAGTGCGGCGAAGTCTTTTTTGCTGATGGAGCCGAACACAGTTCCCTCAGAGTCAAACGTCTCGAACCGCTGATGCAGACCACGCATTGCGTGAAAAACAAAACCTCTGTAGCCGTCGGGATGACGAACGGCCGCCACTCCACGTCCGACGCAGCATCTCTCAATTGCCATGTTGACATCGCCAACAGGTGCGCGGACGCTCACAAGCGTGTCTCCAATTTCTGCGATCCGAGTAGGCGCCGCACAGTAGATGCGTTTCGTCGGAAATCTGAATCCGAAGTCGGTCCTGCCTTGATAGAAGGGCAGGCCGTTGCCGATCTCGTTGTACGTATCTCCCGGGGGTGACTGTCCCATGGTCAAAATGAATGATTCGCCAACGGATGTGCGTCGCCATCCAAATGGAATCGCATTCGACACCTCAAACCGGTCCGGAAATAGCGCCGCCGTAGCCTCGTCCATGCCTTCGGGGGCGCGGCCTTCCATCTTGGCGCGCACGGGGTCGAAATCGACAAACCAAGAATTGAACATGGCCTGGGCGATGGCTTCGAGGGTGGCGTTGGTTTCACGCAGCAGGGTGATACGTTCGTCCAAAGCCGACAACACATCGGCCACACGACGCTGGATGCCGATGTCGGGTAGCGCCGCGTGGAAGGCTTTGACCTCGGGAAAGTAAATCGTCTGATGCGTTGTGCCTGATGCAAAACGTAGGAAACTATTGCGCTCACCCAGCAAGATGTATTTGAGAAAACGGTAGTCAAGTTTCGACCCGCAGACCCAGTTCACAAAATCCTGACTGGTCGCCATTGGAACCCCCATCACCACCACGTAACCTACCGACGCTGTGCGAGACAGGCAGACGGTGTTTGGCGGAAGGATGCGAGCGGATGAATTCCTGATGCCCAGTTCGTTCGTGTACTGAGCTGTCTCGAAGATCTTCTGCCCGTGATTGCCGGTAGCGTCCCGAATCCCGATCCAAGGCACATCCCCACCCCAATATTCGGGGTGCTTTCGGCTCGGCGTATGCCCAGTTTCCAGGCGGGCAACCTCCGTCAACAGCGTCCACGTCCAACCATCCGTCAGTGGAGTTCCAGGATTCCCGACTGAGATAGCAAAGTCGCCCGGAATTACTCCGGTCGTCGCCGCACGGCCACCTGTCTTGGATTCCAGGGGGCGCTCAGAACTCATACCCCATCCCCCCGAGCTTTTTGCGAATCAACGTATCCAGTTCCGCGCCCTTGGCCATCTGCTCGCCCAGCTTTTCCGTAAGCTGCTGCATCTTGGTCGCAAAGTCTTCGTCGTTGTCTTCCACTTCCTCCACGCCCACGTAGCGGCCGGGGGTGAGCACGTGGCCGTGCTGGGCGATTTCAGTTAGTGGCACGCTGCGGCAGAAGCCGGGGGTGTCGGTGTACGGCGCTGGATTCCCGCCTTCGCGGGAATGACGGGGCGAGTCGCCTTCGGGGGCTTGACGGGGGGAGCGCCAGGCGGCCACGGTGTCGGCGATGCGGGCTATCACCTCGTCTTTCAGCTCGCTTTGCACGCGGCTGATCATGGTGGCCTGTTTGCGTGCGTCAACAAACAGCACCTGGCCCTGGCGGTGCGCGGGCTTGGCTTTGGTCAGGAACCACAGGCACGCGGGGATCTGGGTGTTAAAGAACAGCTGGCCGGGCAGGGCGATCATCACTTCCACCACGTCGGCCTCGACCATCGCGGCGCGTATCTGGCCTTCGTTGTTCTGGCTGCTGCTCATGCTGCCGTTGGCCAACACGATGCCGGCGCGGCCAGACTGCTTCAGGTGGTGCAGCATGTGCTGCAGCCAGGCGTAGTTGGCGTTGCCCTGTGGCGGGTCGCCATACACCCAGCGCGGGTCGCCCGTCAGGCTGGCGTGCCACCAGTCGCTGATGTTGAAGGGCGGGTTGGCCAGAATAAAGTCCGCGCGCAGGTCGGGGTGCTGGTTGCGCACAAAGGTGTCGGCCGGCTCCTTGCCCAGGTTGAAGTCGATGCCGCGAATGGCCAGGTTCATCGCGGCCAGCCGCCAGGTGGTGGGGTTGGACTCTTGGCCGTAGATGGCTACGTCGCCCAGCTTGCCGCCATGGGCCTCAATGAACTTTTCGCTCTGCACAAACATGCCGCCGCTGCCGCAGCACGGGTCATACACCTGGCCGTGGTGGGGGGCCAGCACGGCCACCAGGGTTTTGACGATGCTGGCGGGCGTGTAAAACTGCCCGCCCTTCTTGCCCTCGGCGCTGGCAAACTGGCCCAGGAAGTATTCATACACCTGCCCCAGCACGTCGCGCGCGCTGCCCGGTGTTTCGCCAAAGCCTATTGTTGACACCAAATCCACCAGCTCGCCCAGCTTGCCATCGGGCAGCTGCGCGCGGGCATAGCGTTTGTCCAGAATGCCCTTGAGCTTGGGGTTCTCTTGCTCGATCAGCGTCAGCGCGTCGTCAATCAGCTTGCCGATGGTGGGCTGCTTGGCAGCAGCGCGGATGGCTTCCCAGCGCGCGGCTTCGGGCACCCAGAAGACGTTCACCTCCTTGTAGTAATCGCGGTCTTCCAGCTCCTCCGCCAGCAGGGCCTGGGTGTGGTCCGCCAGAAAGTAATCGTCGGCCGGGTCTGTCAGGCGGCGCTGCAGCTCGGCGCGGCGCGCGGCAAAGGTGTCGGAGATGTATTTGACAAAGATCAGGCCCAGCACCAGGTGCTTGTATTCGGCCGCGTCCATGTTGGCGCGCAGCTTGTCGGCCGTGGCCCATAGGGTTTTCTTGATGTCGTCGAGCATGGCGCGAGGATACAACCGAGCCACTGCTTGTACCCCAAGGCGACAGTTTGCGCCCCACCACACCTCTTATGCTGTGTTCATGACCGCCCCCCACATTCCCCAAATTACCCTGTACCAGCGCTGGCTGCGCGAGACACGCGGCCTGTCATTTGACTCGTATGACGCGCTGTGGCGCTGGTCGGTGGACGACCTGCCGGCGTTCTGGCAAAGCATCTGGGACTACTTTGAGCTGCAGTCCCCCACGCCGCACACGGCCGTGCTGGCCGGCGGCGCCATGCCGGGCGCGAAGTGGTTCCTGGGTGCGCAGTTCAACTATGCGCACCAGGTGTTCCGCCATGTGGATGCGGCACACGCAGCAGGATTGCCCGCCATCATCAGCCGCAATGAACAAGGCAACCACCGCGAGCTGTCCTGGCCCGAGCTGCGCCGCCAGGTCGCGTCCATGGCGCTGCACCTGCGCGCCCAGGGCCTGCAGCCCGGCGACCGCGTGGCCGCCTACCTGCCCAACATCCCCGAGGCCATGGTTGCCTTTCTGGCGGTGGTGAGCCTGGGCGGCGTGTGGAGCATCTGCGCGCCCGACATGGGCACGGCCGCCGTGCTGGACCGTTTCAAGCAGATTGAGCCCAAGGTGCTGATTGCCTGCGACGGTGTGCGCTATGGCGGGCGCGACTTTGACCGCACGGCGGTGGTGGCCGAGCTGTGCGCCGCCTTGCCCAGCGTGCAGCATGTGGTGATCCACCGCAACCTGGGGCTGGACGATGCGGCGCCCACGCCGCTGCAGCCGTACGCACTGATGACCGACACCACCGCGCGTGATGACGCGGCGACCGCTGCGTTCGAGCCGCTGTGGCTGCCGTTTGACCACCCGCTGTGGATCGTCTATTCGAGCGGCACCACCGGCCTCCCCAAGCCCATCGTGCACGGCCACGGCGGCACGGTCATCGTGGCGCTGGCGCTCAAGACGCTGCACAACGACATCGGCTGCAGCTACGCGCCCAACACCCTCGGCGAGCGCTTTCACTGGTACAGCTCCACCGGTTGGGTGATGTGGAACGCACAGATGAGCGGCCTGCTCAACGGCACCACCTGCTGCATCTACGACGGCAACCCGGCCGGCAGCAAAGACAAGCCCGACTGGGCAACGCTGTGGCGCTTTGGCGCGGAGCTCGGCGTGACTTTCTTTGGCGCGGGCGCGGCCTTCTTTGCCAACTGCATGAAGGCCGGTGTGGACCTGACGGCGTTGCCGGGGCTGAAAACTGTGCGGGCGCTGGGTACCACGGGCTCGCCGCTGTCGGCGGAGGCGCAGAACTGGGGCACGCAGCAGTTCAATCAGGTCGGCGTGAACGACATCTGGTGGTGCAACATCAGCGGCGGCACTGACTTTGCCGGCGCATTCATCGGCGGCAACCGCGAGCTGCCGCTCGTGCCGGGCGAAATGCAATGCCGTCTGCTCGGCTGTGCGGTAGAGGCATGGAACGAGCAGGGCCAGCCCGTCATCAACGAAGTGGGCGAACTCGTCTGCACAAAACCCATCCCGTCCATGCCCTTGTACTTCTGGGGCGACGAGGGCAACAAGCGCTACCTGTCCAGCTACTTTGACATGTACCCCGGCGTGTGGCGGCATGGCGACTGGCTCAAGATCGGCGACAACGGCGGCTGCATCATCTATGGCCGCAGCGACGCCACCATCAACCGCCACGGCCTGCGCATGGGCACCAGCGAGCTGTACAGCGCGGTGGAGGCATTGCCCGAGGTGCTGGATTCGATGGTGGTGGACCTGGAATACCTGGGCCGCGAGAGTTATATGCCGCTGTTTGTGGTGCTGCGCCCCGGCGTCACCCTGGACGACGCCCTGCGTGAGCGGCTGAACGGCGCGATCCGCACGGCCTTGAGCCCGCGCTTTGTGCCCAACGACATCTTCCAGGTGGCCGAGATCCCGCGCACGCTCAGCGGCAAGAAGCAGGAGCTGCCCATCAAGAAGCTGCTGCTGGGCCAGCCGCTGGACAAGGTGGTCAACAAGGACGCCATGGCCAACCCGGGGTGCCTGGATTGGTATGTGGCGTTTGCGCGCGACCGCGCCGCCTGATCGTGTGCCGCAGGCCTAGGCCGGCTTGCGGTTGACCAGCACAATCCCCACCGCCACCCCCGCCAGCGCCAGCACCAGCTGCGCCGTCAGCGGCTCGCCCAGCCACACCACGCCCAGCACCAGCGCAAACAGCGGCGTGAGGAAGGTGAACGACGACAGGCGTGTGGCCGGGTAGTGGCGCAGCATCCACATCCAGGCCAGGTAGCTGGCGAAGGCGCCAATGGCGGTCTGCAGCGCCAGCGACGTCCAGGCCCACGTGGAATAGCTGAACGACCATGTCTCACCCAGCATCAGTGACAGCAGGGGCGCGATGGCCGCCGTCACGGCCACCTGGTAGAACAGCGTTTTCTCGGCGCTGGCCGTGGCCATCTTGCTGCTGCGGATGACCAGCGTGGTCAGGCCCCACAGCGTGCCGGCCGCCAGCGCCAGCGCATCACCGCGCAGCTGGGTGGCGGTGCCGGGGCCGGAAAAGCCTTCGCTGAAGGCCAGCGCCACGCCGCCAAAGGCCAGCGTCAGCCCGGCCCACTGTACGGCGCGCAGCTTTTCTGATGGCACAAAGCGCGGCAGCAGCAGCGCCACCACAAACGGCGAGGTGTACAAAAACACCGTGAGGCGCGACGCCGTGGTGTCGCGCAGGCCCAGGTAGATGCAGGCGAATTCAGCGGCAAACAGGCTGCCGGCCAACAGGCCCGCCGCCAGCGTGCCATCGCGCTCGAACAGCTTGATGCCGCGCACCGTGCACCAGACCGCCAGGAGCACGGTCGCGCCCACAAAGCGCAGCGATGCCTGCCACAGCGGCGGCACCTCGCCCACGATGGTTTTGATGAGCAGCTGCTGAAAGCCCCAGAACAGGCAGCAGGCCAGCAAGAGGGAAACAGCAAGGGTGTCCAGATGGTTTTTGCGCGCGATCATGGGTTTCGATGGTAGCGTTGCGCTGTCTTAACCGCTCACACGCAATCCCCATGAAAACCAAAGCAGCAGTCGCCTGGAAATCCGGCGCACCCCTCAGCATCGAAACCGTGGACCTGGACGGCCCGAAGCACGGCGAGGTGCTGGTCGAGATCAAGGCCACCGGCATCTGCCACACCGACTACTACACGCTCAGCGGTGCGGACCCCGAGGGTATCTTCCCCGCCATCCTGGGCCATGAGGGCGCGGGCATTGTGGTGGATGTGGGCCCGGGTGTGACCACGCTCAAAAAGGGCGACCACGTCATTCCGCTGTACACGCCCGAGTGCCGCCAGTGCAAGTTTTGCCTTTCCCGCAAGACCAACCTGTGCCAGCTGATCCGCGGCACGCAGGGCAAGGGCCTGATGCCCGACGCCACCTCGCGCTTCAGCCTGGACGGCAAGCCGATCTTTCACTACATGGGCACCAGCACGTTCAGCAACTACACCGTGGCGCCTGAAATATCGATGGCCAAAATCCGGCCCGATGCCCCGTTCGACAAGGTCTGCTACATCGGCTGCGGCGTCACCACCGGCATCGGCGCGGTGATCTTCACGGCCAAGGTCGAGGCGGGCGCCAACGTGGTGGTGTTTGGCCTGGGCGGCATCGGGCTGAACGTGATCCAGGGCGCGAAGATGGTGGGGGCCGACAAGATCATCGGCGTGGACATCAACCCGGCGCGCCAGGCCATGGCGCGCCAGTTCGGCATGACGCACTTCATCAACCCCAAGGAAGTGCCGAACGTGGTGGACGCCATTGTCCAGCTCACCGACGGCGGCGCCGACTACAGCTTCGAGTGCATCGGCAACACCAAGGTGATGCGCGACGCGTTGGAGTGCACCCACAAGGGCTGGGGCCGCAG
>JBEIPU010000039.1:0-25762 GCA_040376925.1 Caenimonas sp. | reverse complement strand
CGAAATGGCACGCGACATGGCGTCCAGCTTCAACCACCTGTATGGCGAGCACTTTGTGCTGCCCGAAGCGGCCATTGAAGAATCCGTGGCCACCCTGCCCGGCCTGGACGGGCGCAAGATGAGCAAGAGCTACGACAACACGATCCCGCTGTTTGCCCCGCGCGAGCAGATGCGCAAGCTCATCATGGGCATCCTGACCGATTCACGCGCGCCCGGCGAGCCCAAGGACACTGAAGGCTCGGCGCTGTTCCAGCTGTACCAGGCGTTTGCCTCGGTCGACGAGACCGCCGCGCTGCGCCAGGCCTATGCCGACGGCATTGCCTGGGGCGACGCCAAGCAGATGCTGTTTGAGCGCATTGACCGCGAAGTCGCACCCATGCGCGAACAGTACGAAGCCATGGTGGGCAACCCCGCGCGCGTCGAGGCGATCCTGCTGGCCGGCGCCGACAAGGCACGCGCGCTGTCGCGCCCCTTCATGGGCGAGCTGCGCCATGCGGTAGGCCTGCGCAACCTGGGCGCGGTGGCGGCCGCCGCCACGGCCAAGGCGGCCAAGGCAGCGCTGCCGGCCTTCAAGCAGTATCGCGACAACGACGGCAAGTTTTACTTCAAGCTGGTGGCGCCCGGCGGCGCGGTGCTGCTGCAAAGCCCGGGCTTTGAATCCCCACGCGAGCCGGGCCAGCTGATCGCCCGGCTCAAGCGCCAGGACGGCGCCGCCATTGCCGAAGTCACGCCGTGGTGGCTGGCGGCCGAGGCGCCGGCAGCGGTGCTCGGCTTGCTCGCGGACGCTGAATGAGCGGGTCTTCTGGCTGCAACAGAAGTCATTTCATATGCAGAAAACTGCATTCGGCGTTATCCTCCATGCTTAAACCCCATCTGGACGAAAGAACTTTCCTCTTATGAGCCTCTATGTCATCGACGACCACCCCCTGATCCGTGAAGCCGTGGTGATGATGTTGCGCAGGCTGCGCGGCGGTGCCAATGTGGTCGAACTGGACCGCCTGGGCGGTGTGGAATCGGCCGTCAAGACCCACGGCGCGCCCGAACTGATCTGCCTGGACCTGAAGCTGCCCGACACCACCGGTACCTCGGGCATCCATGAACTCAAGCGGATGTTCCCCGACACGCCGCTGGCCGTGCTGTCGGCATCGCCCGCGGCCGACGCCGAAGAGCAGTGCATTGAGGCCGGCGCCGACATCTACATCGAGAAATCCTCAGGCGCCAGCGAAATCGGCGCGGCGCTGCGCGCGCTGATGACCGCTGACGGCGGTTTTGAGGAACTGACCCCCGCGGACAACAAGCTGTCCAAGCGCCAGAAGCAGCTGATCGTCATGCTGGACCGCGGCCTGTCCAACCGCGAAATCGCCGACGAGCTGGGCATCAGCGAGCACACGGTCAAGGTGCACCTGTGGCGCCTGTTCCGCCGCCTGGGCGTGAAAAGCCGCACCCAGACGATCCACTACGCGCGCACTCACGGGCTGTTGCCGATCTGAGCAGCGGCGGCGCGCTCGGCCGCCTGCTGCGGGTCGGTCGGCTCCATCAGCAGCCGAAAGCGCGTGCCCCGGCCCGGGCGCGACGACAGCTGCACCGGATGGCCCAGGATGTGCGACAGCCGCGCCACGATGTACAGGCCCAGGCCAAAGCCGTCCTCGGTGCCCGCATGCACGGGCACCTTGTAAAACTCCCGGAAAATCTCGCGCTGGTACTTGGGCGCAATGCCCACGCCGGTGTCCCAGATCTCGATGCGGCAGCCACCGGGGCCAAAGCGCGACGCCACCAGCACCGCGCCGCGCTCGGTGTACTTGATGGCGTTGGACACCAGGTTGCCCACCACGCGGCGCAGCAAGATAGGGTCTGACATCACCGCGCCGGGCACCGCATGCAGGCGAAACTGCAGGCCCTTGGCCTCGGCCACCGGGCGGTACTGAAGCTCCAGGTCGTGCAGCAGCTTGGGCAAATCCACCGGCTCGATGTTCAGGCGGATCTTGCCGGAGTCCAGCCGCACCAGGTCAAACAGCGAGTCAAACAGCGCATTGACGGCTTTGGTGCACTCCAGGATCTTGGGGCCGATCTCGTCAGCCAGCTCGGGCTCGCTGCCGAGCCAGTCAGCGTACAGGCCCAGTGCGTGTACGGGCTGGCGCAGGTCGTGCGCGGCGCTGGCCAGGAAGCGGTTCTTGATCTCCACCGCGTCCAGCGCGGCCTGGGTCTGGCGCGTCAGCGATTCGATCAGCTGCATGTTGCGGTACTGCAGCTCGAAGTTCTTGCGGTGCGTCACATGCAGTCGGCGCCCGGCCTGCAGAAGCAGCTGCCAGAACATCACCAGCAGCACCACCAGCCAGTACTGGTAGGTGGGGCCGTCGAAATGCTGGTCCACCCCGATGCGCCACAGCATCACCGCCAGCGGCAGCAGGGCCAGCACGTGCAGGTAGGCACGCATGGTGCGCAGGTGGAACGAAAAGCTGTTGATCGAGAACATGCCCAGGCCGGCCAGGATCAGCCAGCAGATGAACTGGTCCTGCAGCGGCGCGCGGTCAAAGTGCAGCAGCGGCGACAGGCCCCAGGCCAGCGCACTGAGCGGCCAGATCCACTGGTACTTCAGGAAAAACGCCGACTGCTCCGCCGCGCCGGCCGTGAGCACATCACGCGTGTAGCGGTGCACCACATGCAGGCGCAGCGCGGCCACGCCCAGCGCCAGGGCGGCCCACGCGATCAGCATCGCGGCGTTGTGGTCGTTCCACAGCACGGCCACCAGCAGCGGCACCAGCATCAGTCCCACCAGGCGCGTGCTGCGCGCGGTGCGCATCAGGCCCCGGATCAGCTCGCCATTGATCCATTCCGCTTCGGCGGCGGTGGCAACGGCAGGCGGCAGGTCGGGCTTCATGGAGCCCCGAGTCTAGCCGCCCCACAGCTGGGGCACAGCGGCCTAGAATGGCGCGACACTGTCCGCCCAAAGGAGGCTCCATGAAGTACACCCCCCACGTTCTGGCCCTTGCGGCCCTGGCCTCGCTGGCGGCTTGCACCACCACGCAGGGCCCGCCCACGGGCGGCGGCTACAAGCCCGGCGAAAGCGCGCCGGCGCGCATCTCCGAGGCTGAGGCCGAGACCCTCACCACCCAGTACCTGGACCTGAAAAACCAGCGTACGACCATGGTGAATGCGCTGAACGCCAGCGCCGACCCGGCCGCCCGGTCGCAGTACGCGCGTGCCATTGATGACCTGAACCGCCACATGCAGCCGCTTGAGTACCGCCTGCGCTCCGCGGGCCGCCCCATCCCCTGAACACGTGCACGGGCCCGCGTGCTAGCATGGTTGATGCAGCCACCCGACACGCGCGCCCCGGTCCGACTCCACTACGCCGTTGAGCTGCACTACGACGTCCTGAGCGCAGGGTCTGACTTCATTTTCAACGTCCAGGCCGCACGCACGCGCCACCAGCACGTGGTGCAGGAAAAGCTGGACATCAGCCAGCAGGTACTGCTGCAAAACCACACCGACAACGCCACGCGCGCGCGCCACCTGCGCCTGCGCGCCAACGCCGGGCCGCTGAGCATCCGCTACAGCGCCGTGCTGGACGTGGCCCACCACCACGCCGACCCCGCCACGCTCGCCGAGGTGTGGATCCCCGAGCTGCCCGGTGACGTGCTGCCTTACCTGTACCCCAGCCGCTACTGCCAGTCAGACCGGCTGCACCGCTTTGCCGTGGCGCAGTTTGGCAGCCTGTGGCAAGGCTATGGCCGCGTGCAGGCCATCTGCGACTGGGTGCAAAACCATGTGGCCTTTGTGTCCAACAGCTCCGGCGGCACCACCACGGCCTGCGACACGTTGCTGGACAAGCAGGGTGTGTGCCGCGACTTCGCCCACCTGATGATCGCGCTGTGCCGCGCGGTGAACATCCCCGCGCGCTTTACCACCGGGGTGGACTACGGCGCCGACCCTGCCCTGGGCCCGCAGGACTTTCATGCCTATGTAGAGGCCTTTGTCGGTCACCGCTGGTTCCTGTTCGACCCGTCGGGCACGGCCATCCCGATGGGCTTCATCCGGCTGGCCACCGGGCGCGACGCCGCCGACGGCGCGTTTGCGTCCATCTTCGGCAGTGTGGTGGCGCACCCGCCCGTGCTGTCGATTGAAGCCGTGCCGGGCTGCGACGGCGTGCTGCGCAAGCCGCAACGCCTGGCCACCGCGCTGTCGACCGACGACGGGCTGCCCCTGCCTCCCGTCTAAGGGGTTTCCCGGATATTCATACGCCTTGCGGCGGCCTTACCATCGATTATTCACTAACATATGAGTGAATATTTTCCTCAGAAACAGGAGACACCGATGAAGCTGCTTCGCCTGGCCCTTGCGGCCCTTTTTGCCACGGCATTCGCCGCCCATGCGCAGGACTACCCCGTGCGCCCTGTCAAGATCGTGGTGCCCTACGCCGCCGGTGGCGGCGTGGACGCCGCAGCCCGGCTGGTCGCCCAGCACCTGTCCAGCACCATGGGCCAGAACTTCGTCGTGGACGCCAAGCCCGGCGGCGGCACCATCATCGGCACCGAAATGGTCGCCCGCTCGGCGCCCGACGGCTACACGCTGCTGCTGACCGGGGGCTCCACCATGAGCCTGCTGCCGCTCACGCACGCCGGCAAGCTGCCGTTCGACCCGCTGGCCGACTTCGCGCCGGTGGGCGTGGTGTCGCGCATCCCGTTCTTCCTGTTCTCATCGGCCAGCATGCCCTACAAGACGGTCAAGGAACTGATGGACGCGGCCAAGAGCCAGGGCTCCATGGCCTATGCCAGCAACGGCATTGGCGCCATGGGCCATGTGGGCACCGAGATGCTGCTGCAGGCGGCAGGCGCCAAGATGGTCCACATTCCCTACAACGGTTTCGCGCCGGCCCTGAGCGACCTGGTGACGGGCCGCGTCAGCATGGTCATGGCCGACCTGGCGCCAGTTGCCGGCCAGCTGCAGGCGCGCACGCTGCGCCCGCTGGCGGTGGCGTCAAGCCAGCGCTCGCGCTTCATGCCCGACGTGCCCACGATGCAGGAGGCCGGCTACCCCGGCACCGAATTCGAAGTCTGGCTGGGCCTGTATGCGCCGGCCAAAACGCCGCCAGAAATCGTCACGCGCGTGGCCGCAGAGCTGGGCCGTTTCATGGCGTTGCCGGCCACGCGTGAGGCCTTCGCCAAGCTGGGCCACGAAACCGGCACCGGCGGGCCGGACGTGGTGCGCCAGCGCATCGTCAACGAGCAGAAAGCGTTTGCGCCCGCCGTGCGCGCCGCAGGGCTGAGCAATGCCAAGTGAGCACGATGCACCGCAGCAGGCGCGCAGCGCATCGCACCACCTGCTGCAGGCGCTGGTGGACTACGGCGTGGAGCACCTGTTTTGCAACCTGGGCACCGACCATGCGCCACTGATCGAAGAGATGGCGCGCTGGCGCACCGAAGGCCGGCCGCTGCCCAACATCGTGTTGTGCCCGCATGAAAACGTGGCGGTGCACATGGCGGGCGGTTATGCGGCCGCCACCGGCCGCGGCCAGGCTGTGCTGGTGCATGTGGACGCCGGCACCGCCAACGCCGCCATGGCGCTGCACAACCTGTTTCGGGCCCGCATCCCGGTGCTGCTGATGGCGGGCCGCGCACCCGCCACCACGTTCAACGGGGTTGAGGGCGGGCGCGACACCTATGTGCATTTTGTGCAGGAGCCTTTTGACCAGGGCAGCGTGGTGCGCCCCTATGTGAAGTGGGAATACACCCTGCCATGGCCATCGACCGCGGGCGAGGTGATCGCGCGGGCCCATTCGGTCATGCACAGCGACCCGCCGGGTCCGGTGTACCTGATGCTGCCGCGCGAAACGCTGGCAGCGCCCTGCCCGCCCGATGAGATCACGGCCTTTCCCCCCGCGCGCCACGCGCCAGTGCGCGCCGGGCGGGCCGACCCCGCGCAAATCCGGCACATCGCACAAAAGCTGGTGGACAGCACCGACCCGCTGCTCGTCACTGCGTACGCCGGGCGCAACAAGGCGGCGCCGGCGCTGGTGGAACAGCTGGCCCTGCTGACCGGCATGCGCGTGTGTGAATTCAACACCGTGCACCTGAACATCCGCCGCGATTCGCCCTGCTTTGGCGGCTACCTGCCCGGCCCGTTTGCCGAGAAAGCCGACGTCGGCCTGATGCTGGACGTGGACGTGCCCTGGGTACCCCGGACCACGCGCGTGAACCCGAACGCCTGGTGGGCACAGATGGACATCGACGCGCTCAAGCGCGACATGCCCATGTGGGGCTTTGCCGCCGACATGCGCCTGGAAGGCGACAGCGTGCAAATGCTCACGCAGTTGATTGAAGCCGTGCAGCCGCTGGCTACGCCGGCCTTTCATGAACGCGTGGCCGCCCGCCTGCAGCGGCTGGCACAGGAGCACGCGCAACGCACGCAACGCGTGGCCCAGGCCGCGGCCGACCCCGGCAGCCATGAGGCCATCAACCCCCAGTACCTGTGCGCGGCGCTGGGCCGGGCCCTGGCACCGCAGGACATCGTGCTCAATGAAGGCATCCGCAACACGCTGGCCGTGTTCGACCAGATCCCGCGCACCGAGCCGGGCACGCTGCTGGGCCTGCCCGGTGGCGGGCTGGGGTTTTCCGGCGGTACGGCGCTGGGCATGAAGCTGGCCCAGCCCGGGCGCAACGTGGTGCACATCGTGGGCGACGGCACGTTCTATTTCAACAACCCGAGCGCCCTCTACGCCGTCGCCAGCGAATACAACCTGCCCATCTTCACGGTGATTCTGGACAACAGCGGCTGGTCCGCGGTGAAGGAATCGGTGCTGCGCATGTACCCGCGCGGCAAGGCCCACGAGACCAACGAATTTGCGTCGCGCCTGCCCGCGGGCATGGACTACGCTGCCGTGGCCGAAGCCGCGGGCGCCCATGGCGAACGGCTGTCGGACCCCGGCGAGGCCGACGCCGCCATCGCGCGCTGCATGCAGGCCCTGCGCGAAGGCCGCAGCGCCGTGCTGCACGCGCGTGTGTCACCCCTATGAACGCAAGACAGACTTTCATGATCGAGGCATTGAGCTTTCCTGGTGGCGCCACCTTCGAGCGCCGCGACCCGGTTGGCGGCGGTGTTGTGACCCTTGCCACCGCAGCCACGGTAGAACAGGCAACGCAAACAGCCGATGCCGCTGCCCAGGCCTTCCCGGCCTGGTCACGCACCGGCCCCAACCAGCGCCGCGAACTGCTGGGCGCGGCGGCCGCGTTGCTGCAGGAACGCGCCAGCGATTTCGTGGCCTGCATGGTGGCCGAGACCGGTACCTCGGTGCCGTGGGCGCAGTTCAATGTGCGCGCCGGCATCGGCGTGCTGCGCGAAGCCGCTGCGCTGACCACCCAGATCGGCGGGGACACCATTCCGTCGGACCTGCCCGGCTGCCTGGCCATGACCGTGCGCGTGCCCGCGGGCGTGGTGCTGGGCATTGCCCCCTGGAATGCACCGCTGCTGCTGGGGCTGCGCGCGCTGGCCATGCCGCTGGCGTGCGGCAACACCGTGCTGCTCAAGGCGTCCGAGGTATGCCCGGGCAGCCACTGGATGTTGGTGCAGCTGCTGCGCGACGCGGGCTTTCCCGAGGGCGTGGTCAACATCGTCACCCACGACGCCGCGGCGGCGCCGCAAATCGTGGAGGCGCTCATTGCCCACCCGGGCGTGCGCCGCGTCAACTTCACCGGCTCCACCCAGGTGGGGCGCATCATCGGCGCACTGGCAGGCCGCCACCTGAAGCCCGCCCTGCTGGAACTGGGCGGCAAGTCCCCCCTGGTGGTGCTGCGCGATGCCGACCTGGAGCAGGCGGTGAACGCCGCAGCCTTTGGCGCGTTCATGAACCAGGGGCAGATCTGCATGTCCACCGAGCGCATCGTGGTGGAAGACGGCATTGCAGACCGCTTTGTGCAGGCCCTGGCCGCCAAGGCAGCCGCGCTGGGTGGCGCCGCAGGGCACAACGACGGGCCACTGTTTGACAGCCTGATCAGCTGCGCCGCCGCAGAAAAGGTCGAGCAGCTGGTGCTGGACGCGCAACAACGCGGCGCCAGCGTGCTGACACCGGCGCGCCGCGAGGGCTCGCGCATGGCACCGGTGGTGATTGACCATGTGCAGCCCGGCATGCGCATTTATGACGAGGAATCGTTTGGCCCGATCGCCGCCATCGTGCGCGTGCGCGACCTGGACGAAGCCGTGCGGGTGGCCAACGACACAGAATACGGCCTGGCCGGCTCGGTGTTTGGCGGCGACATCACGCGCACGCTCCAGGTGGCCCAGCGGCTGGAATGCGGCGTGTGCCACATCAATGGCCCCACGGTGAAGAGCGAGCCGCAGCTGCCTTTTGGCGGCGTCAAGGCCAGTGGCTACGGCCGCTTTGGCGGCAAGGCAGCAATCCAGGAATTCACCGACCTGCGCTCCATCACAATGCAGGCTGCGCCGCAGGCCTATCCGTTTTGAAGGCCCGGGCGCTCATCTGCCAGAGCCATGCCAACCCAGCCCTCCACCTCCCGCCCCGACCGGCCGGCCCGACGCAACCTGCCGCTGCTGTTGCTGCAAACGCGCGAACGCCTGCTGGCGCGCTTTCGCCCGGTGCTCAACACCTATGGCATCACCGAGCAGCAGTACCGCGTGCTGCGGGCCATCGAGGCCGGCGGCCCGCTGGAGCCACGCCAGATCGGCGCGATCTGCCACATCTCCAGCCCCAGCCTCACCGGCGTGCTGGCGCGCATGGAAGCCATGGACCTGGTCGCGCGCGAGCGGCTGGCGCACGACCAGCGCCGCGTGATGGTGTCTCTCACGCCAGCCAGCCGCACCATGTTCCGCCAGATGAAGCCGCGCATTGAGGCGATCTACCAGACGCTGGAGAACGACCTGGGCCCCGAGCTGACGGCCGGGATCTACGACACGCTGGACCGCTTTCTGGCGCGCCTGGCACCCACCGAAACGCAGGACTGCGAATAGCACGCCACCCCATGACACCCCTGAGCTACCCCGACACCCGTGCACAGGTCAGCGCCACCGAATGGCAGCAGCGCGTGGACCTGGCGGCCGCCTTCCGGCTGGCCGACCATTACCGCTGGACGGACCAGATCTACACCCACTTCACCGCCAAGATCCCGGGCACAACGCATTTCCTGATCAACCCGTATGGCGTGCTGTTTGACGAGGTCACGGCATCGTGCCTGGTGACGGTGGACCTGGACGGCAATGTGATCCTGGACCCCACCGGCATGGGCATCAACCCCGCCGGCTTCCTGATCCACAGCTGCGTGCACCGTGCGCGGCCTGATTTCCTGTGTGTGCTGCACACACACACCGCATCTGGCCTGGCCGTGGCCGCGCAAAAGCGCGGGCTGCTGAACCTGACGCAGCACGCCATGCGGTTTCACAACCGCATCGGCTACCACGACTATGAAGGCATCGCCTTGGAGACCGCCGAACAGGCGCGCCTGGTGCGCGACCTGGGCAGCCACAAGGCCATGATCCTGCGCAACCACGGCCTGCTGGCCGCGGGCACCACCATCCGCGACGCCTTCGAGCAGCTGTATTACCTGGAGCGCGCCTGCGAAGCGCAGGTGAGGGCGCTGGGCGGCGGGGTGGAGGTGGTTGAATGCGACCCGGAGATCGCCGAGAAAGTGGCCCGCGTGCTGGATCGCCCCGGGCGCAGCGCCTACGACACCGACTGGCCCGCCCTGTTGCGGCTGCTGGACCGCCGGGACGCGTCGTACCGCGAATAGGGCCCTTGGAGCGCCTGCGAGTTTTTCTTCAGCTGACAACGCCTGACGGGACGGCACCCTGCTCGCGCCACCAGAGCCCCGCCGCGACGGGCGTATGCCCCGGCGGAAAAATCAGCGCGGCGCCACCCTACCGTCCAACCATTCCCACGGCCGCTCGCTGCGCGTGCGCGCCTGGTAGGCCGCAATCTGCGCCTCGCGCGCCAGCGTGATGGCCACCTCGTCGGCGCCCTCCAGCAGCATCTGGCGGCGAAAGTCCGGCAGGCTGAAGGCGATGGCTTGCCCGTCAGGCGGCGTCAATGTGCAGGCCTGCAGGTCCAGATGAAAATCCGCGCCCTGCTGCGCCTGCACACCCAGCCGCTGCACCGTGGGCCAGTCAAATACCAGCGCCAGCATGTGGTTGCGAAAGCAGTTGTCATGAAAGATCTGCCCGAAACTCGGTGCAATTACACAGCGGATACCAAAGGCATGGAGCATGGTGGCCGCCGTCTCGCGCGAGCTGCCGCACGCGAAGTTGGGCCCGGCCAGCAGAAAGCGCGCCTGCCGGAAGGGCGGCTGGTTCAGTACAAAGCCAGGTTGCTCCTGGCCGTCAGCGCCGTAACGCCAGGGACCAAACAGGCGTTGCGCCAGTTCGGCCTGTGTGCGCACGCCCGCGGGTTGCATGCCGCCGCCCGCGCCGCGCACCAGCGGCGCAATGATGTCGGTGTTGATGTCCTGCAGCAACAGGGGTGCGGCGGGGCCGCTGAGGTGGACCAATGCGACCATGTCAGCCCCCTGCCCCGGCCAGCTTGCGCGGGTCGGTGATGTAGCCGGCGCAGGCCGACGCCGCGGCCAGCTGCGGCCCGGCAATGTGTGTGCGGCTACCCGGGCCCTGGCGGCCCGCGAAATTGCGGTTGGCCGTGGACACGGCGCGCTCGCCGGGGCCGATGGTGTCACCATTGCCCCCCAGGCACATCGAACAGCCCGGTGTGCGCCAGTCAAAACCCGCCTGCATGAATACCTGGTCCAGCCCTTCGGCCTGCGCTTGCCGCCGCACCTGTTCAGAGCCTGGCACCACCCAGGCCTGAACGCCCGGCGCCACATGGCGGCCTCGCACCACGGCGGCGGCGGCACGCAAATCAGTGATGCGGCTGTTGGTGCACGAGCCGATGAAGACGCGCTGGATCGGCAGCCCCTCGATGGCCTGGCCGGGCTGCAGTGCCATGTAGCGCATGGCCGCCTCCATGCCCGCGCGCTTGCCGGCGTCCGCCTGCGCCGCCGGGTCGGGCATGCGCCCGTCGATGGGCAGCACCATGTCCAGTGTGTTGCCCCAGGTCACCTGCGGCACCAGGCCGCTCACGTCCAGCCGCACCTCATGGTCAAAGCGCGCGTTGGCGTCGCTGGCCAGCGTGCGCCAGTCGGCAACCGCTGCGTCCCACAGCGCGCCCTTTGGCGCGTAGGGCCGGCCTTCAAGCCAGGCAAAGGCGGTGTCGTCGGGCGCGATCATGCCGTAGCGGGCGCCCCATTCCACCGACATGTTGCACAGGGTAAAGCGCGCCTCCATGGGCAGCGCGCGCACGGCACTGCCGGCGTATTCCACCGCGTAGCCGTTGCCATACGCAGCGCCCAGCTGGCCGATCAGGTACAGGATCAGGTCCTTGCCGCCGATGCCGCCCGGCAAAGTGCCGTCCAGCGTCACGCGCATTGTCCTGGGCTTGTGCTGCACGCAGGTCTGCGTGGCCAGGATGTGCAGCAGCTCGCCCTGCCCCACGCCCCAGGCCAGCGCGCCCAACGCGCCGTGGGTGCAGGTGTGGCTGTCGCCAATGGCGACCGTCAGGCCCGGCAGCGCAATGCCCAGCTCGGGCGTGATCACATGCACGATGCCGTGGCCCACTTGGCCCACATCGAACAGGCGCACGCCAAACTGGCCTGTGTCGCGCCGCAGTGCGATCACATGGGGGTTGGCGTTTTGCAGCGGGTCTGTGGTGCGCGGGTCGGTCGCCACCGAATGGTCGGGCGTGGCAAAGGTCAGCTCGGGGTTGCGCACTCGCAGGCCGCGCCCGGCCAGCCGGGTGAAGGCGTTGCCGTTGAAGTCCTGCAGCACATGCCTGTCCACATGCAGCAGGGTGAAGCCCTCGCCCAGATCCGCCACCACGTGGCGGCGCCAGATCTTTTCGAACAGGGTGGCCTCAGTTGACACTGGCGCCCGACTGCTTGACGGCCTGCTTCCAGTAGTCCACCTCACGGCGGATGGTGGCCGCGAATTCCTGCGGCGACGAAGCCACCATGGCCATCGACTGGCGCTCCAGCTGCTGGGTGATGGCCGGGTCAGCCAGCACACGCGCAATATCGGCATGCAGCGCCTTGAGGATGTCTGGCGGCATGCCGCGCGGGCCGATCAGGCCGAACACGCTGTCATAGCCCAGGCCCGGCATCACCTCTTCCAGCACCGGCCACTCGGGGTGCAGTTTGTTGCGGCGGATGTCGGTCAGCGCCAGCACCTTGAGGTTGCCGGCCTTGATGTGCGGCAGCGCCGATTCCAGCACCACAAAGCCCACGGGCACGCGGCCCGGCAGCAGCTCGCGGTAGGCCGCGGAACTGCCGGCATAAGGGATGTGGACCATGTGCACGCCGGCGCGCTGCTTCATCAGCTCGGAGGTGATGTGTGCCGCCGTGCCCACGCCCAGCGTGGCATACGAAATGGTGCCGGGGCTGGCCTTGGCCCGGGCCAGCAGCTCGGGGATGGTGTTGGCGGGGAATGACGGGTGCGCCACGATGGCGCCAGTGATGTTGCCGATCTGGGTGATCGGGGTGACGTCCTTGAAGGTGTCGTACGGCATGTCGGCGCGCAGGCTGGGGTTGATGGTGAACGAGCTGATCACCACCCCAAAGGTGTGGCCGTCGGGCGGCGCGGTCACCACGGCCTGCGTGCCGATGATGGTGCCGCCGCCGGGGCGGTTTTCCACCACCACCGGCTGGCCCCACAGCTCGGCCAACTTGAGCGCGATGGGCCGCACGATGGCATCAGTGGCGCCGCCCGCCAGCAGCGGTGCTATGAGCTTGACCGGTCGCACCGGCTTGAAGGCCGGCGCGGCGGCCTGGGCCCACGCGCCCGCGGGCAGCAGCGTGGCGGCCAGACCGCCAAGCGCTGCGCGGCGCGTGAAAAGGGAAGAAGCAAGCGGGTGCGTGGTGAGGCGTTGCTGCATGGCGATGTCTCCATTTGTCTTGTTGTATTGATGATAATACATTTGCCACGCATAGAATCAAGACCATGCGACCCGTAGGCCTGCAGCAGGGCACATCCCTGCACCACCAGATATCCACGCTGATCAAGGACGGCATTGCCTCGGGCCGCTACCGCCCCGGCGACCAGCTGCCGACCGAAGAGCAGCTGTGCCAGGCGCACCAGGTGTCACGCGTGACGGTGCGCCGCGCGCTGCAGTCGCTGGAGCAGCAGGACTACATCGAACGCCGGGCCGGGCGCGGAACCTTTGTGTCGGCCCATGCGCTGGTGCTGAATATGCCCACGCCCATCGCCCCCTACCTGGAGCAGCTGGCCGAGCGGCGCCGGTTGAGCAAGCCGCTGGTCAAGGAATTCGGCTTTGTGCAGGCCGGGCACGACGTCAGCACCAGCCTGCAGCTGCCCGAGCGCGCCGAGGTGCTGCGGGTGGTGCGCCTGCGCATGGTGGGCAGCCTGCCCACGGTATACACCACGCTGTACCTGCCGG
Organism: Caenimonas sp.; assembly: GCA_040376925.1. GTDB lineage: Bacteria > Pseudomonadota > Gammaproteobacteria > Burkholderiales > Burkholderiaceae_C > RAM1. The sequence goes on along the minus strand of JBEIPU010000039.1, from coordinate 12,321 downwards.
GCGACATCGGCCGGCGCTTCAAGCGCGACGATTTCCGCAAACACGCGCTGTCCGAGCTGCTGGCGCGCGAAGGGCACAGCTATTCACGCATCGACATGGTCAGCCGTGCCTGCCTGGCCACCCCCGCAGTGGCGCAGCTGCTGCAGGTGGAAGTGGGCTCCGCTCTGGTGGACGTGCAGCGCATCGGCTACGACATGCAGGGAACGCCGGTGGAATTCCAGCAGCAGCAGGGCCCGTCAGACCGGTTTGAGACACATGTGACGATCACGGGAAAGAGCTGACATCTGGACCTTCCTGGCCGAGCTGCGCTGTGAGCCCCTGTTCAGATTTTTCCGAAGTGTTCTTTCCGATGACACTGCTTTTCCGGAAGGCCAGGCGCTTTTAAAGTCGCAGCTTCTTCAGTCACTCACGGGAAAAAATGGAAAACCCACGGGTTTGCCGGCGAAAAGCTTGTCACCTGGAACAACGGCGTCAAGTACTACAAGCCGATGTCCGTGGTTCTTGTCATGATCGGCACCACCGATGTGATCTTTGCGGTGGACTCCATCCCCGCCACCTCCGTCGTTACCAGTGACCCTTTCATCGTGCTGATCGCCAACGTACTCGCCATCCTGCTTGCGCGCCCTGTATTGACTGCTGGCAGACCCGACGGACCGATTCCACCTTCTGGCGCACGGCCTGGCGCTGGCCACCCACCCAAGGCGCCGCTGACTGCGCCCGCGATATGAGCATGCACCTGAAGCGCTGGTTCCGTCAGCTGGAGCCCCGGGTTCTGGACACGCTGAGCGGGCCGCTGCTGCGCAAGTGGCGCCCCTGGCTGGACCGGCACCAGGTGTTCAGCTTCAGCCGCAACCCGCTGGCGCTCGGCGTGGCCATCGGCATGTTCTGCGGCCTGATCCCCGGGCCGCTGCAGGTCGCCGGCACCGTACTGCTGTGCGTTTGGTGGCGCGGCAACCTCATTGCCGGTACGCTGGCTACGTTCTATACCAATCCGCTGACCATCGTGCCGATCTATGCCGTGGCCTACCAGATCGGGCAATGGGTATTGCCTGGCAGCCACGCGCTGCCGCCCCTGGGCGGCAATGGCGACGGGCACTGGGCGATGAACCTGTTTCACTGGGTACAGGCCATGGGCTGGCCACTGGCTACCGGATTGCCATTGCTGGGGCTGGGCCTGGCGCTGCTGGCCTGGCTGGTCGTGCAGGTACTCTGGCTGGCACCGGTCTACCGGCGGCTGCGGGCCTACCGGCAGTTTGTGAGAAGCAAAAGTAGGCGCTTTACGCCGTAGAAGTATCGCGAGCGTGGCCGTTTCAGCGCGCGACGGACGCAACCAGACTTTGCCATTCGTCGACCCGCACGCGCGCGACCACGGTCCATCCCGAGCCGCGGGGCCGCAGGATCGCCGCCTCGCCCTCGGCCAGGTGCGGCGCTCCGGCGATCGCACGGAACGGCGTGCCGTGACCAACCAGCCAACGGTTGCTACCTGGCGCCACCGGCGTGGCGAGCAGCCGTTTGAGCCCAGGGTAGTCGCCGCCCTGGGCCTCGCGAATCTCGTCACGCGGTTGTGCTTGCGCAAACATAAGGCGCGCGGTGTCCATCGTGCGGCAATAGGGGCTCGCCAGCACCTCCGCGACCGGCAGACGCAATGCGCGAATGTGCTCGCCGACCGCGCGGGCGTCACTGCGGCCCTGTGCCGACAGCAGACGCTGGCGCTCGCAGTCGCCATAGCCTTTCATTCCTTCGTCGCTGCGGGAGAAGTCGGTTGCTGTGTGGCGGAAGTAGACAACATAGCCGCCCCGGCGCAGGGCCTGCGCCAGCGCCGGGGCGCTGAGTGCCTGCGCCTCGTCCGGCGCAGACGAGGACGTCGAGGCAATGGGCCCGGGTACAGGAGCCTGCGCGCTGGCCAACCCGGCAACGGTGAGTACGGTAAGGGCAACCAAGACGCGTGAAAGAAAATGCATGCTCTGTCCGATTGCCGGCAACCGCGCGAGTTCCCTCGTGCGGCTCGGGATTGAATGCCGTCCAATGACGCGGGTTCTTTCAGGCGTTGCGCCTGGAGCGCGCCTGGTCTGCTTCAGCGGTGAGCGATCCCAGGAAATCTTCCAATGCCCGAAGGCACAAGTCCGGCGCCATCAGGTGCGGACAATGGCCAGAGGTGACCAGCACCTGAAGCTGGCTGGCCGGCATTTCTTCATGCATGTATTGCCCAACGGCGACGTGCGCCAGATCGTCCTCGGCGCTCTGAAGGATCAGGGTTGGCTTGGTAAGGCGCGCAAGCGCGGCGCGCTGGTCCCCTAGGAAGGTCGCCCGGGCCAGGGCGGTCGCCGCCCCGGGGTGTGCTTGACAGAAGCTCTCGGCCAGTTCGACCGTCAGGTCTGGCATATCGGGCTGCCGCATGACCAGGCCCGCGACGAGATTGGACCAGCCTCGCATGTCACGCGTCTGCATGGCAAGCAAGTCGTCCAGCGCCGGCCGGTCAAAGCCACCGCGATAGGCCCCGTCATTGAGGAAGCATGGCGAAGGGGCAACCATTACATGCGCCGCGAACAAGCTTGTGTCGCTCAGTTCAGCGATCACCGCCAGCATTGCGCCCACCGAATGGCCGACGGCGTAAAGCGGCTGGTCGCCCAGGCATCGAGCCACCTGCGCAACGTCATCGGCGTGGCCTTCCAGCCCGCTGTAGCGTTCGGCGTCCCAACAGGCAAAGTCCGATTGCCCGAAACCGACAAGGTCAAGCAGGACTACACGGTAACGCTTTGACAGCGCCGGGGCCATGCGGCGCCACATGGCCTGATTGCATCCGTACCCATGAATCATCAGGAGCGTCGCGGGCCCGTTGCCCTGTACCTGCAGATTGAGCTTGCGGGCGAGCGCGGCAGGGAACGTATCTCGGGGAATTTGTCGCATAAGGACAGTTTCGGCGCTTATAAAAAATTATTGAGGAGCACGCAGCGTCGCTTGTCCCAAGAATCGTTGACACAACATGCGGCATTTCGAGGCAACGTCAGAAAGCCAAAAAGACACTTGGGAACATCAGGGAACACGATGCTGATGGCCTAGAAAGCAATCGAACCATCGACACGCAGGCTTTCAATCCACATAGAGCCAGGGCAATCCTTTGTAATCCTAAATTTATTGGTGGACTCTTTGGTGGAATTATCAAAGCCGGGAAATAAAAAAGCCCGCTTTCCAGAGGGAAAACGGGCTCGTCTGTGGCGGAGAGGGTGGGATTCGAACCCACGGTACCTTGCGGTACGCCTGATTTCGAGTCAGGTACATTCGACCACTCTGCCACCTCTCCAGTATCCGGTTTCGCGTGGTGCGAAGCCGCGTATTCTAACCCAAGGCGCCGGCCTCAAGCGGCCAGGCGGTCCACCCCGCCCATGTACGGGCGCAGCACCTCGGGCACGGTCACCGACCCGTCGGCGTTCTGGTAATTTTCCAGCACCGCCACCAGCGTGCGGCCCACGGCCAGGCCGGAGCCATTCAGCGTGTGCACCAGCTCGTTCTTGCCCGCAGCATTTTTGAAGCGTGCCTGCAGCCGGCGGGCCTGGAAGGCCTCGCAGTTGCTCACCGAGCTGATCTCGCGGTAGGTGTCCTGCGCGGGCAGCCAGACTTCCAGGTCGTAGGTCTTGGCCGCGCCAAAGCCCATGTCGCCGGTGCACAGCGCCATCACGCGGTAGGGCAGGCCCAGCTTTTGCAGCACGGCCTCGGCGTGTCGGGTCATTTCCTCCAGCGCGTCGTTGCTTTTGTCGGGGTGGGTGATCTGCACCATCTCGACCTTGTCGAACTGGTGCTGGCGGATCATGCCGCGCGTGTCGCGCCCGGCGCTGCCGGCCTCGGACCGGAAGCACGGCGTGTGCGCGGTGAGCTTCATCGGCAGGGCAGATTCCGCCACCACCTGGTCGCGCACCAGGTTGGTCAGCGGCACTTCCGACGTGGGGATCAAATACAGCGCGGCGTTGTCGGGGGCCGCTTCGCCCTCTTGCCCGCCCTTTTTGGCGGCAAACAGGTCGCCTTCAAACTTGGGCAGCTGTCCGGTGCCGCGCAGGCTGTCGGCGTTGACGATGTAGGGCACATAGCACTCGGTGTAGCCGTGCTCCTGTGTCTGCACGTCCAGCATGAACTGCGCCAGCGCGCGGTGCAGCCGCGCCAGCGGCCCCTTCATGACGGTAAAGCGCGAGCCGCTGAGCTTGACGCCGGCCTCAAAGTCCAGGCCCAGCTTCTCGCCGATGTCCACATGGTCGCGCACGGCAAAGTCCAGCTTGCGCGGGTTGCCCCATTCGCGCACCTTGACGTTGCCATGCTCGTCCGCGCCCACCGGCACGCTGGCGTGCGGCAGGTTGGGCACGGCCAGCAGCAACGTCTGCAGCTCGGCCTGCAGCTGCTCCAGCCGCACGGCGGAGCTGTCCAGCTCGCCTTTCAGGGCATTGACCTGCGCCATCACGGCGTCGGCCGGTTCGCCCTTGGCCTTGAGCTGGCCAATCTGTTTGGACAGGCTGTTGCGCTGGGCCTGCAGTTCCTCGGTGCGGGTCTGGATGGTCTTGCGTTCGGACTCCAGCGCGGTGAACGCGGCCACGTCCAGAAATGGTTGCGGGTTCTTGCGCGTTTGCAGCGCGGCCTCGACAGAGGCCAGGTCTTTTCGTAACAGTGTGATATCGAGCATGGCTGAATTTTAGTGGGCGGGGCTTTCGGGGGTAGCATGAACGCCGCAACCGTGCGGGAGCAACCCATGCAGATCGAACCCTACCTGTTCTTTGACGGCAACTGTGAGGCCGCCCTGAGCTTCTATGCCCAGTGTCTGGGCGGGCAGATCACGCTGCTGCGCCGGTTTGAAGGCTCGCCCATGGAAGCCCAGCTCAGCCCCGACTGGAAAAACAAGGTCATGCACGCCACGCTGGAGGCCAACGGCCACCGCTTCATGGCCAGCGACCGCATGCCGGGCCAGCCGTTCGCAGGCCATGCGGGGTTTTCCATGTCGGTCAACATCCCCCAGGATACCGCCCGGGCCGAGGCCGTGTTCAAGGCACTGGCCACCGGCGGCATTGTGACCATGCCGCTGGCCGAGACCTTCTGGGGCGCACGCTTTGGCATGCTGGTGGACAAGTTTGGCGTGGGCTGGATGGTCAACTGCGATTTGCAGCCACCTGCCCGGTAATGCTGCTCAGTGCGCCAGTGACGCCGGATCCAGGTTGGCGCCGCAGATGACCAGGCAGACCTTTTCATCCGGACGCGGCACGTAGGCGCCCGTCTGCAACGCGGCCAGACCCAGCGCCGCAGCTGGCTCCACGGCCAGTTTGAGCTCGCTCCACAGCCCAAGCTGCGCCGCGCGGATGGCGTCGTCGGGCAGCAGCAACGCGTCTTTCACATGCTGCTGCGTCACATCCCACGCGATGGCGCCAATGCGCTTGGCACCCAGCGAATCAGCCGCCACGCCGCTGACCGCCACGTCCACGGGCTGCCCCGCCTCACGGGCCCGATACAGCGTGGGGGCAAGCTCCGGCTCCAGGGCCACCACGCGGGCGCGTTGGCCAAACCATGAGGCAATGCCGGCAATCAGCCCGCCACCCCCCACGCTGACCAGCACGCTGTCGGCCAGGCCCGCCTGCGATTCGATTTCCATGGCCAGCGTGCCCGCACCGGCCACCACCTCGGGCTGGTCATAGGCATGGGTCAGCAGCGCCCCGGTCTCGCGCTGGCGGTCCAGGCAGGCGGCCAGGGCTTCGGCATAGACTGCGCCGGTCACCACGACGTCAGCGCCCAGCTCGGCCAGCCTGGCCCGTTTGGCGGTGCTGGATACGGTCGGCAAAAACACCTCACACCGCACGCCCAATGCCTTGGCCGCCGCAGCCGTGGCAATGCCGGCATTGCCACCGGACGCCACGATCACGCCGCTGTCGGGAATCGTGTTGGCCATCAGCCGGTTGAGCATGCCGCGGGCCTTGAAGCTGCCGCCGGTCTGCAGCTGTTCCAGCTTGAGCCACACCTCGGCGCAGTTCACGCCGAAGGCCGCGCCCGGCAGCTTGAGCATGGGCGTCTCACGCAGGAAACCGGCGGGGCCACCTTGCAGGCGCCGGCCGGCCTGTCGGATCAGGTCAGGCGTCATGCGTCGAGCTTCAGGCCCTTGGGCAAGGGGAATTTCACCGTTTCCTGGATGCCGTCCATCTTGCGCACCGACACGGCGCCCATCGCCTTCACCCGGTCAATCACCGCGCGCACCAGCACCTCGGGTGCGGACGCGCCGGCCGTCAGGCCCACGCGCGTCTTGCCGTCCAGCCACTGCGCCTGCAGCTCGTCGGCGGAATCGACCATGTAGGCGTCCACGCCGAGCTTGCGCGCCAGCTCGGCCAGGCGGTTGCTGTTGGAGCTGGTGGGGCTGCCCACCACGATCAGCAGGTCCACCTGGGGCGACATGACCTTGACCGCGTCTTGCCGGTTCTGGGTGGCGTAGCAGATGTCCTGCTGCTTGGGCTCACGGATGCTGGGAAAGCGCCGGCGCACCGCGGCGCTGATCTCGGCCGCGTCGTCCACGCTCAGGGTGGTCTGCGTGACCACGGCCAGCTTGTCGGTCTGCGCGGGCTGGACGCGGGCCACATCGTCCACGTCTTCCACCAGGTGGATGCCATGGTCCAGCTGGCCCATGGTGCCTTCCACCTCAGGGTGGCCCTTGTGGCCGATCATGATGAATTCGTAGCCCTCTTTGGCGAGCTTGGCCACCTCCACATGCACCTTGGTCACCAGCGGGCAGGTGGCGTCAAACACCTCAAACCCGCGCGCGGCAGCCTCCTGCTGGATCGCCTTGCTCACGCCGTGTGCGCTGAACACCAGCGTGGCGCCAGGCGGCACGTCGGCCAGTTCTTCAATGAAGATCGCGCCCTTGGCTTTAAGGTCATTAACCACATAGGTGTTGTGCACGATCTCGTGGCGCACGTAGATCGGCGCGCCGAATTTGGCAATGGCGCGCTCCACGATCTCGATGGCGCGGTCCACGCCCGCGCAAAAGCCGCGCGGCTCGGCCAGCAGGATTTCCATTTCCTGGTTCTGATTGCTCATAGCACCCCGATCACATGCACCTCAAACGTCACGGGCTTGCCCGCCAGCGGGTGGTTGAAGTCAAACAGCACGGCGTCGGCTTTGCCGTCACCGTCGCCGTCCTTGCCCACCTGCTGCACCGCACCCGCATAGCTGCCCATGCCATCAGGCGTGGGGAACTGCACCACGTCGCCCACCTGGTACTGCTCGTGGGGGTCGCCCATTTCATTGAGCAGCTTGCGCGCCACCCACTGCTGCATGTCGGGGTTGCGCTCGCCAAAGGCCTCGCCGGCGGGGATGTCAAACTTGGCGCGCGCGCCCTCTTCCAGCCCGATCAGGCGCTGCTCCATGGCCGGCGACAGCTCGCCCGTGCCCAGCGACAGCGTGGCCGGCTTGTCGTTGAAGGTGTTGATGATGTCACCGCCCGGCCCGGCCAGGCGGTAATGCAGCGTCAGGAATGATCCCGCCTGCACGCGGGGTGGGTTGGGTGCCATGGAACTCTCTATAAACTGGCCCCCATTGTAGAAACCCCGGCCCCTGCCCACCCCATGCGCCTGAAAGACCTTCCCGCCGACGCGCAGCCGCGCGAAAAGCTGCTTGCACGTGGCTCAGCCGCCCTGGGCGACGCCGAGCTGCTGGCGCTGATCCTGCGCACCGGCATTGCGGGCAAGGGCGTGCTGGCGCTGGCCCAGGAGCTGCTGGACGAATTCGGCGGGCTGGCCGGCCTGCTGAACACCGGCGCCGATGACTTGAAGCGCATCAAGGGCCTGGGCGGCAGCGCCAAGCGCGCCGAGATGGTGGCCGTGCTGGAGCTGGCGCGCCGGGCCGTGGCCCAGCGCCTGCGCGAACGCGAGGTGTTCTGCACGCCCGGTGCCGTCAAGCATTACCTGCAGCTGCACCTGGGCGCGCGCCAGCACGAGGTGTTTGCCGTGCTGTTCCTGGACACACAGAACCGCCTGCTGGCGCTGGAAGAACTCTTTCGCGGCACGCTCACGCAGACCAGCGTGTACCCGCGCGAGGTGGTGCTGCGCGCCCTGCACCACCAGGCCGCCGCTGTGGTGCTGGCGCACAACCACCCCAGCGGCAGCGCGCAACCCAGCCGCGCCGACGAGGCCCTGACCGGCACCCTGAAGGCCGCGCTGGCGCTGGTGGACGTGCGCGTGCTGGACCATGTGATCGTGGGCATTGGCGAGGCGTTTTCGATGGCGGAAAAGGGGCTGGTATGAGCGGGGTCACAACATGAAGATCCAGTCGCTGCAGGACCTGAAGCTGGTGCAGAAAAAGCTGGCCGAGCAGCAAAAGCTGGCCGCAGTGCAGGAGGCCGCCCGGCAGGAGGCCGAGCGCCGCCGCCGCGCCGAAGAAGATCTGTTCAAGCGCGCGGCCGGCGCCGTCAAGCCCATCCGCCAGCCGCCGCGCGTGCCGCTGGCCACGGAGCAGCCCGCGCCCATCCCGGTGCAGCAGCAGCTGGACGACCAGCGCGTGCTGCTGGAAAGCCTCTCCGACGAATTTGACGCCAGCACGCTGCTGGACGTGGACGACGCCATGAGCTTTCGCCGCCCCGGCATCGGCACCGACGTGACGCGCAAGCTGCGCCAGGGGCACTGGAGCATCCAGCGCGAGCTGGACCTGCATGGCCTGCGCCGCGACGATGCACGCGAAATCCTGGGCACGTTCATCCGCGACGCGCACAAGCACGGCGTGCGCTGCGTGCGCGTGGTGCACGGCAAGGGCCTGGGCTCACCCGGCAAGGTGCCAGTGCTCAAGGGCAAGGTGCACAGCTGGCTGATCCAGAAGAACGAGGTACTGGCCTTTGTGCAGGCCCGCGCCGATGAGGGCGGCGCGGGCGCGGTGGTGGTGCTGCTGACGCCTTCGCCCTGAAGGCGGCTCAGACCCGGGTGTTGCGCATCCAGTCGGCCGTCTGGAAGAAGCTGTTTTTCAGCCGGGCGCGCAGGTCTTCAGGCACACCGGTCTCCCCCATGGCCTGGTCCATGCACGCCAGCCACTGGTCGCGCTCCTGGATGCCGATGGCAAACGGCAGGTGGCGCGCGCGCAGCATGGGGTGGCCAAACCGCTCGGTGTAATGCTGCGGCCCGCCCATCCAGCCGCACAGGAACCAGAACAGGCGCTGGCGGGCATTGGCCAGGTCGGTGCCGTGCGCGGCCCGCAATGCGGCGTAGCCGGGTTCCAGGTCCATCAGGTCGTAAAAGCGTTCGGTCAACGCCTTGATGCGGTCTTCTCCACCTATCCATTCAAACGGGGTGGCAAAGGCGGGCTTTTCTTCGATGTGCATGGTGCTCACTTCTTTTCTTTTGGCATGGCCTGGCGACCGGCGCTGCGCCAACACGCCTGGGCCGCCCGTCCCACGCGCGCAGCCTCAGGCAGACAAGCCAGCCAGCGAATAATTCTGCGGTCCGCGGCTGGCGATCTTGATTGCCCCGACGCGGTTGCCCAGCGCGGCACAACGCGCCAGGCTCCAGCCTTGCTCCAGCCCGAACAGCATCGCGCCGCGCCAGGCGTCGCCGCAGCCCGTGGGGTCGACGACGCCGGTTGCCTTGACGGGCGGAACCAGGGTCTTTTCGCCGTCGATCCACACCTCACAGCCCTCGGCGCCCAGCGTCACCACCAGGCCCTGCACGCGGCGTGAAATGTCGGCGCTGCTCCAGCCGGTGCGGTCGCTGAGCATCTTGCCTTCGTAGTCATTCACCGTGACCCAGGTGGCCTGGTCTACAAACTGCGCCAGCTCCTTGCCGTCGAACATCGGCAGGCCCTGTCCGGGGTCGAACACGAACGGGATGCCCGCCGCCTTGAACTGCTGCGCATGCTCCAGCATCGCGTCGCGCCCGTCGGGCGAGATGATGCCCAGCTTGATGTCGGCGCGTGACTCAATCTTCGTGATGTGCGCCTGCATCATCGCGCCGGGGTGAAAGGCCGTGATCTGGTTGTTGTCACGGTCGGTCATGATCATGGCCTGCGCGGTGTACGTATCACTGACCTGGCGCACAAATTCGGCGCTGATGCCCAGGCCCTTGAGCCGCTCCAGGTAGTCCGCCCCGTCATTGCCCACGGTGGCCATGGGCAGCGGCGTGCCGCCCAGCGCCTTCAGGCTGTAGGCGATGTTGCCGGCGCACCCCCCGAAATCGCGCCGCAGCGCCGGCACCAGGAATGACACATTCAGGATGTGCAGCTGGTCGGGCAGGATCTGCTCCGAAAAGCGGCCCTCGAAGGTCATGATGGTGTCAAAGGCCAGGGAGCCACAAATCACTGCTGCCATAGGTCGTACGGGTTGGGGGTGGATGAATTCAGGGGTAAAACGCCAGCACACGGTAGCCCGCGATGCGGCCGGTGCCGTTGCCGGCCACGCTCATGGCAAAGTTGCCGCTCCAGTCGGCGCCGGCGGCCAGGGGCCCGGAGGGCGCGCCCATGTCGGCGGGCGTCAGCACGCGGCGCACCACGGGCTGGTCCTGCCCGTCAGTCAGCGTCAGCTCGATCGCGGGCATGGCAATGTCGCCAGCCGCCTGGTTGCGCAACGTGAAGTTCAGCCGGTAGGCGTCGCCGCGCAGCTTGCTGAAAGTCGAGCCGTCTATCACCACGGCCTCGATCTGGCGCGGCGGGCCCACGGTGCACTGCAGCGGCTCGCACAGTTGCTGCAGCAGTGGCTTGAGCGCGGGCTGCGCAGCGGCGATGCGTTCACGCTCCTGCACCGCGATTTGCAGCGCCAGGGCCACCAGCAGCACGCCGGCCGCCAGCCCCAGCGCCGCACGCACCAGCGGGCGGCGCCAGAATGCCTTGCGGCGCGCCTGGCGCACGAACGACACGTCTTCCAGGGCGGGCTCATCGTCCGCGGGCGGGGCTGCGCCACGCGACAACTCGTCCACCGCGTCCAGGTAGCTGGCCTGCGGCGCCGGCTCGGGCGGCATTAACGGCTCGACCCGGAAATCCTCTGCGGCCGGCGGCGGTGAATCCTGTTCTGGTTCGGGTTGCGGGTCGGGCTGGAAGGGCGGCTCAGCCTGGAACTGCGGCTCGGGCCATTCGTGCGGCACCTGGGCGACGTAGGGCGGCTGGGCGGGCGCCTCAGGCGGCGGCACGATGGCCGGCGCGGGAGCGGGCGCCTGGGGCGCCGAGGGTGCGGCTGCATCGCCCTGCATGTGCGACGACGCATCAAACACCTCGGCACAATGTCCGCAGCGCACCCAGCCCTCTGAAATCCTGAGTTGGTCGGGCACGACTTTGAACATCGTGCCGCAGGCGGGGCAGCGTGTAATCAGGCTCATGAGCGCCAGATTGTAGGCGCGCGCTTCACCCGAAAGCTCACAGCGTGGCTGTCATCAGGATCCAGCCGTCTTCGGTATCGGCCACATCCAGCCTGCAATGCGGCGCATAGGCCTGCTTCAGTTCGGCCTCCTGCCGCGCCAGGATGCCCGCCAGCACCAGCGAACCCCCGGGTGCCACATGGGCGCACAGCAGCGGCGCCAGCATCTTCAGCGGCGTGGCCAGGATGTTGGCCAGCACGGTCTGGTACTGCCCGCCGGCCTTGTCCGGCAGGCCTGCGTTCAGCGTCACGTGGTTGGCCTGTGCGTTGGCGACGGTCGAAGACACGGCGGCCTCGTCAATATCCACGGCGTCAATGTCCGCGCCGCCATGCACAGCCGCGCCAATGGCCAGGATGCCCGAACCGCAGCCGTAGTCCAGCACCCGCTGGCCGGCCACGCCGTGGCGCGCGATCCAGCGCAAGCACATGCGTGTCGTGGGGTGCGTGCCCGTGCCAAAGGCCAGGCCCGGGTCCAGCCGGATCACCTGGCGCGCCTGCGCGGGCGGCTCATGCCAGGTCGGCACGATCCAGAAATCAGGCGTGATCTCTACCGGCGCAAACTGCGACTGCGTCAGGCGCACCCAGTCCTGGTCGGGCACGGGCGCTACGCCCAGCACGGTGCAGCCTTCAAAAAAGTCCTGGGCCTGCAGCAGTTGTGCGGCCTCGTCAGCGGCCTCTTTCGCGCCAAACAGCGCCAGGATGCGTGAGCGCTGCCAGCCCTCCTTGGGCGGCGGCATGCCGGGCTCGCCAAACAGCGCCTGTTCGGCGTCGGTCTGGGCGTCGGCGTCTTCCACCGACACGCTCAGGGCGTCCAGCGCGTCCAGCGCATCACTCAGCGCTTCAACCCGGTCTTCAGGGGCCAGTAAACGAAGTTCAAACATACAGGCGCACGCCTTTCAAGCGGCCATCGCGGAACCGGCTTCGTCGGGCCACTGATGGCGCCCCCCTTGGGGGGAGGCGCCGAAGGCGCTTCGGGGGGT